>JAQUHG010000085.1 GCA_028683735.1 Tolumonas sp. | reverse complement strand
CTTGTAAGCTGACAGCATTCTTAATGCAGGAATTGGCATATGAGCGACAAATCTCCATCTTTAGCTGGCCCGATAGCGGGACCGCATCTTTCTAAACTGGCGGAAGCCGTAGCAAATCTCTCTCCGAGCGAACTGATCTGGGCCAGTGGCTTCTTGTTTGGTTTGGCACAAGGTGCTGGCGGAGCCGTTATCTCTGCTGGCTCAACGGTCACTGTTGCACCTGTGGCCGCACAACCAACTGGTAGTTTGACCATTCTGGTGGGTTCACAAACCGGCAATGCGAAAGGCGTGGCGGAAAGTGTGAAAGCCCAAGCCGAAGCGCGTGGCATTCCGGTGTCACTGGTGGCCATGAATGACTACAAACCAAAACAGCTGAAGAAAGAGACCCATGTGCTGATCGTCACCAGTACCTATGGTGAAGGTGAGCCGCCAGAGGCAGCGGCTGATCTGCACGCGCAACTGAAAGGCGGCAAAATAGGTAAGTTATTCGGTCTGCAATTTGCGGTACTGGGTCTGGGCGATTCTTCTTATGAATTTTTCTGCCAGACGGCGAAAGATTTTGATGCGTTCTTTGAAAAAGCCGAAGCCACTCGTCTGCAAGATGCCGCTATTCTGGATGTCGATTACCGCGCTGCTGCTGATGCCTGGGCATCAAGTTTTCTCGATAAACTGGCGGCGACATTAACCGCAGCACCGGCTGCGGTGGCAGTGGCTGGTTCCGCTGTGATTGCTGCAGGTCACAGTGCGTATGACAAATTTAACCCGTTTGCTGCGACGCTGAGCACCAACCAGAAAATTACTGGCCGTGATTCAACGAAAGACATCCGCCATTTTGAGATCAATCTGGAAGGTTCGGGTATTACCTATCAACCGGGTGATGCATTAGGTGTTTGGTTTGATAATGATGCCAGCGTGGTAGCTGAAATTCTGGCGCTGACCGGTTTGACTGGTGATGAACAGGTAACCGTATCAGGTAAAGCGGCTGCATTAAGTGATGCGCTGAGCACTCAGTTTGAGCTGACACGTCTGCATGCCGCTTTTATTACTGGTCTGGCTGAAATTTCCTCGGATAAAAAACTGAAGAAATTAGCGGCTGACAAAGATGAAACCCGCAAGCTTGCGGCAAAAGCGCAGATTGTCGACGTATTAAAACGCTTCCCAACTAAACTGACTGCTGAACAGCTGGTTGGTTTATTACGTGCACTGAGCCCGCGCTTGTACTCTATCGCTTCTGCACAGTCTGAAGTGGAAGAAGAAGTACATCTGACTGTCGGTGTGGTGCGTTATCCGCAGGAAGATGGTCCTGTGCGCTCTGGTGGCGCTTCTTCATTCCTGGCCGATCGGGTGCAGGAAGGTGGTGAAGTGCGTGTGTTCGTGGAACACAACGATAATTTCCGTTTGCCAGCTAATCCTGATACCCCAGTGATCATGGTGGGACCGGGCACTGGTATTGCACCATTCCGTTCTTTTATTCAGGAACGTGACGCCCAGGGTGCGGAAGGTAAAAACTGGTTGTTCTTTGGCAACCCGCATTTCACGCAAGATTTCCTGTATCAGGTGGAATGGCAGAAATATGTGAAGAGCGGTTTACTGACTAAAATTGATTTAGCTTTCAGCCGTGATCAAGCCAATAAAATCTACGTACAAGATAAATTAAAGGCCAAAGGCGCAGAAGTGTGGCAGTGGTTGCAAGACGGTGCCCATTTCTATGTCTGCGGTGATGCCAACCGTATGGCAAAAGATGTTCATGAAACACTGGTGAATATCGTGGTGGAACACGGTGGTAAGAACGCCGAAGAAGCCGAAGAATATGTCAATGAACTGCGTCGTGCCAAGCGTTACCAGAGGGATGTCTACTGATGAGCGAGCAAAAATTATCTGACAACGAACGTCTGAAAGCGGAAAGTAATTTCCTGCGCGGTACGATTGAGCTGGATTTGAAAAATGAACTGACCGGCGGTTTTACCGGCGACAATTTCCAGCTGATCCGTTTGCATGGCATGTATCAGCAAGACGACCGTGATATTCGTGCCGAGCGCGCTCAGCAGAAACTGGAACCGCTGCACAACGTGATGTTACGTGCCCGTATGCCGGGTGGCATCATCACACCGGAACAATGGTTAGGCATCGATGCGTTTGCGCACGACCATACCATGTATGGTAGCATTCGTCTGACCACGCGTCAGACCTTCCAGTTCCACGGTGTGCTGAAACCAAACATCAAAATGATGCATCAGACACTGAACAAATACGGTATCGACTCTATCGCTACCGCGGGTGACGTAAACCGTAACGTACTGTGTACATCGAATCCGGTCGAGTCAGAGTTGCATCAGGAAGCCTACGAGTGGGCGAAAAAGATCTCTGAGCATCTGCTGCCGAAAACCCGTGCTTATGCTGAGATCTGGCTGGATGGTGAGAAACCAGGCCCGGATGAAGAACCCATTTTAGGTTCAACCTATCTGCCGCGTAAATTTAAAACCACCGTGGTGATTCCGCCGCACAACGATATCGATGTGCATGCGAACGACCTGAATTTCGTAGCGATTGCCGAAGATGGCAAGCTGATTGGTTTCAACGTGCTGGTGGGTGGTGGTCTGGCCATGACTCATGGCAACAAAGAAACCTTCCCACGTAAGGCAGATGATTTCGGTTTTATCAAAAAAGAAGATACGCTGAAATTTGCTGAAGCTGTTGTCACCACTCAGCGTGACTGGGGTAACCGTTCAAATCGTCTGAATGCCAAAACCAAATACACGCTGGAACGTGTCGGTGTTGATGCGTTTAAAGTGGAAGTGGAAAAACGTACCGGTATTAAATTTGAGGCCAGCCGCCCGTATGTGTTCACCAGCCGTGGTGATCGTTTCGGTTGGGTGGAAGGTATCGATGGCAAACAGCATCTGACGCTGTTTATCGAAAACGGTCGTATTCTGGATTTCCCTGGCAAACCGCTGAAAACCGGTCTGGCAGAAATTGCGAAAATTCACAAAGGTGATTTCCGCATGACCGCAAACCAGAATCTGATCATCGCGGGTGTGCCGAAAAAAGATAAAGCAAAAATCGAGAAAATCGCCCGTGCGCATGGTTTGATTGACGATGCCATTACCGAACAGCGTAAAAACTCGATGGCGTGTGTGGCATTGCCAACGTGCCCATTAGCGATGGCAGAAGCCGAACGTTTCCTGCCTGCGTTCACCACGCAAATCGAAGCAGTAATGGCGAAACACGGTTTGGCTGATGATCATGTGATCTTCCGTGTCACGGGTTGCCCAAACGGTTGTGGTCGTGCGATGTTGGCGGAAATTGGTCTGGTTGGTAAGGCTATGGATCGTTACAACTTCTATATCGGTGGTAACCGCGAAGGCACCCGGATTCCACGTCAGTATCGTGAGAACATCACTTCTGCTGAGATCTTAAAAGAGATCGATACATTGCTGGGACGTTGGGCGAAAGAGCGTAACGAGAATGAAGGCTTTGGTGATTTCGTGATCCGCGCTGAGATCGTGAAACCCGTTGTTGATTCAGCTAAGGATTTCTATGCCGCATAATCTTTTGTCGCTGAGTGCACTGGTTGCACTCTCTAAAGAAGAACAAACAGCTCAGCTGGTTGAAGTGAATCAGCAGCTGGAGGCGCTCAGCGCACAAGAGCGTGTGCAATGGGCATTTGAACATCTGGAAGGCGAGTTTATTCTCTCTTCGAGCTTTGGTATTCAGGCTGCGTTGATGTTGCATCTGGTGACCCTGGTGCGCCCGGATGTGCCGGTGGTGCTGACCGATACCGGTTATCTGTTCCCGGAAACCTATCAGTTTATCGATCAACTCACTGATCGTCTGAAACTGAATCTGAAAGTATATCAGGCGCCGATCACCCCAGCCTGGCAGGAAGCCCGTTACGGCAAACTGTGGGAGCAGGGTGTGGAAGGTATTGAAAAATACAATCAGATCAACAAAGTGGAACCGATGGCGCGGGCGCTGAAAGAACTAGATGTGAAAACCTGGTTCTCCGGTTTGCGTCGTGAACAGTCATCAACACGTGGCAATCTGCCGGTGCTGGCGGTGCAGCGTGGGATCTTCAAATTCCTGCCGGTGATCGACTGGACCAACAAAGACGTGTTCTATTACTTTAAAGAACACGATTTGCCATATCATCCACTGTGGGAGCAAGGCTACCTGTCAGTTGGCGATGTGCAGACCACCGCGAAGTGGGAACCGGGCATGACGGAAGAACAGACCCGTTTCTTCGGCCTGAAACGCGAATGCGGATTGCACGAAGAGAAATAATTTCCGTCAAAAATTTGTTTTTAATTCAAAGGCGCATTCAGCGCCTTTTCTTTTATCTGTTCTGTCTGCTGTGGTTACCAGTAGGGCCTTGATTGGCTTCGAGTTAGGAGCTTATTCATTGTACTGATGTTCGTTTGGCATGATTCATAATTTATTCTGCAAAACTATAGCTACACTTATTCTAAACAGTATTCAATTGACGTTGTTATTTATAGATTTAGGTGTCTCATCGCTATTTTAAATTGAAAGCAGGAGTGAAAGTAATGGTCATTCAGTCTTCAACCAGCCAAAAAGGCACAATAGGGCTCCTGACAGGCGTGTGTTTTGGCTTGTCGCTATTATCATACCATTCAGCACTTGCAGCAGAACATGGTATCGCGCAAGGTGACACGAGCCAAAAACGCATTGCTTTCAGTAACTCTTATGCGGGGAGTGACTTCCGAAAATTGATGGTGCGGAACTGGGAAAATATTGCACTACAGGCCCAGCAAGCCGGTCTGATCAAAGAGGCGCCTGTAGTGAGCGCCAATAATTCTGCGAGCGAACAAGCTGCTGAAATTCAGAAAATGATTCTGGATGGTTACGATGCGATTGTTATTCTCGCCGCGTCAGATACCGCCTTGAAAAGGGTCGTTCACGATGCCTGTAATGCGGGAGTCGTTGTTGTTGCACTGGCCAGTAAAGTCAATGAACCTTGTGCTTATGAAGTGAATTATGACTGGTCCGAGATGGGACGAACAGAGATTAATTATGTGGCTAATCGTCTCGGTGGAAAGGGGAATTTACTGGAAATTCGAGGCATTGCCGGTGATGCCACCGATGCCGACATCAGCAACGGCATTCATAAAGCTGCACAGAATTATCCAGGGTTAAATATTGTCCATACTGTCTATGGACAGTGGACCGCTTCTGTCGCACAACAAGAAGTTGCTTTAGCACTCCCGTCTCTTCCTCAGATTGATGCAATAGTCGATCAAGGTGGTGACGGCTATGGTGCCGCCATGGCCTTTAAAGCTGCCGGGCGCTCATTGCCTATCATTGTTATGGGCAATCGGCAGAATGAATTGGCGCTGTGGCAACAGGAACGTAATGCCAATGGCTATAAAACTATTTCTGTCTCAGCGACGCCGAGTGTTTCCCAGGTTGGATTCTGGGTTGCCCAACAAATTCTTGCCGGTAAAAAAGTGCCTCCTGTTTTGACTGTTCCGTTAGTCACTATTCATGAAGACAGTCTGAAGTCATGGCTGGCAACCATGCCTGTCGGTGGTGCGGCCAACCCTGTTTACACACAGAAAATTGTTGCCGGAATGATTGATGCGAAGGTCAATGGCACTGAACCACCTCAGGTCCCAGCTCCCTCAGCCACATCGAAATAGCCCGATGTATCGGAGTAATAGACGGTGATTGCAAAACTAAGAACACCAGAGCATTGGCCCATTACTGTAAAAATCATGACGCTGGTAGTCTTACTGGTTGCGCTTGCTATTGCTGTTTCGCTGACTGGTATTTATGGTCTGAACAATATGCAAAAGGCGGTTGAGACGACAAGTCGAGCCTCCGAAATCATGGTTTCGGTAAATACGGCAACGGAACGCGTGGAACACTTCATCACTTCACACGATGTCGATAGTTTAAATACGGCCAGAACACTCATCACGAATACCCTCGCGCTGCTTTCAACATCCAAATTTACGCGTCCGGATGATGCCATGGTACTGACAACCGGGCTTCGCCAGTTCTCGAAAGCTATCGACACATTACACATGGCTATTGAGGCCATGGATACCGAAACGATCAATATGACCGTAAGTCATGAGCAACTACGGGCAGTAGCAATAGAAATTGAGAAAAATATCGAGAAAAGTCAGGCTCAGCTAGATGAACAGACCATGGCATATGAGGCGCAACAGAAACGAATTCTGGAAACACGCCAAATATTGCAAAGTATTCGTAACGGAGAGCGAACTGCTACAGCGGCACTGATTCAGGGGCTGATCAAACGGAAACCGGAATTTTTCCAGAAAGCGATAGATGCCAGCCACGCTCTCATTCCCGTGCTGGGCATGTTGCATAACGCTATTGAGTCGCCGGATTGGCAGGTATATCTCAATCAACTGACAACATCGATTACACAGTCTGAGCGAACAATTCAAAACATGGTGGCGGCTTCTCCAGCATTGCAACAAACATTGGCTGGAAATGGTATTCAAAGTCTGGACAACATTTATGAAAGGGTCAATCAGCTCGACAGTTTAGTTCAGGCAAGGAAAGAAAAGGTTGATCGAATGATAGACGATCTTCGCACCGAAGCCGGTCTTCTGCAGAATGCGGTTATTGTCTCCAAACAATTTACGGAACATGTGACTAAGCTGGAAGCGCAGACGCTGATCTATCGTTTAACCCCCACCAATGCGATAGCAGATGTTATCTACGGCATACTGAATCAACTGATGCGTTACTCCCGCATTCTTCCCTCAACTGATTCTACACCGGGATCTGCATCTGTATTGATGGTCAAGGATCAGATTTCCGGTTACCGGACAGCATTTGAACACTTCCGTCAGGCCAGCAAAGAGTTACATCAGGCGGATGAGCAGGAGCGAATGCAAGCAAGCAGAACTATTGCCCTTGTTGCCCAATTCGCGCATGAACAGCGCGCAATCGCTGCTAAAAACAGGAATCAGGGTCTTTTGATTTCAATCATTGCAAGCACGGTTGCCGTTCTGATTGCGCTTTTTATTGCCAGACAAACATCTCGTGTAATCGCGCGCCCCATTGTTTCACTCTCAGCGGTGATGCAGCGGTTAGCCAATGGGCATTTAGACGATAGGCTCCCTGATCTGCACCGTGGTGATGAAATTGGTGACATGACGCAAGCCGTGAGAGTTTTTCAGGAAAATGCCCGAAAAGTCCGGGTTTTGGAAGCAGAAGCTGAAATCGAACGCCAGCGCATTTTCAGTCAACTGGAAAACAAAGTAGCAGAACGAACCGAAGTATTACAACGACAAACGGAAACACTGGAGGCTCAGGCTAAGGAACTGGATCTGGCTCGCATTCAGGCCGAAGCGGCCACCCGTACCAAATCAGCATTTTTGGCTAATATGAGCCACGAGTTGCGAACACCGCTCAATGCTATTCTCGGTTACACCGAACTATTGTTACAGGGACAAGAATGCAATGAGCAACAAAAAAGAGGTCTGAATATTATCTCGCAGAGCGGTAAACATCTGCTGACTTTAATTAACGATCTACTCGACTTGTCCAAAATTGAGGCTGGGAAACTGGAACTTGAACCTACCCCGGTCAATCTGACTGCTTGTATTCAAACTGTAGCTGATATCATGCAAGTCAAAGCCGAACAAAAAAATGTGGAACTGTTGCTGGAACTGTCTTCGCAACTCCCCCCATCGGTATTGCTTGATGAAAAACGACTGAGACAAATTCTATTGAATTTGCTTGGGAATGCGGTGAAGTTTACCGATGCAGGGCATGTCAGATTACGGATACAAGCCGCGCAGCAACTCAATAACTTAGTTCAGCTTACCTTTGAAATTGAAGATACTGGTATCGGAATGGAAGCTGGACAGTTGCAAATCATCTTTCAACCGTTCGAGCAGGTGGGGGATATTAAACGTCGGGCCAGTGGTACGGGGTTAGGTCTGGCCATCAGTCGGGAACTCGTTCGGCAAATGGGCGGCGATATTCAAGTCAGCAGTGAACCAGGTGTTGGCAGCAAATTTCGCTTTGAACTGACATTACCCATCGCTAATTCAGACATCTCTCTCTACTTGCCTCAGCATGAGATCAAAGGCTATACCGGGCAACGACAACGGATCCTGATAGTTGACGATGTAGAGGCCAACAGAACATTACTGGCTGAATGGCTCGAGGCTCTGGCATTTGAAACAATGCAGGCAACAAATGGTCAGGAGTGCATCAAACAGGCGATTGTTTGGCAACCAAACCTAATTTTGATGGATGTGGTCATGCCAGTGCTGGATGGTCTGGAAGCCACACGACAAATTCGTTGCATTCCCCAATTACAACATACGCCCGTTATTATTGTTTCAGCGAGTGCTACTGACGAAGAGCTGGCTCGTGGACGAGAATCTGGTGCAAACGGTTTTGTCAGTAAACCCATTGAGCAACAAAAACTATTGGAACAAATTGGCACCCTGCTCAAGCTTCAGTGGGTAGTTAACAACCACATAGCTAATCCGCCACCCGCCAAAGAACAGTATGAATCTGAGTGGGTACTTCCCTCGCTAACAAAAGTAGAAGAGCTCCACCACTTAGCGTTGACCGGTAATATGCGAGAAGTTCGCCGTTGGGCTGAGCGGTTAGGCGCAGAAGATCCCCGTTATCTCTCTTTTGCTAATAAGTTAAGTGAACTAGCGAGAACATTCCAATCTAAAGCTATTTTGGCACTGGTACAAAAGCACCAGGAAAAATCGCCATTTCATTCTACAGAACAGTGAGATCCATTTGAGAGATTCAGTATTTTTCGATCTATACTGGATTAAATTGAGGCTCATTATTTAGGGAATGAATCATGATAAAAGCTGAGTTGGCAACAGCGGCTAGCCTTGAACTTGAAGCAATGCATGAGCCAGTTATTCTGGTGGTGGATGATACGCCGGCTAATCTCAGTGTGCTGGTGGACCATCTGGAAAGTCATGGATTACAAATTGTCATAGCACAAGATGGTCATGAGGCCATCCAACGTGCGCAGTATGTGCGTCCCGATCTGATCTTGCTCGATGTTATGATGCCTGGGATCAATGGTTTCGATACTTGTCGGCAATTGAAGTTAATACAACAGGTACAGGATATTCCTATCATCTTTATGACGGCATTAACCGATACAGAAGACAAAATTAAAGGATTTGACGCAGGCGGTATTGATTATATAACTAAGCCATTTCAAATGAAGGAAGTACTGGCCAGAGTTAAAACTCATCTGACATTGTGCAAAACACAAAAACTGTTACAAAGGAAAAATGCGCTGTTATCTCAAGAAATCAGCGAAAGAAAAAAAGCTGAATATGATTTGAAAATTTTGGCTAAAGAACAACAGACTATTCTTGAATCTGCAGGCGTGGGTATTGCTTTTTTGGATGAGAATGGAAAAACCATTCGAGTTAACCATACATTTTTACGAATGTTTGGTTATTCAGAAGATGTCTTAATAAATAAAACACCAATGGAAATGCTTGCACCTGATACCATATTTCCGATGAACAGTGGTTTGAATAAAAAAAACACCATCATTAATGACAATATTACTTTTGACGTACAATACCAACGTCAGGATAGCAGCTTATTCTGGGGCGAAACCATTCTGAACAGGATTGATCAAAACAACCCTAAAAAAGGTACAATTCTGGTCGTTAACGATATATCTGAACGTAAACAGATGGAGGTGTTACGCGATGGACAAAATAAAATACTGGAGATAATGGCAAAAAATACAACATTAACAGATATATTTAATAAAATTATTCAACTCATTGAAATGCAGCAGTCTGATAGTAAGTGCGCAATAT
This sequence comes from Tolumonas sp., assembly GCA_028683735.1. Classification (GTDB taxonomy): domain Bacteria; phylum Pseudomonadota; class Gammaproteobacteria; order Enterobacterales; family Aeromonadaceae; genus Tolumonas. The sequence continues at coordinate 1,758 of JAQUHG010000085.1, read as the reverse complement.
TAATGATGGATGATGACCAACAACATCTTAGGCACTATATTGCTCCCAGTCTGCCAGAATCGTATTTAAAAGCTGTTGGCCGAATTAAAATCGATCCACATGCTGGATCCAGTGGTGTGGCGGCCTATACAAGAGAACCTGTTTTTGTTCAGAACATTGATACTGATCCTCGCTGGGATAATTACCGTGCTTTTATACATCCCTATGGGTTTAAATCATGTTGGTCAATACCGATCATTGCAGATGACAATAATGTACTTGGCTGTTTTGCCATGTATCAAACTGAAACCCGTCATCCAACGCAACAGGATATAACGCTCGCTAATACCGCCGTTTATCTAACCAGAATTGCGATTGAGCGGCAGCATGCTCAGGAAAAAATCCATTACATGGCTCATCATGATGTACTGACTGGCTTACCGAACAGAGCATTACTGGAAGACCGCCTGACGCAAGCAATTTTATACGCTCATCGCTATCAACGTCTGGTTACAGTAGCGTTTATTGATCTGGATAACTTTAAACTGATTAACGATACCTTAGGCCACAATATTGGTGATGAACTGTTGAAAAGTGTTGCCAATCGTATGCAGGCAAGTGTACGGCAATCTGATACCGTCGTCCGTTTAGGAGGCGATGAATTTGTTCTTGTTTTATTTGATCAACCCCAAAAAACAGAATTAATCGGGCCTACACTGAAACGAATTCAACAGGAAATTTCTCATCCCTTAACGTTAGATGGGCACACGATTAACATGATGTGCAGTATTGGTGTCGCAGTCTATCCGACTGATGGTCAGAATGTGGATACATTAATGATGAATGCCGATGCTGCAATGTATCAAGCCAAAGCCAATGGTCGGAATACAATTCAAATGTATACCCCAGATATGAATCTAAAAATACAAAGACGATTGGCACAAACAGAAGAACTACGGAATGCATTAATACGCAAAGAATTTGTATTTTTCTATCAACCACAGATTGATCTAAAAAATAATCGTATATTTGGCGTTGAAGCCTTAATTCGTTGGAATCATCCTGAAAAAGGTCTGGTTTCACCCGCTGAATTTATTTCTCTGGCCGAAGAAACTGGCTTAATAATTCCAATTGGAGATTTGGCATTACGCACCGCCTGTCTGCAAAATAAAGCTTGGCAAGCAGCAGGACTACCGCCCATTACTGTTGCTGTGAATGTATCTGCCCGACAATTTCAGGAAAAAGATTTAGTGAAACGTGTTGCTTCTGCATTGGAAGAAAGCAAACTCGAACCAAAATATCTTGAATTAGAACTTACAGAAAGTCTGATCATGCATGATGTGGCTCATGCTATAGAAACCATGCAGGAGTTAAATAGAATAGGTGTACAACTTTCTATCGATGATTTTGGTACGGGTTATTCCAGTTTGAGTTCACTGAAAAGCTTTCCTGTGTCTCGGCTTAAAATAGATAAATCGTTTGTCGAAGATCTCTCTGAAGACAATCGGAATATGGCTATTGCAAAAACCATTATTACTATGGGGCATCAGATGGATTTAAAAGTTATTGCTGAAGGTGTTGAAACTAATAAGCAACTACAATTTCTTAAAGACAGTGATTGTGATGAAATGCAGGGCTTTTGTTTTAGCAAACCTGTTCCAGCCACTGCTTGTGAGCAATTACTGAGACAGTCTGGTCAGGTTGAATTTAAAGAGTGGTTATCTGATGAGGATATCTGATAAATCATTTCTATTATTGTTGAGCATGCTCAATTATGAA
>JAQUHG010000365.1 GCA_028683735.1 Tolumonas sp. | reverse complement strand
TGCACGTTTTTGAACGGGTTCACTGATAATTTCATTATCTGTTTCCGTAACAAACTCTTCTAAGCGATGCATGGTATCCGGTCTAATTTCGGCCTGATTAGCCACCTTCAAAAAGTCTTTGCCAATGTGCTGATTCAGATAATTATGGATGTATGTCTGTGACTTTAGCGGGAAATCTTGCGCACTGAGAGTGATAAAGAATTTCCATTCCAACCCCATGTTTAATAATTCGTTCATACCGCGTAATTCGGCATCAACCAGACTGTATCCACCCCACAACGCTTTTTCACTTTTTAACATTGAGGCATTCGGATATTCCGCCAGAAAATCGCTTATTTCTGTCTGCAACTCGGCACCAGAACGCTTATCGACATGGATCATGTAATGATTGGATGGATGATAAATCGCCTTAAAGAGTCGTTTGAATTGGTTTGGATAACGGTGTACTAAAATAAGATATGCGATCATGTTGTTAGGCCTCAGATGATCGACATCGTTTCAAACACCAAAAGGAAACCGTGCCCGACTGAAAACAGCTGAGACAATAAAACCTTCAATGATCGATCGAACGTCAGAAAATCAATAGATTATGGAGGGATCGCCACAGAGGCGCGGCAATAAGAGATGGAGATAACACAAGGAGAATCCGCCAGCAGAATTGCTTACCCCAAAAATTCAGAGTGAGTGGCCGACATACAAATTAACGGTATGATCTTGGATGGTTATTATAACACATTAGCTTTGATTAAACTGACGCTACTTTTCTCTGCGCGACCTAACCGCTAATGAGGCCGCATTCGATATACTTTTTCTTCCAGCATTCTGGCTGGTTCATGCGGATATTCCGGGTCGATCTTCATACACTGCTTACCATGCAACAATTCAATGCTATAGCGAGACGCATAGAGGCTCGCCACTTCACTGTCTATCGCTAATGGTAATATCGACGTGATGTCATCGGCAGATTCGGTTGTCAGTAATAAGATCTGGCTCGTTAAAGGTAACAACTCCCCCAAATGACGAACATACTGCCGACGAGTCTGTTCAGGCAACGCAGTCAATGCAGCACAATCGTAGATAGCGCTAATATTAAGTAGATCAGCGGCACAAAGATCGAACAGATCACCACACCAGATTTCCACATTACCATGCGACCAACGAACAAAACGGCCATGCCGTTGTCGATTTGGCACCAAACCTCGACCCGCAAAAAAAGCCTGAATCGCAATATGACTCAACTCAATGCCGAAAACCTTATAGCCCGCATCCAGCAGCCAGTCCATATCCAGACTTTTGCCACATAAAGGAACCAGCACCGTATCGCCGACAGTTAAGTCGAGTGTTGACCAGAATTGCGGTAACAGCGGGTTAATTTTTGACTGATGAAACGCGATATCATCACGCTTCCACTTCGCTTTCCATTGCTGGTTGCTCATCAAACTTATCTCCTGATTTATATGAACCAGGATTCAGTTCAGCGGAATGCGAACGGACCATGTGAACATAAGGTGGTTATCTCAAACTAACATGATCTCAATACAGATAGCGAATGATCTGGTTACCCTCTTGCTCCGAACCGATATTTATCTGATACCACATCCGATTCAACACTTGATGATTTATGCATCGACCGAATTAAAAATGAGTGTTTTACATTAAAATAGGTCAACAGTTCCTGCACTAATTGTTTATTATCCGGGTCCACCGCCACAGAAATACAACTGGCAATACATTCAATTACCCGCGGAGCCAACCAAGGATCGACAGCCTGGGTCACCAGTGCATTTTCTTTTATTACCGTTGCAATACGTTCGCTTTGACTGAGCATTTCAATAAGTTGCTCGGGTGTATAATTATTTGAAGAGATAATTGGCTCAGACACTGCCGAAGCTTTTAGTGCCAGGTAAGACAAAAAATGTGCGGATAATTTATATTCTTCCGCATATTCAAGGAAGTAATTGATTTGCGTCTCTTTATCCCACAAACGGGCTGACACTAACTCGTCATACTGCTGTTTTGCTCCGTTCATGTGCATCATTCCCCTCTTTTACGCATTAAACACACCTTCATTGGTCTCAATGAACTACTAAAAAGGTTAAATGCAAATCCAGTGCCGGAGCGCACGCTTTTGGTGAAAGAAATGCTTAAAGCAGGAATTCGCTATTCCTGCCATTTTTTGGAGCAGAATCAACTGGTATAAAAGATACTAGCTATGTTCAGTATTGGGTCGGTTAGCCAAATTTTGCATAACGGCTGAAAATATTGTCAAAAAACTCATCGCCATCAGATGGCTGTGATTCATTCGGCCTCTGCTCTTGTAATGGTTTAATAAATGAGGCGTGACGCAGATTAAAATAGGCCAGCAATTCCTTTTCTAACCGTTCATCTTCTGGTTCCAATGCCACAGAAAGCGACTCTCTGACACATTTAACAATGTTCGGTGTAGTCCATGGGCTCTCATCTTTAGTTACTAACGAGTTTTCTTTGATAATTTCAGAAATTCGTTCATTTTTAACTATTATTTCAATGAGTTGCTCTGTCGAATACTCTTTAGAAGAGATAATTGTGCTTGGTGTCGCAATTGGCTTTAAGCCCAAATAAGATAAAAAATGATCCGCGAGTTTATATTCTTCAATGTACTCAAGAAAAAATTTGATTTGTGTATCTTTATCCCAGGCACGCTCCACTAAGAGTGCTTCATATGACTGCTTTGTACTACTCACAAACATCCCCTTAATATTCTGCACATCAATAGGTTAGCTGAATCAATGCCGCAATAT
>JAQUHG010000084.1 GCA_028683735.1 Tolumonas sp. | reverse complement strand
TACGGCGGCGTTAGCACCTGCAGTCAAAGGGGCTGCGGTGGTAAAACGCGCACGCAAAAAGAACACCGAAACCGTCGAACAAGAATAACACCATTTATCACAATGACGTGGGGGCGACATACTCAACAGTCGCCTGATTGCTTGGTAACAATACAACAGGTGCATTAGGTAATGTACCTTCGGCAAATTCCTGAGTAATACTGAGCGTTGCTAATGCGCTTAAACCGGCAACAGCAACCAGTGAAAATCGACGGTTTTGCGGGTTGTCGCCAGCCATGACTAAGCCACTTTCTGGGTGAGCATAAGTTTGGCCATTCGCTTGAAATGAGGCGGCACCAAAGGTTACAGGAAATTCTTTGTTAAAGCGCGCTAATAAACGATTACTATCAGGGCCGCCAATTAACACCAAATGATGCGATTTCAGCTCTTCTTCACTGATGTCAGTGTCAGCCTTGATTGGAACAACCGCATTATGTTTACGACGTTTCAGCGCTTGCTGCAGATTTTTAGCCGCTTCCTGATTAGCTTCCTGATCATCTTGTGTGCCATAGACTATCAATGCATGATCTAATTCTGAATCAAAGGTAAAAATTGAAAACGGTGAACCGCTGGCATTAGGTAACCCGGTATTTTTTATCCAGAGATCAAAAAAGGAAGATAAATCTTTGTGGGTTCCGTTTTCTAAATAAGCCTGAAATTGTGCGACTGAAACGGCTTTTCCCGCCTGTGCCCGGCCAAAGTTATCCATTAACCGATCAAAATTGTCTTTACCTAACTGGTTACGTAAATTAGCGAGCAGCAATACGCCTTTGCCTGCGACTATGTCATACCATTTATCATCGCGGAAATTCATCTTCGTTTCAGCTAAAGGAAAATCAAGTCCCGCCCGGGCTCTCAAATCGTACAGTGAACGATAATAGAATAATTTCACATCTAAATGATTTTGCTCATTTTGCGTCAGTTGTTGATCTTGTTTCTGATGCCGCCAGGTTTTTTCAAGTGCAACGATCCGCTCATAGTTAGCGAAAGCGGCTGTTAACCAGATATCAGCATCTGTTTTGGGCAACAATGTACCGTGCCATGCAGGTTTAGTATCAGGTTCAGACATTTCCGCTGCTGGAGGCGGGAGCATTGGATTTTTGGGGTTATGCAGGTCGACGGCGTTAGTTAATGTCGTTGCATTCTTTGGTGGTGTGCCTGAATGCAATATGGTCCACGGATTGCTGATCAATGGTTTGATATTCGGGAAGTCATGTTGATCATCAGTAGATGGATAACGCACCGTACCCAGAGGTGGTCCAAAGGTTGCCCAAGTTGTTAATTGATTCGCCATATCACTGGTGGTGTATTTGGCATCGACAGAAACAGATGCAACGATTTCTGGTGTGGTCAAAAGCTTATGTGCAAAATCAGCATCAATCTTGCCTTTGTACTGATCATACAATTTCAACCAAACTCCATCCCGCTGTTCAGGCTTAAACGCAGCAACCGGGGAGGGGCGATCATTAATGCTGGATATCGTTTCTAATCGTATATCCAGATCTTTTGTGTTGTTGTTGCTCCAGTAAAATCCTTCGGCACCGGCAATCCATTCCTTTTTACTGCTGCGGTAGAGTTTGCTTTTATGTGTTCCCAGCGTAAGCAAGGCTATTTCATTATGCTTCACATCAGCCAAAATCCATTCGGCAGTCGCTAAGCCGTTATTTTTATTTGTTAATATTGCCACTGCTTCTTCAATGCTAGTGGCGTATTGCTGTGCTTGTCTGATTCGTGCAGCAAGTGGAATACCTTTCGAATCAAATTTTGTCTGATTGACTGACGTTTCACTGAGCATGATGCCCGCATCATTAATCGAGTAATCCATGCCACTTTGGATGCCGCCTGGCGTGGTTTGCATAACGAAATGATGGCCTTTGCTGGGTTTTACATCGATCCATACGTTATAAAACGTCGCCGGATAAAGCGAGAACATGGTGATGTGCCCAAACACGATCTTGCCATCTTTAGTGGCTGGCCCCACTGCAGCAAACGCATTACAACGGATCGGGCCGCCAAAGTTACGGATGGAAGCCGGTTGGGTGACTTTCGCGGAAGGTTTGTTTTGTTCGCTGACGGGGGTGATAGCTAACGCATCTTCCAGTTCATCGAGTTCATTAGACAAATTAAGAATAGCGATATCGGTGACATCTAATGCGCGGTTATTAAATCGGGCTCCTGCGGCAGAGGCGCCATCAGCGATACCTTTCATCTCGGTTAGTTGTTCTTGCGTAAAGCCATTCAGAAACAAGATATTGACTACGCGTCGTGTTTTTTCCCACGTTTTAACTGGCGCTTCAGGATCAGTAAATTTAGCCAATGCTTGTGCATAATCAGCAATTTCAGGGGCAAGCAACCGGCCATGCTGAAGCCCTCGTTCATAGGGAGCGCCTTCAATATGCAGGTTGATCCAGCCTTTTTGCGAATAACGATATGCCGATTGCCACCATTGCACGGTATTTGGATCAGGGAATGTGTTGGCGGCGTATAACGGAGAAATAGAGAAACAGATTATCGCCAGAAGAACGTTTGCCAGAAATTTCATTACTAATCCGGGAGCGTGCACCTGAGTGACCAGACGTTGTCCAGACAAGGCACATTTGAATGTGAATTGTGGGTAAAAATATCAATTCCGTCACATTCTGGCAAACTTCATTGGCCGGAATGCGCAATAAATTTTTCTGGCACCAAGAGATGCCAGTGCATATTTACTGACTAGCTCAAATCGACAATAGGAAATGCTGATTCGGGTTTGTTCAACGCATGAAAAACCTTAATGGCTGCATAGGCGTCGTTTGCGGCATAACTTAGTTGTTCGGGGGTCAGTTGCTCCCGGGCCCAGTTCGATGTTGATATCTTTTTAGATTTACGAAAGCGTTGGTGTAAAACAACCGCGATGGCCGTTTTTACACCCAAATCTTTACGATAGCCTTCATCTCGAAAGAACGAATCCAGATCGAGAATTGCTTTCGGTGTAATACCTAATTTTCGATGCAGTTGTGCCCGATCAGATTTCAGCCCAAAGCCGACTTTTATGATTTGTGTGGTTTCGAGTAGCTGTGCGATGCATTTCAGGCTTTCAGGGTAATGCAACTGAAAAATATAGGTTTTTTCTAGCGTAGCTAACTGAATGACATGTGGGCCATCAGACTTTTGCCCCTGAACAAATACCGGTTTGGACTCTGTATCAAAGCCAACAAAACGGTGGCGGAAAAGATCAGCCACTGCTTTGGTAAACTGCTCTTTAGTTGTTGGAACAATAATATGGTTTGGTGATACGCCCTTGAATGGTTCCAGAAGTGCAATTTCTTCTTTTAAGGGGGCTTCAATTTTTTCAGGCATGAGTTTAGGGCTTCTCTGTTTTGGCAAACCGTGTTGTCTTGTTATGACACGATCTCTACTAGCTTTTTAACGAAAAGTGATACGGCATCACTATTTTCAAATTCAAATGCCAGACCATAGTGCACCTCTTTTTTTCCACCATGAGCATATTTGGGGAAACGAGTCATATCCGCATTATGATAATATTGATACTTAATAGTCACGCCAGGCACAGAAACCAGCACATCACGAAATACCTCCAAAGCTGGCGGCAAAATCATTTGCGGGAATACATTTTCAACCTGCAGATAAAACGCAAACTTTGTACCCGGCAACATGTATTCGATCAGTTGTTTAGTCTGATGGACGGTTCTACATTCGAGTTGTTTAAGACAATCTTTCAGGTCTGAATGGGAGATTGGCATGTACTGCTCCTGTTATGAGTTGATCACAAATCGCTGGTGACGAGCAGTGCTATGGATATTGAACCAAGCCACATTATCTTATCGCAAAAGTTGTGCTGAGTCTTTTGACCCTAAGCGAAAGCAAGATGACATAACAATTTATTGCAGGCTGCGACACTGTTTTGCCAGTGTCGCGGAGGGCTAAGGAAGAAAAGAAGGCGTAATCCGAAGGCATTTATGGTGTGACAATGATGGTGCCTTTCATTGATGGGTGAACGGCACAGTAGTAAGTGAACGTTCCTGCTTTATCGAATTTGTGAGTATATTTTCCGTTTTGCATGATCTTCCCTGAATCCCAACTCCCGTCGTCACTGGTGATGGTATGTGGTGCGCGATCTTGATTCGTCCAGGTAATAGACGAACCTATTTTCACAGTGACATTTTCAGGATTAAATGCAAACCCCATGATCGACACATTCATCATGCTGGCCGTGTTCATGGTCGCAGGAGGGGTATTTGCTTTTTGAGGTGGGGAATCCATGGTTTCTTTACTGTAGCAACCTGACGAGAACATGCTTGTTGCTATCACAAGTGATAGTGCAAACAGGGCGCTTTTCATAGAGATCTCCTTTTGCAGCAATGCATAATGATTATAGTTCGCATTTCATGCAACTGCCGATCAGAGTCTCTTCAATTAAATGTTATTCTTGAAAGAATTAGTGCTTTGCAAGGTATTCCTCGATTAGATCTGCCAATATTTCATCCAAATCACTTTCAATTTCATTGGTGTTTTTATTGAACATTTCCAGAAATTTTGTTGCCTGCGCGGTGGTTAAATTGCGATCACGCAGTTTGTATTGAATTTCAGGCAACGTTTTATCGTAGCGGGGAATAATGAGCCACTGCACAAAAGAGGGAAGGACCAACTTCATTTCTTTAAATGCAAAACGACAAAACCCTTCAATATATTCTTTACCATCCGGGCCTAAACATCCGGGCTCTACGCGGCACAAAACCGTTAATTTGCTTTCTGGCAACGGCGGTAAATTATTCGCCATCAGCCAATGCCTCGTTGTGTTGGTATGAGCATTTTGTTTTTCTCACCGTTATTCAATTTTGCCTTCTGATTTTAACCAGTCCATGATTATTTTGGTTACTTGAGAACATTTCGCTAAATCGTGGTGATTTAACCAAGTGATTTCTTCAATCTCAGCGTCTTCTTTTATTTTACCAGTAAATTCAGCTAGATAGCATGTCATTTTCACCGCCACGCCATCAGGCTTCCCATCAGCTTGTGCTTTAAATGTGCCGGCATATTCAATCGTGGAAGGAATAAGATCGACGGAGAGTTCTTCTTTGATCTCCCGAATGAGTGCTTGTTGATCACTTTCCCCAGCTTCTCGTTTTCCGCCTGGAATGTAATAGGTGTCTTTGCCTTTCGAACGAGCACCGAGCAGTTGTTTATTTTGTATGTACAACCAAGCCAGCTTGTCTATTTCAGACATAAAAAAGGGTCCTTTTCATACTTTATCTTTTATCTGTATTTCTATCGCGCCCGAGCAGTGATTGGTAAGCTCAGTTTGAAATGCATCTAATTGCGTGCTGGCAATCTGCAAAGAAATAGAAACTTGTTCATTATAGTTCAGCTGTTCGCCATCAATATCGTAGCGGCTTAGCACATGACGCACGATTGATTCCAATGCATAGTCATAACAAAATTCTATGTGTTCGCGAGGGACTTTTAGCTTTAATGGCAACTCTTCGAGCACACCGCTAACTGCATCGGAATAAGCGCGCTGTAAACCACCAGTGCCGAGTTTAATGCCTCCAAAGTAACGAACAACGGCAACGGCGATTTCACCTAATCCGCTGTATTGTAAGATCTTTAACATTGGGCGTCCGGCCGTACCACTAGGTTCGCCATCATCACTCATCGACATGATGGTGGTATTGGGTGCCCCGGCAATATAAGCCCAGCAAACGTGGCGTGCCTGCGGATGTAATTCACGAATGGTTCGAATGAAATTCTCAGCGACTTCTCTGTGATCTGCATGTGCGGCGTAACAAATGAACTGACTGCGTTTGATCTCAAATTCAAATTGGTGCTGGGTCGCGGGGATGTTGTAAGGCGTTGTCATAAGAGTTTAAGAACCTTCTCCAATTGAGAAGAAGAAGGCAACCAGTGGGCTATAACTCATGATGCACTACTAGATTGTTGCGCTGAGAGTTTGGCGCGAATAAATTCAGGGTGTTCAACGTAAATTAAATCAGCCACTTGGCGAATAACAGCTTCTTCCATTGGGTTTATGATGCCATCGGCATAAGCAACTTGCCACATGGCTTCAATCAGCTGGAAGCGCTCATTAGGGCTCAGTGCACGGAGTTGATTTGTAAATTCATATAGTGATACCGATGCTTTACTTTTCTGATGTGCTTGTTGCAATAACGTTGTGGCCGATTGTTCATCAAGATCTAATAAGTGCGAAAGCAAATGTATTTTGGCGGTTTCTTCACGCGGATCTTCCTGATAGTCCGCGTTCGCAACTTCACATAACAAACACGCCATCGCCAGCTGTATGCCTGGTGTATCAACCGTGCCGCTGTCGCTACCATCTTGTAGCATTTGACGAAATAAAGAACGCAACACACTAAACATATACAGCCCCTGAGTTAACACTTACATGCATATAGTTTGGTTTGTCAGTATATAAATCAAGTCTGGATAAGAGAATGTGAAAATTTTTCCGAAGGAAGTATTTTTTGTCGTAGCATGAATGACTGATTTGCCGTACACCGCGCCGCCAGGGTTTGCTTGTAGTTCTGATTTCAGCGTTTTTCAGAGATAAATTGAATCTGGCTATTGATGAGGAAAAGATCATGTTTACGGGTATCGTTCAAGGCGTTGCTACCATTCAAACTATCACTGATGTGAATGGTATTCGCACGTTTGACATCGAATTTCCAACCGGATTTTGCGCAGAGCTACAAATCGGTGCCAGCATTGCGATAGACGGTGTTTGCCTGACCGTAACTGAAATGTTGAGCGAAAATCGCGTTAAATTCGATGTCATGCTGCAGAGCATGCTGATCACCACGCTGGGTTCTTGTGTAGCTGGTGATCGTGTTAATGCCGAGCGGGCAGCGAAAGATGGCGCTGAAATTGGCGGGCATCCGCTCTCAGGGCATGTGGATTTTTGTGCCACTGTCTTAGAAGTTCGACAATTTGAAGACAACTACTGCATCCGAATTGGTGCTCCTTTGCATTGGATGCGTTACATCTTTCCGAAAGGGTATATTGCACTTAATGGCACCAGTCTCACGATCTCTGAAGTCAATAAAGAGGTAGGTTGGTTTGAAGTTTGGTTGATCCCGGAAACACGCCGGATGACTACGTTTGAATTAAAAACTGCAGGTAGTGCCATTAATGTGGAAATTGAACGTGGCACACAAGTGGTTGTTGATACTGTTCGTGCGACGTTGGAAGAAAAATTAGGCGTGCTGTTGCCAGCTTTAGAAGCATTACTAATAAAAAATGGCATCGATGTTAATTTATTAGCAGCACCTGCGTCTGAGCATGGAACCCGGCATGAATAAAGAGATAAACAAAATGGCAATGTATAACTGGGTCTTGTTTGATGCCGATGACACACTGTTTCGATTTGATGCATTTGGCGGTTTGCAACGGATGTTTTCTGGCTTTGGTGTGACATTTACTCAGCAGGATTTTCAAGAATACCAAACGGTAAATAAGCCGCTGTGGGTTGAATATCAAGACGGTAAAATCACCGCGCAACAACTACAGCATCAACGGTTTAGTCACTGGTCTGAAAAATTAGGTACGTCAACCAAAGAGCTGAACAGTGCTTTTTTAGCCGCAATGGCTGATATTTGTGCCCCACTGGAAGGGGCAGTTAATTTGCTGAATGCTTTGAGAGGAAAGGCCAAACTGGGGATCATTACCAATGGTTTTACAGAGTTACAGCAGGTTCGTCTTGAACGTACGGGGTTAAGATCTCATTTTGATTTACTGGTTATATCCGAACAAGTAGGGGCGGCAAAACCGCATCGGGATATTTTTGAGCATGCGTTATCGCTGATGGGCAACCCAACGCGTGAACAAGTTTTGATGGTAGGCGATAACCCTGATTCTGATATTTTAGGTGGTCTGAATGCAGGTTTGCATACCTGCTGGGTTAATGCTGAAAACAAACCAGTGCCTGAAGGTATCACTCCTCATTATGAAGTCGCTTCATTATTAGAACTAGAGCATCTATTGTTAGGTTCAGCGATTGAAATATAAGCAGTATTTAGCCACCAAACGAATCCACTTCGGTGGATTTATTAACAAAACAGTTAATTTAGGCTGAACATTCTGTTTAATGCCAAAGAATGATCAATGACACAAAATTACAACAAAGCTTTTCTTTAGCTAAAAACCCCTAAAATTATGTGAGATCACTCACCCTAACTGAATTTCAATTCTAAATTTAGTAATATATATTCATAGTAGCTGAATCGATACACCAGCATAATGATCTGCCAGCCTTATCAATGCATGTTGTTCTCAGATTTTAAAGAGTTTGCACTTAAAAGGTTGTTGTATGGATACGATGACGAATAATAGTCAGAAGGAACTGATTGAGGCCACACCAATTTTGGTTTGGAGTTCGATCTATGAAACGGGCCATCCAGAAATTGATGACCAGCATGTTAATTTGGTTAATCTCATTAACAAACTGGGGTGGTATCGAATTAATGACACATCGGTTGAGCAACTTACTATTGCATGCCGAGAATTAGTTGAATACGCACAATATCACTTTTCATTTGAAGAACAGTTATTAATACCTTCGCTTCTTGATGAAGAAGATAAAACTCATCATATAAATAGCCATGAAAAATTTCATGAACAAGCCTTAATTTTAACTAAGACTATCTCAACAGACATTAACAAAGGAATAGATAAATTACTTTCATTTCTTGTTAAATGGCTTTGCATGCATATATTAGCAGAAGATATGCAGTTAGTTGCATCCTTACTGCAACCTCCGGTTTCTATTCAACCATTGAAACGCAGCAATAGAGTATTACTGGATGCCGTTGATAAGTTATATGATTTATTAGCCGATCAACAAGCGCAGTTAGTTAAATTTTATAAGCAACAGGCTGAGTTAAGTGAAGCTAGGTTTAAGATGGTTGCTGAATATTCATATGATGCAGAAATATGGATGGATTCTTTAGGGGATATAATTTGGTGTAACAAAGCTGCAGAAAAAATTATTGGTTATACATTCAAAGAGTATCGGAACAATAAAGATAAAATTCAGCATCTTTTATATGATCAGGAAAATTACGATCATCGTATCAAATTATTGAATGATGCATTAAATGGTGTCGAGCATACAGATGAGCAACTATGTCTTACTCGTCGTGATGGTACTGTTTGCTGGATCGAGTCAAACTGGCAGTCACTGTTTAATGAACAAGGCCAAGTGTATGGTGTCCGGATCAGTGCGCGTGATATTACCAAAAGAAAACAACAAGAGGATAAATTAAATTTATTCCGATTTGTTATTGATAATGCCGATGACGCAATTTTGGTTGTAGATGTCGATACTGCTGAAATTATTGACGTGAGCCAGCGTGCTTGTTTCGATCTTGGTTACAACACAGATGAACTAATGAGTTTATGTATCTATGATATCAACACCACATTGACCAACATCGTTCAGTGGAAAGAACATGTTGCCCAAGTGACATGTGATACTTCTTTTATTTTTCGTGATTTTTATCGGCGGAAGGATAAAAGTACCTATCCTGTAGAAGTAAGTGCAAGACGAGTTTGTTTTAACCAAAAAAATCTAATGGTCGGGATTGCGCGTGACATCACCGCCCGGGTGCATCAGGAGAATCGAGAGTCACTTCGTAATGAAGCGCTATCATTGTTGGCAAGGGGACACAAACAAGCTGTTATTTTGAATAAAATTGTAAATGGATTAGAAGCTTGGATATCGAATTGTCGCGCGACTATTGATGTTTTTGATGAGAAGAGTCAACAAAAAAATCCGCAGAATGATATTCGAGAAGAAAGTATTAAACCAAATTGGTCTAAATTGATCATAAATAGTCATGATAAAGCTCTAGGGATATTATCTATTTATAGCGCTGAAAATTGGTTGCCAGGTGAAGATGAATTAAATGCAATCGATGTATCTGCTCAGCTTGCTGGTATTGTCATTGAGAAGTGCATGGCGGATGAAATTCTCAAACAAAGAGAAATAGAAGCTTATTCAACAGCACGCACTGATACTTTGACTGGTTTGGCTAATCGTCGAATGTTATTTGAATATTTACCTATTGCATTAGAACGAATGCAACGACAACAACAGAAATTGGCACTTGTTTTCATTGATATTGATTATTTTAAAAAAATTAATGATTCATTTGGCCATGAAACAGGTGATTTGTTATTGAAAGCCTTTGCCAATCGCCTTAAACGTTCAATTCGAGCTTATGATTTGGCCGTTAGATTATCGGGTGATGAGTTTGTCATTTTAATGGAAAACGTAGCGGATAAAGTTGGTTTTACTGCTGTGGAAGAGAAAATAAAAAAAATGTTACATGAACCATTCATTTTTCATGACAATCCAACCACAATCTCACTGTCTGCGAGTATTGGCATTAGTGTGTATCCTGATGATGCAACGGACACCAAACAGTTATTAAACCGTGCAGATCAAGCGATGTATCATGTAAAAGCCAGTGGGCGAGGTAATTGTTACCGCTATTCGAAAGACTAATAGTCTCTCCGGGAGTAAGCCTGATTACTTGTATTCATGGTCTTGCGTTGCTATAGTTGAGTGGTTACTCATTTATTTTTGTGAATACGAGATGGCAAGACCCAGAAGTGAAGATAAATACTATGCATTATTAACAGCGGCCATTGCTGTTTGTTCTGCATTGGGTCTTGAGGCGCCAACGTCCAAAATCGCACGTACGGCAGGGGTGGCAGAAGGAACGCTGTTTACGTATTTCAAAACCAAAGATGCATTGCTCAACCAACTCTATCTGGAACTCAAAAAAGAGATGGGTCGGGAGATGTTATCTAACTATCCCCGAACGCTGACGCTTCGTGAAAGAATGCATTTTGTTTGGTCGAAATATATTAATTGGGGCGCACATAATCCGGAAAAACGTAAGGTTATGGGGCAACTCAGTGTTTCAGACCGCATAACAACAGAAAGCAGAGCAGCAGCTATGGCTATTTTTTCTGAAGCCGGGGTGCTTCTGAATGAATGCCTTAAAAACAGTAAGATCCAGGACAATTCGTGCGCTTTTGTCTCGGCCATGATGGTGGCTATGGCTGACACAACTATTGACTTTATTATTCGTGAACCAGAGCAAGCGGAACATTATTGTAATGCTGGTTTTGATGCATTCTGGCGTGTGCTGGCAAACGAGTAAAAAAATTTAGTCTTTAATTGATTGATTAATCACTCATAATGAGTCAAATATACTCTAGTAAAAATTGCTGTAGATAAATAAGGCAGGGCAGCTATATGAAAACATTAACACTCGTTACTACCGGTATTCAATAAGAGCGGGAGGAAACATCATGGCTCAATTAACGATTGGTTTTCGACGCACGGTCAAATGGTTATTAGCTATTTCAGGGCTGTTTGCGGGTCTTGTTACCAGTGCTTTTTTGATCGCGGGTTATAGCTCGTTTGGTAAATCACCCAGCGGTGAGCGTTTGTCTAAAATTAAGCAATCACCTCAATGGCATGACGGGAAATTTGAAAATCCGCAGCCGATCTGGAGTGATATGAAAAGCGCGATGATGCAGTCATTCCGTGCCAGC
>JAQUHG010000083.1 GCA_028683735.1 Tolumonas sp. | reverse complement strand
TCATTTTTTACGCTCCTGGAAATCAACATTAATATTGCGTTGTGATATCCATCACTACATGATCTTCATAATCATGTAACCATTCTCCATTGGCGTACGTTAACTTTATTGATTTACCGGCTACAGATAAATAGTATTTATAAAGATTAACTATTTCATAAATCGGAACAATCAATGGACCGTCTGCGTAGCATAACTGCTCTGATTGCGGTGGTGGAAAGTGGCAGTTTTGTCGCAGCATCGCAGCGTCTACATAGCTCCAAAGCTGCTATTTCCCGCTATATTCAAGAGTTAGAAACCTATCTTGGTGTCCGTCTGCTCCAGCGTTCTACCCGCCGTATTGCACTGACCGAAGCGGGACGCGATTATTATCACCGCGCGAAACATATTCTGGCAGATCTGGATGATGCCGACAGTGCTGTTGGTGCCAACAATGCCAGCCTGATTGGCAACATTCGTATTAATGCTCCGCTGACTTTCGGCACCCGTTATCTGGCCCCGTTATGGGCCGAGTTTATGGCTCGCCATCCCGCGATCACCTTAGATATTGAGCTGAACGATCGGCAAGTTGACTTGCTGGAAGAAGGCTTTGATCTGGCGATCCGCATCGGTAATCTGGCTGATTCATCATTGGTTTCGCGCCGACTGGCCAATAGCCACGCGGTATTGTGTGCATCCCCTGCCTATCTGGAAAAACACGGAACGCCCACTAAGCCGGAAGAGCTAACTCATCACCAAGCCATTTCGTATTCCTATTTACCAACTGGTGATGTCTGGCATTTTCAATCGATCAAAGACGGTGAACGCGCCATTCCTGTTAAAGCCAGAATGCACACCAATAACGGCGATACCATCCGTGCCGTGGTGTTAGCCGGTCAAGGCATCGCCCTGCAACCAATATTTCAGGTCGGACCGGATATCAAAGAAGGACGATTAGTGACTTTTTTACCGGAATGGTCCGGGCCGAGTTTCGGTATTCATGCGGTTTACCCTTCGCGTAAAAATCTGTCTTTGAAAGTGAAAACGCTGATTGATTACCTGGCAGAAAAATTAGCCGGGACTGGCTGGCAGACCCCGACTACATAGTTATATATTTGATTATTATTGTATTTTTATAGCTTTATCATCGCTGTTAACCCAGTTTTTCAGCAACGCATACACCAAAGCCAGCAATATCGGGCCTAAAAACACCCCCAACAAACCAAAGCTCATTGCCCCACCTGCGACACCAAACAAGATCAACACTATGGGCAGCGGGCTGTTACGGCCGATCACCAGTGATTTCACCACATTATCGATAGAACCAACCGCGAACAGCGTCCAGATAGCCACAAATATTGCCCACCCGATCGAACCATGCTGATACAGCCAGCCAATGGCTGGTAACGCCAATATCATGGGCCCGCCGGGTATCACGGATAACAAGCAGGTAGCCAGACCAAAACTCAACGCATGCGGCACACCGGCCAGCGCATACCCAAACCAGGCAAAGGCCCCCTGTGCAATGGCTGCGCCAATAAACCCATTCACTACCCCGCGTACCGTGGTGTGTGCCACGGCAAGTAATCGAACCCCTTCGTTGGGCGCGACCTTATGACTAAAGGCCAAAACCCAGCGGTGGATTGTTTCACCATTTGCATATAATACGCCGGCGATCAGCAAGCTAATCAATAACATCAGCATACCGGCGCCGAATGATCCGGCCATGCTGAGCATCATTTTTGCCAGCGGAGCGATTAAGCCTTTTAACGGCGTCAGCACTTGCAGATCTTGTTGCTGTAAACCCGCCCATTGGGTTTGTAACCACTCACCGGCATACGGTAAATTTTGTAACCATTCCGGTAACGCTGGCCAGATGCCCGATTCGATTTGTTGCTGTAACAACCGCGCCAAACGCGTCAGTTGCTGCGCAAATTCTATTGAGGCCAATACCAGTGGCACCAGGATAAACAGCATCAAAACACCAACAATCAGACTGGCCGCCAAGCCATCCCGCCCGCCGAGTCGGGCCGATAACCAGGAAAACTGGTCCCAGGTCGCGGAAACCACAATGATGGCCCACAACATAGCCACCAAAAATGGCGCAATCACCAGAAACGAGGCCCCCACTATCGCCACAACTAACACGAGCGCAATCAACGGTTGCACCCATTCATTCAGACGAAAAGACATGCCCGGCTCCTTCATATTATTGCTGTTTATTGTTTAAGTCGTCGCGCGATTAAATTTAGGTAGCGGGATCTGGGATAACAGCATTCCGCTCATCATTAACCCGCATCCAATCCAGCCACGCATGGGCAGAGTTTCATCCAGAAATACCACGCCACCAATGGCCGCAAACACCGCTTCCATACTCATGATAATGGCGGCATGAGTTGGTTTAGCTCGTTTCTGTGCCACAACTTGCAAGGTATAAGCTAAACCCACACTGATAAAACTGGCAAATAAGATCGCCGGCCAGGCCAGCAATACCGACGCAAAGGTGGGGGTTTCCTGCCAAAATGCCGCTACGGAGCTTAACAGACCACAAGCTAAAAATTGTACCGCCGATAATTGCAATGCATTAACCCGCCGGCCAATAAAATCAATCCACAAAATATGGCAGGCCCAGAAAATAGCGCCGACAAACATCAGAAAATCGCCACGCGACATGGAAAAATCGGCATTAATACTCAATAAATACAGCCCCACCAAAGCCAGTAGCGCACCCAGCCAGGCGTTTAATCCCGTCACGTGACGCAAAAACAAGCCGAGAAAGGGTACTAAAATCATATATAAACCGGTGATAAACCCGGCCTTTGCCGCGGTGGTATCCAACAACCCGACCTGTTGTAGTGCCGCAGCGACAAATAAAATGGCACCTGCAACACCACCCGCTAACCAGATCGATGTTTTTGCCGCAGTGGTGGTTGCGACGGTTTTTTTACGCGAAAAGAACCAGATCAATGGTAATAATGAGGCTGATCCGAGTAAAAAACGCACCGCATTAAAAGAAAATGGCCCCATGTGATCCATGGCAACGCGTTGCGCCACAAAGGCGAATCCCCAGATGGCGGCGGTTACCAACAACATCAGATTTGCTTGCATAACTCTCTCTTGGTTAAATCCGTCAACCCGGCTATTTTGCCTGATTTTCTGTTACGATCCTGCCACTATCTTGCCAGATGATGAAACTTATGCCCCCGATCTCCCTACCTTACTGGGATATTTTTTGTACTGTGGTTGATAACTACGGTGATATTGGTGTGACCTGGCGACTGGCCCGCCAATTGGTCAATGAATATCAAGTACCGGTGCGTCTGTGGGTGGATGACCTCGTAAGCTTCCAACGTTTATGCCCGCAACTGAATACCCAATTGGCGCAACAAACCATCGACAATGTGCTGATCGGTCACTGGAACGCCCATTTCCCGATCGATATGCAACCCGGCAAGGTGGTGATTGAAGCCTTTGCCTGCGAACTGCCACTAAGCCTGCAACACCACATGCAGCAAATGGACAAACCACCGGTGTGGCTCAATCTGGAATATTTAACCGCCGAAAGCTGGATCGATAGCTGTCACGGGCTACCTTCGCGCCAGGATCAGCTCACCAAATTTTTCTTTTTCCCCGGCTTCAGCGCGAAAAGCGGCGGCCTGTTGTGCGAAAACACGCTGTTTGCCGCACGACAGCAATGGCAACAACAAAGCAAACAACGGCAACAATTTTGCCAGCACCGTCACCTGTTGCCCCCCCAACCGAATGAACTGTTTATCAGCTTGTTCAGTTACGAAAATACCGCTCTGCCCGCGCTGTTTAATTGCTGGCAGAGCCACCCTACCCCCATTCGTTGCCTGATCCCGGCCGGCCGCACGTTGAACAGTTTACAGACCGTGTTGCCAGCAGAGGTCTGTCAGGCTGGTGGCCGTTGGCAGCAAGGTTCCCTGACCGTGGAAGTGTTACCGATGACCGATCAGACCGGTTATGATCAACTGTTATGGAGCTGTGATATCAACATCGTGCGTGGCGAAGACTCCTTCTTACGGGCACAGTGGGCTGCACGCCCGTTTCTGTGGCATATCTACCCGCAAGAAGAAGAGGCACATCTGGAAAAATTACAGGCGTTCCTTGCGCGGTATACCGAAAACATGTCGCCGGTATTGGCATCTACGGTGCAACAATTGTTTCTAACCTTTAACCAAGCGCATCCGGAAGAATTCATAGCAAGCTGGACTGCATTACAACCATATTGGTCAGAATGGCAGCAACAGGCACAGCAATGGCCACAAACTGCGCTTGCTGGTGGAAATTTAGCCAGTCAATTGGTGCAATTTGTCGAAAAACAGCTAGAATGTCGCGCGTAAATCTAAGCTTAAGCTCAATTCAGGAATTGAACACATGAAAATCGCTCAGGAAATCCGTGTCGGTAACGTCATCATGATCGGTAAAGACCCAATGGTCGTACTGAAAACCGAATTCAACAAATCCGGCCGTAACTCTGCCGTTGTTAAAATGAAAATGAAGAACCTGCTGTCTGGCGCAGGTGCTGAAACTGTGTTCAAAGCCGATGACAAATTGGACACCGTACAGCTGGAACGTAAAGAATGTACTTATTCTTACTTCGCTGATCCGATGTATGTCTTCATGGATACTGAATACAACCAGTACGACATCGAAAAAGAAAACCTGGGCGACGTACTGAACTACCTGATCGACGGTATGGAAGACATCTGTGAAGTGACCTTCTACGATGGCAAAGCGATCTCCATGGAACTGCCAATCACTATCGTGCGTGAAGTGGAATACACCGAACCATCCGTTCGTGGTGATACTTCCGGTAAAGTGATGAAACCAGCTAAGCTGAAAGGCACTGACGCTACTATCTCTGTTGCTGACTTCGTTAAAATTGGCGACAAGATCGAAATCGACACCCGTACCGGTGAATTCAAACGCCGCGTGTAGTTTGCAACCTACATACCGCGTGATAAAGGGAGCCTCAGGGCTCCTTTTTTTATTAAGGAAAAACCATGGCTCATATCGACATTATTATTGGTTCAACCCTCGGTGCCGCAGAATACGTTGCGGAACACCTGGCGCAGCAATTACAAGCCAACCATCACGACACCATTTTGCATTACCACGCCAACTTAGAAACACTCAAGGCGAATCAATCACCCAATGCCATCTGGCTGGTCGTCTCTTCAACCCATGGCGCCGGACAAGTGCCAGATAACCTGCAACCCTTTAGCGAACAGCTGGCCAAACAAGCACCACAACAAACCACATTACGCTATGCCGTGGTCGCTTTAGGTGATCGAAATTACGATACATTTTGTGCCGCCGGGCGTCTGTTGGATCAATTATTAGAACAATCCGGCGCGCAAAAGATCGGCGAACGACTGGAAATAGATGTCACCGCACACGACATTCCCGAAGATGCGGCGGATGAATGGTTTTCCAAATGGCACACACTGCTTAACTGAACATGCCCTCACACGGGATCAGCGTCAGGGCGTGACGAGATCCCGTTTTTCTTTATATGATCTTATCCACTGATGAAAACGATCAGGCGACTAAAAGCCTTGCACAGCTTTATCCACAGTTCACTGACAGCTGGATCGATATAAAATAGAGGATACCCACAGATAAGGATCATGAAATATTTTTTTGTGTATAACTAACCGTAAACCCTCTGGGTAACCTCTTTTTATCCTATTAACAACTAGATAGCCCACTCGGGTCTGTGCATAACAACCGCTGTTATACCCACGTTCAACCGGCTAGGATCCACGAAAAGACACAGGTTTGGATCCATCTCAACACCTTGATCAATCTGATCATTTTTAAGTTATTAACAGATAACCGCGATCTATATAATAGAGATCAATAAGAAGATCATTAAAAGATCCTAGATCTAATTAGCGATCACATTCTCCCTCTCGATCGTTCTTTCATTTTATTGATCCCGTAAACCCGCTAGAATATGCGCCCCACTGAACAACGATCCTTGATGGCCTAAATTGGAGTTTGCATATGCAGTATCATGATCAATTCGATGTGATTGTGGTTGGCGGAGGTCATGCGGGTACTGAAGCCGCAACCGCAGCAGCGCGTATGGGCATGAAAACCCTGCTGCTGACCCACAACATTGAGACATTAGGACATATGTCTTGTAACCCAGCCATCGGAGGGATCGGTAAAGGCCACTTGGTCAAAGAAGTGGATGCCATGGGCGGTATCATGGCGCGCGCCATTGATCATGCCGGGATCCAATTCCGCATTCTGAATTCCTCAAAAGGCCCAGCGGTGCGCGCCACCCGTGCCCAAGCGGATCGTCAGCTGTACAAACAAACTATTCGCCACATGTTGGAAAACTACCCGAACCTGCAGTTATTCCAGCAAGCCTGTGATGATCTGATCCTGGAAGGCGATCGTGTCTGTGGTGTAGTCACCCAAGCCGGGATCCGTATTCTGGCGAAAACAGTGGTACTGACCGCGGGAACCTTCTTAAACGGCCTGATCCACATCGGTATGGAACATTATCGCGGTGGTCGCTCCGGTGATCCGGCCTCGGTCACGCTGGCTGAACGCATGCGCGAGATGCCATTGCGCGTCGGTCGCTTAAAAACCGGTACGCCACCACGTATTGATGCTCGTTCAGTCGATTTTTCCCAATTACAGATGCAATTGGGTGACGATCCGGTACCGGTATTCTCATTTTTAGGTAAACGTGAGCAGCATCCGCGCCAGGTCCCTTGTTTTATTACGCACACCAACAATCAAACTCATGATGTGATCCGTGCTAATCTGGATCGCAGCCCGATGTACGCCGGGGTGATCGAAGGGATCGGTCCACGTTATTGCCCGTCGATCGAAGACAAGATCATGCGTTTTGCCGATAAAGAATCACATCAGATATTTATCGAGCCGGAAGGGCTGACCACGCATGAACTGTATCCAAATGGTATTTCCACCAGTTTGCCGTTTGATGTGCAGGTAAAGATCGTGCGTTCGATGAAAGGTTTTGAAAATGCCCATATTGCCCGCCCGGGTTATGCGATCGAATATGATTTCTTCGATCCTCGCGATCTGAAACCGAACATGGAAAACAAATGCCTGCAAAACCTGTTTTTTGCCGGCCAGATCAACGGCACGACCGGTTACGAAGAAGCTGCTGCACAAGGTATGCTGGCCGGGATCAACGCCGCCCTGCGCGCACAGGATAAAGATCCGTGGTCACCGCGTCGGGATCAGGCCTATATCGGCGTGCTGATGGACGATCTGTCGACGCTGGGCACCAAAGAACCGTACCGCATGTTTACCAGCCGCGCGGAATACCGTTTGCTGCTGCGCGAAGATAACGCTGACTTGCGTTTAACCGCGATAGGACGCGATTTGGGGCTGGTCGACGATGAACGCTGGTCCTTCTTCAACCACAAGCTGGAAATGATGGCACAGGAGCAACAGCGCCTGCAGGAGTGCTGGATCCAACCACAGCATCCGGCCACCGAAGCGCTGAACCAGATCCTGAAGATGCCACTGAGCCGTGCGGCCAGTCTGGAGGATCTGCTGCGTCGTCCGGAAGTGAATTATCAGGATCTGATGGCGATCGACGGCATTGGGCCGGGCATTGATCATCCGCAAGCGTCGGAACAGATTGAAATTCAGGTAAAATACGCCGGTTATATCGATCGTCAGCAAGATGAGATCGACAAACAACTGCGTCATGAAGAGACCTTGTTACCGCTGACACTGGATTACAACGAAGTACCGGGGTTATCCAAAGAGGTGATCATCAAACTCAACGACACCAAACCACAAACCGTGGGTCAGGCATCCCGTATCTCAGGGGTGACACCGGCGGCGATCTCTATTTTGTTAGTTCATCTGAAAAAACGTGGCTTGCTGCGTAAAACGGCCTGATTATATGCAAACATTACTTCCGCAGCTGGAATCGCTGCTGCAACAAGCTGATATATCGCTGTCCGATCAACAGAAACAGCAACTGCTGGCGCTGGTCGGGTTGCTGCACAAGTGGAACAAGGCATACAATCTGACTTCGGTGCGGGAACCGGAAGCCATGCTGGTACGCCATATTCTCGATAGCATAGTGGTGGCGCCACATCTGCACGGTTCTCGTTTTATCGATGTCGGCACCGGCCCCGGCTTGCCGGGCCTGCCGCTGGCCATTGTGCAGCCGGATAAACAATTCGTGTTACTGGATAGCCTCGGCAAACGTATTCGCTTTATCCGCCAGGTGATCATGGAATTAGGTTTAAAAAATGTCGTCGCCGTGCAGGCGCGGGTGGAAGATTTCCATGACGACCAAGGCTTTGACGGTGTATTGAGCCGGGCGTTTGCTTCGCTGACCGATATGCTGAACTGGTGCCATCATCTGCCGGCTCCACAGGGTGTTTTTCTGGCGCTGAAAGGCTTGTATCCGCAAGATGAACTGGCGACTTTACCGGCAGGGTTTACACTGGTGACTTCGCATCGTCTTGACGTGCCGCAGCTGGACGCCGAACGCCATCTGATCATTGTGAAAAAACAACTTTAGGATCCGCTACAGTGGGAAAAGTCATTGCCATAGCAAACCAGAAAGGTGGGGTTGGTAAAACCACCACCAGTGTCAATTTGGCTGCGTCAATGGCGGCGACACGCCGTAAGGTTCTGCTGGTTGATCTCGATCCGCAGGGCAACGCCACCATGGCCAGCGGAGTGAATAAATACGAAGCGGAACGCACTATTTACGAACTACTGGTGGAAGAACAGCCAGTGCGTGATGTGATCATTACCGATACCACTGGCGGTTATGATCTGATTGCGGCCAACGGTGATGCCACTGCGGCGGAGATCCGCTTGATGGAAGTCTTCGCC
The DNA here is from genome assembly GCA_028683735.1 of Tolumonas sp. GTDB lineage: Bacteria > Pseudomonadota > Gammaproteobacteria > Enterobacterales > Aeromonadaceae > Tolumonas. Next base: position 2,769 of record JAQUHG010000083.1, on the reverse strand, counting down.
CGTGAGATCCGGCTGCGTAATGCGCTGGCGCCGATCCGTGATGAATACGATTACATTTTTATCGATTGCCCACCCGCGCTGAATCTGCTGACTGTGAATGCGATGTCGGCAGCTGATTCCGTGCTGGTGCCGATGCAGTGTGAATATTTTGCCTTGGAAGGGCTGACTGCGTTAGTGGATACCATCAGTAAACTGGCGGCGGTGGTGAATCCGCAACTGAAAATTGAAGGCGTGTTGCGAACGATGTTCGATCACCGCAATCGTCTCTCCAACGAAGTCTCTGAACAGCTGAAGCAATATTTTGGTGAAAAAGTCTACCGGACGATTATCCCACGAAATGTCCGGTTAGCCGAAGCACCCAGCCATGGCACCCCGGTGATGTATTACGATAAGAGTTCGCTGGGTTCCAAAGCGTATCTGGGGCTGGCCGGCGAATTATTGCGACGGGAAGAACAACAACACAAGGCCGAAGCCTCAGCGTGAGTGATTGGTTATGACATTGAAAAAACGCGGTTTAGGCAAAGGTTTGGAAGCCTTGCTGGGCACCAGTCAGGTCGCCCGGCAGAAGCAAATTATCAGTGATATACAAGCGGATGCTGCACAAAACCGGGTTGATAATCAAACCGGCGAATTACAAACCCTGCCGGTGACCTGGTTACGGCCGGGAAAATATCAGCCACGACGCGATATGTCGCAGGATGCGCTGGAAGATCTGGCCAATTCGATCCGCGCACAAGGGGTGATCCAGCCGATTGTGGTGCGCCGCATCGCTGATCAGCAATATGAAATTATCGCCGGTGAACGTCGCTGGCGTGCCAGCCAGTTAGTGCGACTGGAAACCGTGCCTTGCCTGATAAAAAACGTTGAAGACAACGCTGCCGTGGCGATAGCACTGATTGAGAATATTCAGCGTGAAGATCTGAATGCCATTGAAGAAGCGGTGGCGTTACAGCGGCTGATGACCGAATTTGAACTGTCCCACCAGCAAGTGGCCGAAGCGGTCGGTAAATCCCGTTCTGCGGTGAGTAATTTATTGCGTTTGAATCAGTTGAATGACGATGTCAAACAGTTGGTCGAACACGGCGATCTGGATATGGGTCATGCGCGGGCGTTACTCAGTCTGGATGGTGAATTGCAAAGCGATACCGCACGAACGGTAGCGCAGAAAGGTTTAACTGTGCGAGATACCGAGCGGTTGGTGCAGAAACTGCTCAACCCACCTGCTGCTAAAGCCGAACCACAGGTGGATCAGCAAGGTGTTGCCTGGTCGGAAGCCTTGTCTGAAAAATTGGGTGTTTCCGTACAATTTGTCAGGGCTGGTGAAGACAATGGCAAGATTGTATTGAGTTATCAAAGTTGTGCAGAATTTGAAAAAATTCGCCACTTCTTTAATTTGAGTTAGTTCACAAAAACGACTGGTTTTTTAATTTTTGTTGGGCTACTGTTTTGTCTAAATTGGCAAAAAAAATCCTTTTGCACCAAAGAGTTACATTTAACTTATATGTTAAAAAGCCGTTGGTGCGTATTTTAATGAAAGGATGCTTTTTTGTTGGTTTTATGTTAATAAAACGCGCCTGAATAGGGCGTTACAAAATCGGAGAAAGCTGAATGCTGCCAAGACCTGCGATGAGTGTTAAAACTATGGCGTGGTCTGTGCTTTGGGTTCAGCTTGCACTGATAGTGGTAGCGGCATTAATTACTTTATTGGTGAAAGATGCGGTTACTGCGGGTTCTGTCTTATGCGGAGGCGGAACTTACTGGGTACCACAACTCCTGTTCAGCGTTATCAGCACTTCACGACCTGATCGTGAGCTTGATGTTGGGCTGGTCTTGTGGGATGTCTATCTGGCTGCCGGGTCAAAATTGATTTCCACGCTGGTTTTTTTTGTGGTGGTTTTCAAATGGCTGCATGTGAATCATGCCGTGGTATTGATTACATTCGGTCTGTTGCTCGTTAGTCAGTGGATAATATCGTTAACCCTCAACAATCGTTACTAGGAACTAGCATGGCTTCCACAGGAGAACTGCTAACGCCTCAGGAGTACATTCAACACCATTTGCATCACTGGCAAATGGGCGCTGAATCGGGCTTTTGGGTGGTTAATATCGACTCCATGGTTTTTTCCGTGGTCTTGGGAACGCTGTTTATTTGGTTATTCCGTAAAGTGGCTGTTAAAGCGACCAGCGGTGTGCCAGGTAAACTGCAGTGCTTTGTTGAGTTGGTAGTTGGGTTTGTGGACGATACCGTTAAAGGTATTTTCCATGGCAAAAATAAGTTGATCGCGCCGCTGGCGCTCACAGTGTTTGTCTGGATTTTCCTGATGAACCTGATGGACTTATTACCAATCGACTACCTGCCACAGTTAGCACAGCTGGTTGCAGGAGATCATTCTCAGAAACTGCGTGTTGTTCCATCCGCTGACGTTAATATCACCTTGTCTATGGCTTTGGGTGTCTTTTTCCTGATCCTGTTCTACAGCATCAAGATGAAGGGCGTGTCCGGTTTCGTAAAAGAACTGACACTGACACCGTTTAATCATTGGGCTTTTGTGCCAATTAACTTGCTGTTGGAAACCGTAACTCTGATTTCCAAGCCTATCTCATTAGGTTTGCGACTATTCGGTAACATGTATGCAGGCGAAATGATTTTCATCTTGATCGCCGGGATGCTGCCGTGGTGGTCTCAGTGGTTACTGAATGTGCCGTGGGCTATCTTCCACATTCTGGTAATTACGCTGCAGGCGTTTATTTTCATGGTGTTGACAATTG
>JAQUHG010000082.1 GCA_028683735.1 Tolumonas sp. | reverse complement strand
GCATGAGCGGTCAACGCTGGGTCAGTATTGCCGCGATTACGGATTTATGGCATCGGTTGGCTCAGATTTTCATACACCGCTACCTTGGGTTGAGTTAGGTAAAAACTTGTGGCTCCCCAAGGATGTGACGCCCGTCTGGCATGTTTTTTCTGCATTTCCTGACGTCCCGCAAGGGGAGGAATTATGAGTCAATTTTTTGTTGTTCATCCGGTTAACCCACAAACGCGTCTGATCTCTCAGGCGGTGGGCATTTTGCGTCAAGGCGGTGTGATCGTTTATCCCACCGATTCCGGTTATGCACTGGGTTGCATGATGGGCGATAAGAGTGCGCTGGAAAAAATCTGCCGCATTCGTCAGTTGGAAGATGAGCATAATTTTACGTTGTTGTGTAATGATCTTTCGGAGTTGTCGGTGTACGCCAAAATTGATAACACCGCATTCCGTCTGATCAAAAATAATACACCCGGCGCCTATACTTTTATTCTGAAAGCGACCAAAGAAGTGCCACGTCGCCTGATGAACGAAAAAAAGAAAACGATCGGTATCCGTGTACCGACCAATAACATTGCCCAAGCGTTGTTAACCGAGTTGGGTGAGCCATTAATGTCCAGTACCTTGATCCTTCCTGGTCAGGTGTTGGCAGAAGCGGATCCGGAAGAGTTCCGTGGACAGCTGGAAAAAGTCGTTGATCTGATTATTGATGGCGGAACGCAAGGCGCACAGCCGACCACCGTTATCGATTTCTCGGATGATGAGCCTAAAGTAGTACGCTTCGGTGCCGGAGATCCGACACCGTTTGAATGATTGAGGCAAAGCATGAGCGAAAAACTGCAAAAAGTACTGGCTCGAGCGGGTGTTGGTTCCCGTCGTGAGATGGAGACAGTGATTAGTGAAGGCCGTGTCAGTGTGAACGGCAAAGTCGCGACACTGGGCGATCGCGTAGACGCAAGCGCTGCGATCCGTGTTGATGGTCATCAGATCTCCGTGCCATCGGTAACGGATGTGATCTGTCGCGTGCTGGCTTATCACAAGCCAGAAGGGGAAGTGTGTACCCGTCATGATCCAGAAGGGCGTCCGACGGTGTTTGACCGTCTGCCGCGCATCAAAGATTCACGCTGGGTGGCGGTGGGTCGTCTGGATGTGAACACATCCGGTTTGTTGCTGTTCACCACCGATGGTGAATTGGCGAACCGTCTGATGCACCCAAGTCACGAAGTTGAACGTGAATATGCGGTGCGAGTGTTCGGTGAAGTGACCGAAGGCATGTTGCAGAAGTTACGCCATGGCGTGCAACTGGAAGATGGCCCGGCGAAGTTTGATAAAATTACCTCTGGCGGTGGTGAAGGTTTGAACCAGTGGTACAACGTGACCCTGTGTGAAGGCCGTAACCGCGAAGTTCGCCGTCTGTGGGAATCACTGGACGTGCAGGTTAGCCGTCTGATGCGTATCCGCTATGGTGACATTAAGCTGGACAAAACCTTACCACGCGGTGGCTGGGCTGAATTACAACTGCCACAGGTGAACTACCTGCGTAAAATGGTGGGTTTACCGCCAGAAGAGCGCAGCAAAGTCTTCGCGGTAGAAGAACGCCGTAGCGAATTTAAACAGGCTGCACAGATCCGTCGTGCGGTGCGTCGTCACCGTGAACGGACTATTTTGCAAGGCGAGGAAGTGGTTGGCGAAACACCAACAATTCCACGTCCTAAAACACCGCGTGCAGCTGCGCCAGTAAAACCACAGCGTGATGATGATGTGAGCTGGGAAAATGCGCGTCAGCGTCTTCGCGATGGCGAGCCACGCAAAGCGCGCCCGAATGCTAATAACCGTCAGCGTATTACCCGTGCAGGTAAAACAGGTCGTTGATCATGAGCCAGACTAAACGTAAAGCTGTCGTGGTGTTCAGTGGCGGGCAGGATAGCACTACCTGCCTGTTATATGCCGTGCAGCAATATGATGAAGTGCATGCGATCACCTTTGATTATGGTCAGCGCCATGTGCAGGAAATTGAAGTTGCCCGTCAGATTGCAGCTGATTTAGGTTTAGCCGCGCACAAAGTGCTGGATGTCGGTCTGCTCAATGAGCTGGCCGTTTCCGCACTGACGCGTGATGCGATCCCGGTCAGTAATGAGCTGCAGGAAAATGGCTTACCGAATACATTTGTTCCGGGCCGCAATATTCTGTTTCTGACCTTAGCGGCGATTTATGCCTATCAGGTGGGCGCTGACACCGTTATCACTGGTGTTTGTGAGACCGATTTCTCCGGTTACCCTGATTGCCGCGATGAGTTTGTAAAAGCGTTAAATCATGCGGTTAAACTGGGTATGGAACGTGATGTTAAGTTTGAAACCCCACTCATGTGGCTTAACAAAGCAGAAACCTGGGCACTGGCGGATAAAATCGGTCGTCTTGACTATGTGCGTCAGAAAACCCTGACTTGCTATAACGGTGTGATTGGCGATGGTTGTGGCGAATGCCCAGCCTGTAAATTGCGCGCAAAAGGCTTGCATGATTATCAGCAAACGCCTGATGTGGTAATGGTAGCATTAGATAACAAATTGAACTGATTATACCCTTTGTACTTGAAATTGCAGCGTCGTTGACAGCGTTCACTCGCCCCAATCACATAGCATCTCTATGCTCATGGGGCTCGCTCACTTGTCGCCTTGCTGCAATTCCAATTACTTTGGGTCTATTTATAAATTTTCAGCATAATAGAAACCAGCTTTCTGCAAAGACTGCTGGTTTCTTCTTTTTGTGGCGTATGCTTTTTTTGTATTAATTTTTGGTGAGTAACATGCAAGAGTTGCAGGGTGAAATAGTTCAACAGGTTTCCGGTTTAGTCAGCGGTGAACCAGATTTAATTGCCAACCTATCGAATGTCAGTGCATTACTGAACCAATATTTACCCGATATCAATTGGGTAGGTTTTTACATCATGCGTGATGGTGAGTTAGTGCTGGGGCCATTTCAGGGGAAAGTTGCTTGTATCCGTATTCCTGTTGGTCGTGGCGTATGTGGCACTGCTGTCGCAACACGCGAAACACAACGGATTGATGACGTGCATGCTTTTCCTGGCCATATTGCCTGCGATGGTGCCAGTAACTCAGAATTAGTGGTGCCGATCATCGTTAATGATAACGTCGTGGCGGTGCTGGATATTGATAGCCCGAAACATGCGCGATTTAGTGTGGAAGTTCAGCAAGAAATCGAAGCAGTTGTTGATGTATTAACAGCGCTGAATTGGTAGAAAACCGGCCAGTAGTAACTGGCCGGCAAACGTGTCGTTATGGTGTGACAAAGCTATTCGTGATGGCAGTTGCGCCACTACTGCTGGGAGCAATTATGCCGGTATGTACTTCGGCAATATTGGGTACAAAGGTACTTTCATTTCCATTATCACTAAGCGTATCGTTTGCTGCATTGCAAACCAGCGCCACATCATAGGTACCAGGTTCCACATAATTCAGTTGATAAGAACTGACATTGTCTGTGGTAGACACTAAAGAGGTTACTACTGGGCCACCATTGGCCGGATCATAATCGATCCCCAAATAAGGTGGTGTAATGTTGTCGCTGTTGTAGAGGTAGACACCTGCAGTGCTCAGATCTCCGCCGCAATAGAGGCCGTTCACATTACCTGAAATCGTGCTCAGTGTGCTGACACTCAGCAGTTTGACCCCAGTGGGTTTCAGTTTGTAGTACGTATTGGTGCCAGGTAACACCAGCGCATGTCGTAAATTAAACTCTAACTGGAACGAAAGAACGCCGCCAATTGCTGCAGTAAATGGTGTTGTAGTTTTGACTTCGCCACTTGGAACTTGTAATGGCAGTATCGTACCGTCTGATTCTTCCACATAGGAGGTTGGTTGAGCCGTGGCGATGCCAGCGGTATCGTTCAGGAAATTAGTGCGTCCATCTTCAACCATTAGCCGTAACTGTTCATATGTGCCGCTGGGAATGGATGTATTGGTCAGCAGAGCTTGCTTTGCGCCGTTTCGATATTTCAACAGATCGAGATACAAAAAGGCCGGATTACCCGACGTATCCTGAGGTATGGTATAACCAGTGGGCAAACAGCCGTCGTTGTTGGTGGTTTGCAAAAGATTCAGATTGCTCCAGACTGATTCAGTACTGGAACCATTCAGTTTTAGCCGCAGGCCATTAATTGCAATACAGACTTTCCGCGCACTATCTACTGGTGCATCAGAAATAGCTAAATTTAGTTTAGTTGTAGCACTACTTCCATCGCCACCACCCCCACCACAGCCTGCCAATAGCAGCATTAGTGTGAGAGCGTAACCAGATTGATGTTTCATTATGAGCAACTCCTGTTAGAACGCGCTTAATAATTATAGTTTCTTTTTTAACCAAAATTTACATTTCAACGGGCGAGGTGTTTTGAACAAGAACGTTGTTTAATTTATAGGATGGAGCATGTCTGTCAGTAAATTAATTGCAGGAACGTGAAGGATTGAAATGTTTTCTGGGCCAATGATACTAAAGTTTGGGTATGGTGATATTTTCTAACTCATACCTCTTTTTCGGTTCCATATGTTGTTCACTCTGTTCTGCAATCCAGGAGTCAGTTATGTCTAATCAAGACAAGCTAGAAATTGCCAGACTCACACTCGACTATATTATTTCGATCCAGACCTCTGAAAATGCCACGCATGCTTTAAGGCGGCTTGAAGCGGAGGCAGGGCGAAACGCCGATCCTGATACGTTTGGCGCTTTATATCGGGTGGTATTTAAAGAAATCGAAGCGAGTGTTTTATCCGTTAATAATGATGAACAGAAACCTAATATTTAATAAATATAGCATTTCATTATTATTTCCTATTCAAACGAGGCTTTTTATTAATAAATAAGGCTTCGCTTGGTTATCTTTTTATTATCCTTATGATTTTAAAGATAAAATATTTTTTCTTCATGGTTGTTTTTTTATTCTATTGTTTTAAATGAATTTTTTGCAGGTGTATTTTATTCCTGTGAATTACTCGTCAATGGAAATTCTGATTTAGTTAAAATTGATTAAAAAATGATCAATTTATCTTTACCATTCTTAGCGAATTTTGTAGCATTGCTTACAAGTTTGCATGATATGGAAGTCGTAAGTATTTTCATGCTTACGCCTTTATCCAGTCACATTCAGGTGTGATTTCATGTAAATAATGGGGTCGAATTTTTCGATTCTTTTACCATCGAAAGCACTCCCGAAACGGCAAGCCCCGGGTAACCGGGTGCACGCAAAGCCACAGGTCCAATTTGAGCAATCAGCTGGACAGCTGGGTTACCGAAGGAGCGCGTAAAAACGCTGCGTTTTGGGCGCTTTCGAGGTTTTATTACTTGAGGGTACCCAAAATGATATCTTTTTTTGCTTCCACGGCTGTTAGCTATGGCTTGTCTGCGCGAGCACGCTGGTTTGCATTGTTGTTGATGACTATCTTCTGTGGGCTGGGTGGTGCTAGTGCGCCAGCAATGGCTGAGTCTGCTACACAAACGGCCAGTGCAATCAATACCTCTCAGGTAAGAGAACTCACAACCGAACTTGCTCAATTAATCGCTCATTACCGTCAGGCAGATGACAGTGAACAAGCTAATCTGCTCAATGAAATCCAGTCTATAACTGAACAACGCCAAACCCTGCTGCTTGAATTGGTTGCAGTTGATCCGGCTGAGGTTTTACGTAATGCACTGCCGGCACAAGCTTTATTAGGAATGCCGACTGAAATTCAAACCCGTCTGGAGCAGTTGCAAACTAATGAAGGTGAATTAGTTGTTGCCTACGAAGATTATCCTGATGGTAGCCATAAATTACGGCATTTTCTGACCACGCCAGCCGGGGAGCGTCTGGAATTACACTTTACTGGCGAAGCGCCTGATGTGCAAAGTGGCGTACATGCAAAGGCCAAAGGTGTATTGGTTGGTAAGCATCTGGTGCTGGAACAAAACGGATTAGAAACTCAGGCACTGAATGGCAGCACAACAACGACCGCAACAGCCAGTAGTGTCACTATTCAACCAAATACCTTTGGCGAACAAAAAACGCTGGTTATGTTGGTAAATTTCCAAGATGCGTCAGCAAATCAGCCTTGGAGTATTGAGCAAGCGCGCAGCATGGTCTTTGGCAATGTTAGCAATTATTTTCTGGAAGCTTCATATCAACAAACCTGGCTGACCGGGGATGTTATGGGCTGGTTTACCGTTGCTGTAGACAGCACCAACTGTGATACAACCACCATTGCTCAGTTAGCGGATACCGCGGCAACTAACGCCGGTGCAAATCTCTCTGCCTACCAACGCCGTGTCTATATTTTCCCTAACATCAGCACCTGTGGCTGGACAGGAATGGGCACAGTGGGTGGTTTGCCTTCTCAAAGCTGGATCAATGGCTCTCTACAAGTGACTACCATCGGGCATGAGATGGGTCATAACTTTGGTTTACAGCACTCGCATGCACTGGAGTGTGGTGCCACTACATTGGGTTCATCTTGTCAGACGTTTGAATATGGTGATCGTGATGACATCATGGGGAACTATGTTGCCGGTCATCTGGCGCCGTTCCAGAAGCTTCAGTTAGGTTGGCTGGGTTACGGTTCTTCACCTGCGATTACCGAAGTCAGTACCAGCGGTAGCTATACCTTAACACCTTATGAAATTAATGATGGTGGTGTCAAAGCGCTGAAAATTCCAATGGGTGTTGATTCAGCAACTGGCTTGTCTAAATGGTACTACCTTGAATATCGTCAGGCTTTGGGTAGTGATAGTTTCTTGGCCGGGAATACCAATGTACTCAATGGCGTTGTGATCCGCACCGGTGTTGACGGTGATCGTCGGACCAGTTATCTGCTGGATATGACGCCAGCCAGTAACAGCACCAGCTATTACGACTGGAGTGATCATGCATTGGCCAGCGGCAAAAGCTACGTTGATACTGCAGCTGGTGTGACTATTACAACGGACTGGACTAATGGCAATCAGGCGAGTGTGACGGTCGAATTAGGTCCTCAGACTTGTCAGCACGCAAAACCAACTATCGCGCTAACACCAGCGCAAAGTACAGCAGTTGCGGCAGGTACATCGCTGAGTTACACCCTGACTTTAACTAATAGCGATAACAGCAGCTGTTCTGGTTCTCAGTTTAATTTACAAGCACAAGCGCCATCAGGCTGGACTGCTAATTTTGCACAGACTGCGATGACGCTGAACCCTGGCCAAAGTGCAAGCACTACATTGACCGTTACTTCTGCAACTGCAGCGAGCGATGGTTCTTACAGCGTCAACTTAACTGCAACTAACAGTAGCGTTACCGGTTATGACGCAACAGGTTCGGTAACTTATGTCGTTAGTACTCCTGTTAATTTGGCTCCTGTTGCCGTGGCAGACAGTGCAACTACTGTGGATGGGACTGCGGTCAATGTGGCTGTATTGGCAAATGATTATGATCCGGAAGGCCAGGCATTAAAAGTAGTGTCAGTGACAACACCGGCGCATGGTACGGTATCTATCAATACTGATGGTACGGTCCGTTATCAGCCAGCCAGACGTTTTACTGGTACTGATAGCTTTAGCTACCAGATCAGCGATGGCACTAAAACGGCAATGGCGACAGTATCGATGACGGTAGGTAGCTCTACGACTACGACAACTGGCACCAAAGGTAAAAAATAAAACTTATCTGAAATGAAAAAGGCTCCTTAACTTAAGGTGCCTTTTTGTTTTATACATCATCTAATCTAGGCGCTGTATTGCAAGCTCGTGATGTGTTTAGTTACAAGTTCCGGTAGCTGCACAAGTACAGAGTGGGCATTGTGCTTCATCGGTATGCGGTGTTACTGGTGCGCCAAAGATATCGTCAGCAGTTGCAGTAGCGGTATCTTTAAACACGACCTTGCTTGGATCGGTGGTGGCTACGCCGTTTACATCACTGGCGGCAGATGGAATATAACTGCCAGTGTATGGTACGCAATCACCAGTAGAGCCTTTTTTAGGCAGACTGATAGGCCCAATCAGTGAACCTGAAACTTCACTGTCAGTGACCAACACATTATCCAGACGGGTATCCCCGATATTACACACAGTACCTGTCACATTAACTTTGGCAGCAACATTCCCGCCTGCGGTGGTGATGGTTGTTGAGCAATCTTTGGTTACCTGGATAGCTGGGCTGACGGCCAAATTAGGACATTGCGCCTCAGCTGAATCGGTCAGTGCGACACCTGCACCGGCATCCGCTGTATTAGCGGTTGCTGTGACGGTATCTTTAGTTCCATTTTGTGATAGTGGCACGGTCATAGTGTTTTTATAACAAGCGGTTTCCCCATTCGCCAGGCTGCTCAGCGGGAAGCTACCTAAGTTAATAGTTGGATCAGCACAATCAACCTGCAGGAATGTGCCATCCGCAGCAGGGCTGTCAGAAAGTGCGACGTTGTAGACAGTGCCAAAACCACTGTTAGTCACCTGACCGGCAATATTGTAGATGATGTGATCTTCAGCAGTATTGAGGGTTGGTTGAGTACAATTCTTGGTTACTGAGATTTTACAAACATTAAATCCAGTAACTGGTGTGGCAAAATCTTTCAACGTAGCCGTAATAGATGTTGAACTGCGGCTTTCTGCCAAGAAATTGGTAAAACATGGGCTGTCATTGGGTAATAATGCAGTCAGATTAATGGCACCCTCAAAGAATGCCCCTGGTGGGAACATATCGGTGATACCCACGTCTTTATTCTCGTAGGCCCATGGTGCTTTAACTGCGATTGCATTGGTGATACCGCAGAAGTTTTGGCCTGTTGGGATATAGCCATCGGTACATTTCACTGCACCGCCAGATCCGACCGCATTCACCTGACCACCTTGCCACTGGAATACATTAATAGTAGGAACTGAACCACCATTGGAGAAATTCACCAAAACCAAAACATCGCCATCTTGATGTTTGCCAGAGAATGTTCCACCAGCTACAGGCTGAACTTCATCTTTTAAAAACCAGAAACCTAACTGTGCGTCACCACTGGTATCATAACGATCCATACCAAATACCAGAATGAAATCTTTGTTGTCTTGTACATAAGCGGCAGCATAGGCATGGGTTAAGTCATCTTTAGATGGCGGGGTACCAGTACGCCATTTCCAAGCAGTAATATCCATTTGGTCTTTGGATCCACCGCCAGTGAAAATGGACTGGGTTGGTTCAGGTCTGTCGATAACAAGGCCAGTTCTGCCTTCGGCATTACCGCCCGTAGTGTTGACTACATCCCAGTCATCGCCTGTTGCATGTCCTATTTCGTCAGAAATAGCATTACCGTCTAATTGGAATGGATTATCGGCAAAAGCAGGCGTGGAGACTAACGCGGCCAACCCCAGACATAGTGCCGTCAGTAAAGGTTTATAATTGAATTTATTCTTCATGATTGTATTCCTTTTTCCAGATATGGAAATTGTGGAAATCTATCCCTAGATTCTTGCCACAAGCACAATCAAATACCGGGGTGCCGCGTCGGCGAGAATGACAGGGGAGTGTTGCGATATGATCTACGCAAGTTTCAGGCCGCACTTACAACTAATTGAAAGATAAGAATAAAACTTGTACGTCTAGGAGCTGACCGTTTGTTTGTGTTAACTAAAATAGACGGTAGATATTTGCGATTCTTGTAAGGCGTTGAATAATAATGAAAAATTAGAATATTACTTGTATCAAAATTGAAACAACATATGCAGTTATATCCACACAAAATCAAGTAATCTGCTCTGGTTTGTTATTTAGTTATGATTCTGATTTATAAGAATATAAATAGTTTAATCATCATGTTGCGCTCTTTTTTTGGGGGGGATAGAAAGATAATTAAACTGTAAATATATTGTTAAAACATCTCGGTTGAAACTAGCGAACCAGACAATGATCTCCGATACTTGTAATGAATCTGAGATTTGAAAGTACCAATAAGGTATTTGTCCATGGACGTACGTGAACTGATCTGTCTGCGTACCGCCTCAGTATGGATTATGCCAAAGGAAGCACTTGCAGCAGGGTGGCTGCCATGCCCGGCGAGTACGATAAGAGAAGCTATTGATCTTTATGAGCGGCGTAATCCGCTGGTGGGGATCTTTTTACTCGATAATTTTGGCAGGAATGAAGATACCGATCGGGAACTGGAGTCTATGCTGGCGAAAACCAGCAGCACGATGGAGTGGATCGGTCTGCTCACGCCCGAAATGGCCAGTCAACCAATTACCCGCGATTTGTTAGCAAAATATCTCTATGACTACCACACTATGCCAATTGACGATGCTCGGATAATGGCCTCGTTAGGGCATGCATATGGTATGGCCAGCTTACGATCATCGCCGCCATTTTATTGCAATATGGGGGCTGCTTCCGGGCAGGATTGTATGATTGGTGATAGCCCCGCTATGCGAAAGGTTTTTCGCCAATTAAGTAAACTGGCTGCTGTTGATTCTTCAGTCATGCTAATGGGCGAGAGTGGCACGGGTAAGGAATTAGCCGCTCGTACTATTTTCCAGCAATCAAGGCGGCGAGCTGCTCCGTTTATCGCAGTAAACTGTGGTGCGATACCAAGTAATCTGATCCAATCTGAATTATTTGGCCATGAAAAAGGCTCTTTTACCGGCGCTTGTCGTCGCCAGATCGGCCATATTGAAGCGGCTAATGGCGGCACTTTATTTCTTGATGAAATTGGTGATTTACCATTGGAATTGCAGGCCAACTTATTACGGTTTCTGCAAGAAAGACAAATCACCCGTGTTGGTGGCACTGAACCGATACCGGTGGATCTACGCGTTATATCTGCGACAAACCGTGATCTTCGTGAAGATGTTAAAACCGGCCATTTCCGCAAAGATCTTTATTTTCGGCTTTGTGTGTTAGATCTGGAACTACCGCCACTCAGAGAACGACGCGGCGACGTTGAGTTATTAGCCTACCATTTTCTTTGTAATTTAAGAGATAGCCTTAATCCGTCGGTGCGTGGATTCAGCCCAGCCACATTACAGCAAATGCGTACTTATCACTGGCCAGGTAATGTTCGTGAGTTAAAAAACCGTGTGGCCAGAGCGTTAGTAATGTGCGAAAAACGGATCATCACCCCGCAAGATCTAGAATTAACACCAGACACTAAATTGCCGCAACACCAGACTTTAGCCGAGGTTCGGGCTGAGGCAGAAATGCTGGCTATGCAACGAGCGCTGCAAGAATCTGGAAATAATATTATGGCTGCTGCACGTCAACTTGGGGTATCACGAGTAACGCTATATAGGATGCTCGATAAATATAAATTGCTGGTGTCTTGAGTGTTTTCAACTCGTTTGAGATCCATTCGTAAGCGAAAAATGTCGACCAGAGACCTTTCTTGCCATATCCACAAATAATGCCTATGTTAAAACCTGCCATTCCAATGGCATCACATCAAAACGCTCTCATCCTTTTTGCAAACTATATTGAAGTTCTGTTTAAAACAAATTGATGAGAAAAATGTATTTTGATTCATCCACTGTCACCTAAACTATTCAGTAGTGCCCTAGCCAAGGAAAGCTTGGATGACAATCTTCAGCTCTGATTTAAGCGTAAATATTGAAGATACTCTGAGAGAAAGAGAAGAGCAGCTTAGATTTGTTCTGGAA
>JAQUHG010000364.1 GCA_028683735.1 Tolumonas sp. | reverse complement strand
GTTAATTGAAGCGGCCATGCAGGCTTGTGATATGGCACCGGGATTATTACGTCGTCGTTTTGGCTTTGAAGGCTGGTTAAAGCATCAGCCGGACATTTGGTTACCTATTATGGCTGAAGCCTCTGTTCGGGCGAAACGCGGACATAAAGAAGCGCTGTTACAAGCAGATCGTTTTGTCGGGTTCGATGTGGATAGCCGTGTATTACAGCGCGCTAAAGCGAATGCGAACCGAGCTGGTGTTGGTGATCTGATCCGTTTTGAAACTGCCGATGTGATGCAATTGCATAACCCTTGGCCAAACAGCAAAGGTTTCTTAGTCAGTAACCCGCCGTATGGTGAACGTCTGGGCGAATTCCCTGAACTGTTGAAGTTATATCAAAGTTTAGGTAGCGCACTACGTACTGAGTTTCAGGGCTGGCGCGTGACAATTTTGTCTGCATCGCCGGAACTGCTGAGCTGTCTGCGTCTGCGTGCAGACAAACAATACCGTCTATTTAATGGTGCGTTGGAATGTCAGTTACGTAATTATCAAATTGCGGATAACTCTGTCGCATCACAGAAAATGGTGGCGGAAGATTTTGCTAACCGTCTGCGTAAAAACATCAAAACGTTGGATAAATGGGCTCAGCAGGAAGGCCTTGATGCTTATCGTATCTACGATGCTGATTTGCCCGATTATAACGTGGCGATCGACCGTTACACGAACCATCTGGTTATTCAGGAATATGCACCGCCGAAAACCATTCCAGAGCATGTTGCGCGTCAGCGTATTCTCGATTTAATGCAGGCAGCTATTGAAGTCACCGGTGTACCGGGTAAAAACGTGATCCTGAAAGTGCGTGAACGCCAGAAAGGTGAGTCGCAATATCAGAAACTGAATGCCGAAGGGCAGTTGCTCGAAGTAAAAGAGTATAACGCGAAATTTTTGGTCAACCTGCGTGATTATCTGGATACCGGTCTGTTCTTGGATCACCGCTATACCCGCCGTATGTTAGGGCAAATGGCGAAAGGAAAAGACTTCTTAAACCTGTTCTCTTATACCGGTACTGCCACAGTGCATGCAGCACTCGGCGGCGCGCGGACCACCACGACTGTGGATATGTCCCGCACTTATCTGAACTGGGCGCGCGATAACATGCGCCACAATGGCTTAACGAGCTGGCAGCATAAATTTGAACAAGCCGATTGTTTAGATTGGTTACGTCATTGCGAGCAGACGTTTGACCTGATCTTCATCGATCCGCCAACCTTCTCGAACTCTAAACGTATGGACGATACGTTTGATGTGCAGCGCGACCATATTGATGTGATGGCGATGCTGAAAAAAATTCTGAACCCGGATGGCTTGATTGTTTTCTCAAACAACAAACGTCAGTTCAAAATGGATTTCAATGGTCTCGCTGAATTGGGGTTAGTCGCCGAAAATATTAGCGCCAAAACCTTACCAAAAGATTTCGCGCGTAACCCGCATATTCATAATAGCTGGTTGATCCGTCATGCACCAAAGACTGACGTATCGCAGGAGCAAGCTTAATCATCATGGCTATTTATTCTATTCAGCAAGGTTATCTGTCTTACAGTGCTGCGCCGTTATTAGATCATGTGGAATTGCACATTGAGTCTGGTGAACGCCTGTGTTTGGTTGGCCGTAATGGCGCGGGTAAATCGACGTTGATGAAGGTGATCAGCGGCGAAGTGCTCCTGGATGATGGAGCCGTCACGCATTTACAGGATCTGAAAATTGCCCGTCTGGAGCAAGATCCACCACAAACGGAATCAGCCACCGTCTATGATTATGTCGCGGATGGTGTGGCTGAACTGGGCAAGATCTTAGCCGATTATCACCACCAACTTACGCTATTGGCAGATCAGCATGACGACGACCGTGTCATGCGTCGCTTAAGTGAGTTGCAAGAACAGCTTGATCAGCAACAAGGCTGGCAGTTCGATACCCGTATCAGCCAAATTCTCAGTTTGTTATCACTGACTGCGGATACCTCGCTTTCTGATTTATCTGGTGGCTGGCTGCGTAAGGTCGCATTAGCGCGCGCACTAGTTAACGAGCCAGATCTACTGCTGCTTGATGAGCCAACCAACCATCTGGACATCGATTCGATCGCTTGGCTGGAAGACTTCCTGCGCCAATACAAAGGTGCCATTGTCTTTATCAGTCATGACCGTGAATTCATCCAACGCATGGCAACCCGTATCGTTGATCTGGACCGTGGCGTATTAACGTCATGGCCGGGTAACTACGATGCCTATCTGGCAGGCAAAGAAGAGTGGTTGCGGGTTGAAGAGCTGAAAAATGCCCAGTTTGATAAAAAACTGGCGCAAGAAGAGGTCTGGATCCGACAAGGCGTTAAAGCACGCCGTACCCGTAATGAAGGTCGCGTCCGGGCACTGAAAGCTTTGCGTATGGAACGTGGCGAGCGTCGCGAAAAAGTTGGTACCTCTAAAATTCAGCTGGATGAAGCGGTTCGCTCCGGAAAAATTATCTTTGAAGGCGAGGGCGTCAATTACAGCATCGAAGGGAAATCACTGATCCGTAATTTTGATTTCCGTGTCATGCGCGGTGATAAAATAGCGCTGATTGGTCCGAATGGCTGCGGTAAAACCACGCTGATTAAATTGTTGTTGGGTGATCTGCAGCCGGATAGTGGTTCTTTGTATTGTGGTACCAAATTAGAAGTCGCTTATTTTGACCAGTATCGTCAACAACTCGATCTGGAAAAAACAGTGATGGATAACGTGGCGGACGGTCGTCAGGAAGTCGATTTTGCTGGTCGTCGTCGAC
>JAQUHG010000081.1 GCA_028683735.1 Tolumonas sp. | reverse complement strand
GACACATTCGGTGTTGGCCTAATTTATCCCTCTGATTTATCGATAATAATTATTAATTCATAAAAATAGCAGTACCATAGACGAGTAAAAATAATAAGCAGGTAACGTGACATCCTTTTCATTAATGGAGTTCAATCATATGGAATACCTACTCAATGCTTTTAATAGTCTGGATGGAATAGTCTGGGGTGCGCCTATGTTGGCGCTGATTTTAGGTACCGGTCTGTTTCTGATGTTTCTGCTTAAATTGATGCCGCTGCGAAAAATAGGTACGGGTTTTAGTTTGTTGTGGCGTGGCCGGATAACCAATGTCGATGAAAGTGGTGAAATCAGCCCGTTTCAGGCATTGATGACCTGTTTAGCCGCCACCGTTGGCACTGGGAATATAGCTGGGGTCGCGACAGCAATCTTCATGGGCGGGCCGGGTGCACTGTTCTGGATGTGGTGTACGGCACTGGTTGGTATGGCGACCAAATATTCCGAAGTGCTGTTGGCTGTGCATTATCGGGAAAAAGATAAGAGTGGTGAACATATTGGCGGCCCGATGTATGCCATTAAAAATGGTCTGGGGAAACGCTGGGTCTGGTTAGGCACTGCCTTTGCTATCTTCGGCGGGTTGGCGGGTTTTGGCATCGGCAACATGGTGCAAGTCAACAGCATGGCGCAAGCGCTGGATAGCACATTGCATGTTCCAACTTGGATCACTGGTGTGGTAACTACCGTGATTGTTGCCATGGTGACATTAGGCGGTGTGAAACGCATCGGGAAAGTAGCTGAGGCACTGGTACCGTTTATGTGCGTCACCTATGTGATTGCGGGTATCGTGGTATTGATTGTGAATGCCGCTGAAATTCCACATACGATTTCACTGATCTTTACTTATGCCTTTACGCCGGTTGCTGCGACAGGCGGTTTCGCCGGTTCGGTAGTGCTGATGTCGATCCGTTATGGTGTGGCGCGAGGTGTATTTTCTAACGAAGCCGGCCTTGGTACTGCCGGTATTGCACAAGCTGCGGGCACTACTAAAAGTGCAGTCCGTTCAGGTTTAATTGGCATGTTAGGAACCTTCATCGATACGTTGATCGTTTGTTCAGTTACCGGACTGGCTATTATCAGCTCTGGTGTGTGGAGTAATGGACAAAGCGGTGCCGCGTTATCAGCTTCGGCATTTGAATCGGCGATGCCAGGCTTTGGTGGGATATTACTGACCATTGCGCTGGTGATCTTTGCCTTCACCACGATTTTAGGGTGGAGCTATTATGGCGAAAAATGCTGGATTTACTTGGTGGGAACTAAATCGGTATTGCCATTCCGTATTTTGTGGGTAGTGGCCGTACCTTTTGGTGCCATCTCTCAATTAGATTTTGCCTGGTTGGTGGCAGATGCATTAAATGGCCTGATGGCGATACCTAATCTTATTTCGTTGCTGTTGCTGAGCCCGGTTATCCTGAAACTGACGAAAGAGTACTTTGCAGAGGAAGATGAAGGGGAACCGGTCATAGCCGAATCTCAGATTGTGGATTAACTCGTCTCATTTTCTCATTATGATCAGAAAAGCCTCCGTTTTTGGAGGCTTTTTCATAGGGGCAAATCACAGATTCAAAGGTTAAACTTTTAAATTTTAATTGTTACATAGGTAAAACCTATTAAACAAATAGATCACAACTATTGGATAGAAAGACTTTTTTGGGCCAGTATAGATACATCGAGATGCGATGCACTCGAATCTGAATAAGATAACCCAACGAAGGAGCTACACTCATGTCTTTGATTAACACTGAAGTTAAACCATTTGCAGCAACCGCTTACCACAATGGCAAATTCGTTCCTGTGACTCAGGAAGATCTGAAAGGCAAATGGTCAGTTGTATTCTTCTACCCAGCTGATTTCACGTTTGTTTGCCCAACTGAACTGGGTGACCTGGCTGACAACTACGCAGAATTCCAGAAACTGGGCGTAGAAATCTACGGTGTTTCTACTGACACCCATTTCACTCACAAAGCATGGCACGACACTTCTGACACCATCGGCAAAGTACAGTACCCACTGATTGGTGACCCAACTGGCGCGATCACCCGTAACTTCGACGTCATGATCGAAGAAGAAGGTCTGGCACTGCGTGGTACTTTCGTTATCAATCCAGAAGGCCAGATCAAACTGTGTGAAATCCATGACAACGGTATTGGTCGTGATGCTAAAGAGCTGCTGCGTAAAGTACAGGCCGCTCAATATGTGGCAAACCACCCAGGTGAAGTTTGCCCAGCTAAATGGACTCCAGGTGCTGCTACTCTGGCTCCATCATTCGACTTGGTTGGTAAGATCTAATCTTGCGTTAAAGATGCCGGGTTAGCCCGGCATTTTTTTCTCAGGCTTTAATTCACGAGACGGGAATCATTATGTTAGATGCAAATGTAAAAACCCAATTAAAAGGCTATCTGGCCAATGTGACTCAGCCGATCGAAATCATCGCGTCCATCGATGACAGTGATTCATCTCGCGAGTTACAGTCACTGTTAGCTGATATCGTTGAACAATCCGATAAAATTTTGCTACGTCAATCGACCGACCCAACTGCACGCAAGCCTTCTTTTGCCTTAAACCGTATTGGTTCTGACATGGGCGTTGCATTTGCTGGTTTGCCGATGGGGCATGAATTTACTTCGCTGGTGCTGGCACTGCTGCAAGTGGGGGGTCACCCGCCAAAAGCGGATGCTGAATTGCTGGAACAGATCCGCAATTTGCCAGGCGAATACAACTTTGAAACTTATATTTCGCTGACCTGTCAGAACTGCCCGGACGTTGTGCAGGCGTTGAATCTGATGTCAGTGATTAACCCAAAAATTCGTCACACCATGATTGATGGCGCTTTATTCCAAGATGAAGTGAACGCCCGTCAGATCATGGCTGTTCCAACCGTATTCCTGAACGGTGAAGTGTTTGGCCAAGGCCGCATGAGCGTTGAAGAGATCGTTGCTAAGCTGGATACCGGCGCTTCCGAGCGTGAAGCAGCGAAGATCAACGAGAAAGCACCATTCGACGTATTGGTCGTGGGTGGTGGCCCGGCAGGTTCTGCAGCTGCAATTTATGCGGCTCGTAAAGGCATTCGTACCGGTGTTGTTGCTGAACGTTTTGGTGGCCAGGTGCTCGACACCATGAGCATTGAAAACTTTATTTCCGTTAAAGAAACTGAAGGTCCGAAACTGGCGACTGCGCTTGAACAACACGTTAAAGAATATGACGTGGATATTATGAATCTGCAACGTGCTGCGAAGTTAGAGCGTAATGCCGATCATGTTGAAATTACCCTGCAAAGCGGTGCTGTGCTGAAAAGTAAATCGGTGATCCTGGCAACGGGTGCCCGCTGGCGCGAGATGAATGTGCCGGGTGAGAAAGAGTACCGTAATAAAGGTGTCGCTTACTGCCCGCATTGTGACGGCCCGCTGTTTAAAGGTAAGCGTGTTGCGGTCATCGGTGGTGGTAACTCGGGCGTGGAAGCAGCCATCGACTTGGCCGGTATTGTTGCGCATGTGACCTTGCTGGAATTTGACAGCAAACTGCGTGCGGATGCCGTGCTGCAGAATAAGTTGAACAGTTTGCCGAATGTCACCGTGATTACCTCGGCGTTGACCACAGAAGTATTAGGTGATGGCAACAAGGTGTCTGCATTGACTTATACCGACCGTGTCACTAACGAGGCGCGTAAGGTTGAGCTGGAAGGCATCTTTGTGCAGATTGGTTTATTGCCAAATACCGATTGGCTGAAAGGCAGTGCGGTGGAACTGAGTAATCGCGGCGAGATCATTGTTGGTGCCCACGGTAACACCTCAATGGAAGGTGTGTTCGCTGCCGGTGACGTGACCATTGTGCCTTACAAACAGATCATTATTGCAATGGGCGAGGGCGCTAAAGCTTCACTGGGCGCATTTGATTACCTGATCCGTTCTTCTGCACCCAAAGTCTGATTGTTGAATGAAATTAAAGCCTGCCCGTAGTAATGCGCGCAGGCTTTTTTATTCTTAACAAAATAGTTTTCGAATTAACTCGCTATTAACAGGTCCGTGTGTTCTAATCTTGTTCGGCCTGTAAATCAGACCTATTTATGCCAGACATTTTGAAGTTAAGACCCCTGCCTGACCTTACCGTTTGTGCCGTTGTAGTAATATTTTCTTAGTGCCCCTCATAAGTATTGATAGATAAATCCGGCCATTATTGCCTTTTGTGGCACCAATTTATTTCTAAGGAAATGTTATGTCTAAAGTTAACGGTTCAGTTAAATGGTTCAACGAAACTAAAGGTTTTGGTTTTCTGGCTCAAGACAACGGTGGCAAAGATGTGTTCGTTCACTTCTCTGCAATCGCTTCTACTGGCTTCAAAACTCTGATCGAAGGTCAAGCTGTATCTTTCGAAATCGAAGAAGGCCAACGCGGCCCATCAGCTGTGAATGTTACCATTCGCTAGTTGATAGTTGCGCATCTTGCATGCGCAATCTCCAGTTTATCTGGAAAGAAGAAACCTGCTGCGAAGCAGGTTTTTTTATGGGTGTTTTTTATAGGTAAAGAATCACCAGTAACGGTAATTACAGCTCCGTTAATAGCTGCGTGACATACTCTTCTAAATATTTTCTGCGTTGTTCCGCCATTTGTTTGCCTGCGGTTGTCTGCATGGTGTCAGCGACTTTATACAATTTCACAAAAAAATGATCGAGTGCGAATTGCATGTCGTCTAATGGACGGTGCTTTGCTAATGGATCATACGGATCAAACATTTCCCGCTCCATCCGCCCAGAGGTATAAAACACGCGCGCCAGTCCGATGGCCCCTAAGGCTTCCATCCGATCAGCATCTTGCAATAATTTTGCTTCCCAAGTTTCAGTCGGTAAATTTGCCGAAAAACTGTGGGCTTCGATCGCATGACCAACCGCATTGATTTTTTCTTGTGGAAAACCCAACTCCAGCAAAATCACTGCGGCTTCTTTGGCTGCTAAACGGGAACTCAGGTGCCGATCGGGGTGATTTTTCGGCAGACTGATAATATCGTGCAGGTAGGCGGCGGCCAGTAACACCAGCTCATCACCTTGCGCACCTTCTGCCTGATTCAGTGCCCGCGCGGTTTTCCAAACCCGGCGAAAATGGGCAATATCATGTGCGCCATCGGTTTCGGTATGGTGTTGTTCCAGCCAGTTTTCCAGCTGTTGTTGCCAGAAACTTAATAAATTTTCAGTGTCAGTGAGCATGTCTGTTGGGTTCTTAGTCAAAGAGAGCGTCTTGTTGATACGCACGAGTGGTTATGACAGCTTTTTAAAATGGTTAATTTCTTCCATCAGCCATCGGATAAACAATTTTAATTCTTTATGATCCCGTGAACGCGGTGGCATCACGAGATAATAAGCAAACGGACTTTGCATTTCCTGCGGAAATGGCCGGCATAACATGCCAGATGTTAACTCCTCCATTACCAGGCTTTTGCGGCCCAAGGCAATACCTTGCCCGGTCATAGCGGCTTTGATCATCAGACTGCCATCAGAAATGGTCAGATAACGTTTGGGTTGCAGCTCGGGTTTGCCGACCAGTTTCAGCCAGCCTTCCCAGTTAAAATAGTCAGCTGAGTTATCTCGAATTAATACCTGCTCAGTCAAATCATCCAATGTCAGGTTCTGCTGATAATTGCAATTCATGACCGGGAAAATATAGTCATCCAGTAAATGTTTGGTGATGAGATCGGGGTAATTGCCCTGACCATAGCGGATCCCGGCATCAATATTCGAACGGCCAAAATCAACCTGTTGTTCGGTCATCGAGAGGTGTAATTCGATCTCCGGATATTGTTCACTGAACCGATCTAACCGGGGGATCAACCAATTGCTGGCAAAAGAGGGTAATACCGAAATGGTCAGTGTTTTTTGATCCGGCTGTGTCGCCTGATTCCAGCCATATTCCAGTTCGGAAAAGCCCTGTTTTAAATTATTCCGCAAATTCTCCGCCTGCGCGGTAGGTTGTAACGCGCGGGTCTGCCGGATAAACAGTGGCCCAACATCTGTTTCCAATTGCTTAATATGCTGGCTCACGGCGGATTGTGTCATATAGAGTTTTTCTGCCGCCAGACTGAAAGAGCCGGTTTGCAGCACGACATCTAAAACATACAGCGATTTCAACCGGTGGAACAAAGTCGACATATAAGTTTATCTTATGATTGGCTTAGTTAATCTGGTTTGTCTGCACAGTTGCCACTGCCTATGCTGTTACTCATCTGAGTAATAAACAGCAGGGATTAAGCGGCTATGCAGATTAATAATACAAAATCAGTCACTAAAACGTTGAGTTTTTTTATTGCCTTTTATGACTATCTATTAGTAAAACTAAAAAACAGCCTGCTGGTGTGCAAGCGATGGTATGCAAACAAGCGCACGCGTGATTACCTTTCTGAAATGTCGCCGCATCTGTTGAAAGATATTGGTATTACAGAGTCTGAGCGTCAGGCCGAATTGGCAAAAAAATTCTGGCAGGAATGATGATGTGAAACCCTTTGCAGCGGATCACAGAACAAAATTTTTTGATGGTTCACGCTTAGTTGCGAAGCCAATTGATTCTGTATCTTGCCGGGGAAATACTCATGAAAAAACATGTCTTGCTGAATGCACCGTTGTCACATGTGATCGCCACGATGGGCCACACGGATCAACTGGTGGTTTGTGATGCCGGTTTACCGATTCCGGCGGCGCCAGAGCGGATTGATTTGGCGGTAAGTCGAGGTGTGCCGAAGTTTATGGATGTGGTGCAGGCGGTGACCGCAGAAATGCAGATCGAACGGGTGATCATGGCGCACGACTTTGCCGAGGTGAGCCCCGCGTTGCATATTGAGCTGATCGCCCATCTGGAACATATTGCGAAAGAACAAGACAGAACCATCAGCTTCGATTATGTCAGCCATGACGAATTTAAGCAGATGACGCATTTAAGTCGCGCAGTGGTGCGCACGGGGGAATGTACGCCGTATGCCAATGTGATTTTTGTCTCCGGCGTGGTGTTTTAATAAACCGAAGATGTCTTAAAGTCACTAAGTCACATCTTTTTATAACGTATTTTCCCTCGCCAGCACGACAACGCCAGACCCATAACGCAGATCAGTCACTGATCGGTGTTGTGGGTTTTTTCATTGAATCCCCCTCAATCATTATTCTTGTTTATCTCCTTTTGCGAATACGATTCACTTAAATCTTTTTCATCGAAACGTTTCGATAGCGATCACAATTATAAATAAGGCGGCTGGAAAAGCAGGATGTTCTGGCTAAGACTGTTTATGCAGTACATGACCTCGCTGATTTTATTTTTACTGTTTACTTATCCGGAGAGCCGGCTCATGAAAAAACATGCTTTGCTGAATGCACCTTTATCTCATGTCATCGCCACGATGGGGCATACCGATCAGCTGGTGGTCGGTGATGCAGGTTTACCGATTCCTGCTGCACCAGAGCGGATCGATTTGGCGGTGAGTCAGGGCGTTCCGCGTTTTATGGATGTGGTGCGTGCGATCACGGAAGAGATGCAAATCGAGCGTGTGATCATGGCGCGTGAGTTCACGGAAGTGAGCCCCGCGTTGCATGCGGAATTACTGGCACATTTGCAACACATCGCTGAGACGCAAAACAAAGCCATTATTTTCGATTATGTCAGCCATGAAGAGTTCAAGTTAGCCACACACACCAGCAAAGCAGTGGTCAGAACCGGGGAATGTACGCCGTATGCGAATGTGATTTTTGTTTCTGGCGTCGTGTTCTAGGAGGCTATATGCAGCCCTTGCTACAGATGCAAAGCATCGATAAACAGTTTCCCGGTGTGAAAGCCTTATCGGGGGCATCACTGGGTGTTTACTCCGGCCGAGTAATGGCGTTACTGGGAGAAAACGGTGCCGGTAAATCAACACTGATGAAAGTGTTAACCGGGATTTATAGCAAGGATGCTGGGTCGATTCATTACCAAGGTCAGGAAGTTTCGTTCTCTGGGCCAAAACAATCACAAGAAGCCGGGATCAGTATTATCCATCAGGAATTAAATCTGATTTCCGGTCTAACCATTGCGGAAAATATCTTTTTGGGCCGTGAGTTTGTCACCCGATTAGGTCGGATTGACTGGAAAAAAATGTATGACGAAGCGGATAAATTATTGGCGCGTCTGAAAGTGCCACACTCCAGCCGCAAGCTGGTCGGCGAACTTTCCATTGGAACCCAGCAGATGGTGGAAATTGCCAAAGCACTGAGTTTCTCTTCCCGCGTCATCATCATGGATGAACCTACCGATGCATTGACCGATACTGAAACAGAAGCGCTGTTTTCGGTGATCCGCGAGTTGCGAGCAGAAGGGCGCGGCATTGTTTACATTTCCCATCGCTTAAAAGAGATTTTTGAGATTTGCGATGATGTCACTGTGCTGCGCGATGGTCAGTTCATTGCGGAACGCACCGTCGCGTCACTGGATGAAGATGCCTTAATTGAAATGATGGTCGGGCGTCGTCTGGAAGAACAATATCCGCGTCTGACGATCCCACACGGTGAGTTGCGGCTGCAAGTGAATGATTTTTCCGGAGCCGGCGTAAAAGAAGCCTCTTTCTCGCTGCATGGCAGTGAAATTCTGGGGGTCTGCGGCCTGATGGGCGCCGGGCGTACCGAATTGATGAAGCTGATTTACGGTGCTTACGCCAAAACAGAAGGTGAGCTGGTGCTCGATGGTGAACCTTTAACCATCAATTCAACACAAGATGCGCTGGATAACGGCATTGTTTATATCTCGGAAGATCGGAAAGGCGATGGGCTGGTGTTAGGCATGTCGGTCAAAGAAAACATGACACTGACGGCACTCAACTATTTCAGCTCAATCTGGGGTCTCAAACATGCGGCGGAACAGCAGGCGGTGAGTGATTTTATTCGTCTGTTCAATATCAAAACCCCGAGCATGCAGCAGCCAATACGCCTGTTATCGGGTGGCAATCAGCAAAAAGTTGCTATTGCCCGCGGGCTGATGACACGTCCTAAAGTATTGATTTTAGATGAACCCACTCGAGGTGTGGATGTGGGTGCCAAGAAAGAAATTTATCAGCTGATCAATCAATTTAAGCAGGAAGGCTTAAGCATCATTCTGGTCTCTTCAGAAATGCCGGAGGTTCTCGGCATGAGTGACCGGATCCTGGTGATGCATGAAGGACGAATATGCGGTGAATTTGATCGCGCTGACGCGACGCAAGAACGACTGATGGCCTGTGCCGTCGGTAAGAAAGAAGGACAACAAGCAGCATGAGCACTCAAACCATGAACGCCAAATCTACTTCTGATACATCCCGTTGGTTCAGTAAACAATGGTGGTTAGAGCAAAAAGCACTGATTGCCTTGTTGATACTGATTGCGGTGGTTTCGGCACTAAATCCCAATTTTTTCACGGTCGATAATTTACTGAATATTCTGCGCCAGACCTCGGTGAACGCCATCATGGCGGTCGGCATGACACTGGTGATCCTGACTGCCGGTATTGATCTGTCGGTCGGTTCGGTGCTGGCGTTATGCGGTGCTTTTGCGGCAAGTATGCTGGATAAAGAGCTGCCGATCTTATTAACGGTGCCAGCGGTGTTAGTGGCTGGTGCGTTATTAGGTGGCGTCAGTGGCGTTATCATTGCCAAGGGGCGTGTGCAGGCGTTTATTGCCACCTTGGTCACCATGACCTTGCTGCGTGGCGCAACGTTGGTCTTCACTGATGGCCGCCCGATCAGCACCGGTTTTTCTGATGCCTCCGATGCATTTGCCTGGTTTGGTACTGGTTATCTGTTCGGTATCCCGGTGCCGGTCTGGTTGATGGTGGTGGTGTTCACAACCGTCTGGTATCTGCTCAATCACACTCGTATTGGTCGCTACATTTATGCCTTAGGTGGTAATGAAGCGGCGACCAGTCTCTCCGGTATCAATGTTGACCGGATCAAAATCATTGTCTATGCCGCTTGTGGTTTCTTGTCTGCGCTGGCCGGGATCATCGTCACCTCCCGTTTGTCATCCGCACAACCAACCGCCGGTACAGGCTATGAACTGGATGCTATCGCTGCCGTTGTTCTGGGCGGTACCAGTCTCGCTGGTGGTAAAGGACGGATCTCGGGAACCCTGATCGGTGCTTTCATTATCGGCTTTTTAAACAATGCGCTTAACCTGCTCGATGTTTCTTCTTACTTCCAGATGATTGTCAAAGCGACAGTGATTTTGCTGGCAGTGTTGATTGATCACAAGAGCAGTAAATAACCCCTGAATCGAGGAACAAAGCTATGAACATGAAAAAGTTAGCAATTCTGGTTTCTGCTGTGGTGTTGAGTAGTTCAGTATCGGTTTCCGCTATGGCAAAAGACACCATGGCACTGGTGGTTTCCACCCTGAATAATCCGTTTTTTGTCACCTTAAAAGATGGGGCGGAACATAAAGCCAAAGAGTTGGGTTATGACCTGCTGGTATTGGATTCACAAAATGACCCGGCGAAAGAGCTGGCTAATGTGGAAGACTTAACGGTTCGTGGGGTAAAAGTGCTGCTGATCAATCCGACCGATTCGGATGCCGTAGGTAACGCGATTGCTATTGCCAACAAAGCCAAACTGCCGGTGCTGACACTCGACCGTGGTGCGAACAAAGGCACGGTAGTGAGTCATATTGCTTCCGATAATATCGCAGGTGGTAAAATGGCCGGTGATTTCATTGCCACCAAATTGGGTGAAAAAGCCAAAATCATCCAATTGGAAGGGATCGCAGGGACCTCTGCTGCGCGTGATCGGGGCGCCGGATTCAAACTGGCGGCAGATGCGCACAGCTTTCAGATGCTGGCCAGCCAACCGGCCGATTTCGATCGTACCAAAGGTCTGAATGTTATGGAAAACTTGCTGTCAGGTCATGGTGATGTGCAGGCTGTTTTTGCACAAAATGATGAAATGGCTTTAGGTGCGGTGCGTGCGCTACAAGCTGCCGGTAAAGACAAAGTGTTGGTGGTGGGTTTTGACGGCACCGACGATGGCGTAAAAGCCGTGCAGAAAGGCAAAATGGCCGCCACGGTAGCGCAACAGCCTGATCAGATTGGGGCAATTGGGGTTGAGACCGCAGACAAAGTGCTGAAAGGTCAAACTGTACCCGCCAACATTCCTGTGCCACTAAAAGTGGTGTCTAAATAATGTCAGCCAGTACCCGCCTTTGTGCGGGTACTTTTCTATTCAGATGAACATTTGTTGCGGCTGAAGTTGATTGGAGCTGAATATGAGTAAAAAACTGGTCGTTCTCGGCAGCGTAAATGCCGATCACGTATTATCTGTACCTCGCTTTCCAAAACCCGGTGAAACGCTGGTTGGCAGCGGCTATCACATTGCCTATGGCGGCAAAGGGGCGAATCAGGCCGTTGCTGCGGGCAGAACCGGTGCTGATATTGTGTTTATTGCTTGTGTGGGCAGCGATGATATTGGCGCCCGCATGAAAGAACAGTTCGTTATTGATGGCATTGATACACAGGCAGTGATGGCGGTTGAGGGCACAACGACCGGTGTTGCTATGATTTGGGTTTCTGCCGAAGGTGAAAATTGTATCGGTATTTCTGCGGGTGCAAATGCTGAGTTGACACCAGAACGTTTACAGCCGCATTTACCGTTAATTAGTGAAGCCGATGTGTTACTGATGC
>JAQUHG010000363.1 GCA_028683735.1 Tolumonas sp. | reverse complement strand
ATCAGATGATGCGTGTCATTTTCGAGTTCATTATGCTCGATTAAACGCATCATCTCCTGAAACCCTAAACGGCCAATTTCTTTAATAGGCTGCGCGACACTGCTGATGTTCATAACCTGTGCAATCAGAGTGTTATCAAACCCGACCACCAGCACATCTTCCGGCACGCGATAACCTCGCGACTGCAAAACCTCAATGACTAACTGAGCCGAAACGTCGTTAAAAACAAAAATAGCAGAAAACGGTAATACCGCATGCTGATCGAGATAAGCGCTAAATCGGGCTGATAATTCTGGTGCGGAGACATCCGGTGTATCAATAATTCGTTCTACCGGTAACGGAATACGTAAATCAGATAATTTGTTACGGAAACCGGTGAATTTTTGCTCAGCTTCATCAGCTGGCCCCAGATAACCGATTTGGGTGTGCCCCATGCTGGTTAAATGTTCCGCGACTTGCGCGCCACCTTCCGCATGATCAACAGCAACACTGGTTAGCTCAGCATGCAGTTGTGTCAGTGACACCACAGGGAATGGCTGCTGATTCAGCAATGCAATATGTTCAGGTTTGCTTGAGCTGGGCACGATGAACAGACCATCAATTTTTTGTTGTTTACAGATAGTCAAAAGCGAGAGTTCACGCTGCATTTCCCCGCGTGAGTTATAAACCAGCAGTGAACGGCCAAGATATTGCACTTCCTGCTCAACAATATCTAACAATTCAGAAAAATACGGGTTGGAGAGTGTAGGCAGAATGATAGCAAACACGCCCTGCGGTTTCACTTCCGCCCGGCGAGGTTTTAGCGGTTGTTTCACATAGACATAATCCAGTTCTTTGACAATGGATCGAACACGGTCTGCCGTCTCTTCTGATACTTTGCCTTTGTTATTCAGAACTCTGGAAATGGTGGCAATCGATACCCCTGCCAGTTCTGCAACATCTCTTATCGTCGTCATAATTCTGTGCCACTGCCGTTTTATCTGATAGTACGTAATATGCCAAAGTGACGTCACTCATTTCTTCGTTTTATCAGCATATTACGTACTGTGGGATCACACTGTTGCCAGCATTTTCGCTACTTGCGGCGACTTTTTCTGTTGCAATAAACTTAGACCTGCTTCGGTATCAAACAGATGCACATGCTCCAGCTGGAAACTGACCGGCAGGGTTTTACCGCGTGGAATAATATGGCCACCATCGGTTACGACAACAACCTGATCTTCACCGGCATACTGGGTATACGCAAAGGTTGTGCCCCCTAATGCTTCAACCACATCAACTTTCAGTGAAATACCAACATCCCCTGTCGTGTCCACCAGCAAATGCTCCGGACGAATGCCGAGTAACAGCACATCACCGGCAACAACCGGATGATCTGTCTGCAGACAAAATTCTTCGCCACCGGATAGTTGCAGCCATGCTGTGTTTTTTTCGGTTTTCAGCACTTTCGCATTCAGAAAATTCATGCGCGGAGAACCAATAAACCCAGCCACAAACTGGTTTTGCGGGTTGTGATACAACTCCAGCGGTGCTCCTACCTGCTCAACACGACCATCACGTAACACGACAATCTTATCGGCCATGGTCATGGCTTCGACCTGGTCATGCGTTACGTAAACCATGGTGTTACCCAGCTGTTCATGCAGTTTGGAAATCTCAACCCGCATCTGTACGCGCAGTTCCGCATCCAGATTCGACAACGGCTCATCAAACAGAAATACCTTCGGGTTACGCACAATAGTACGGCCAATCGCCACACGCTGACGCTGGCCACCAGAAAGCTGCTTTGGCAGCCGATCCAGCAGATGGTCCAGTTTCAGGATGCGGGAGGCTTCGCTCACACGTTGTTCAATCTCGGCTTTGCTTTTCTTCGCCAGACGCAACCCAAAACTCATGTTTTCCCGCACTGTCATGTGCGGATAAAGCGCATAAGACTGGAACACCATCGCGATACCGCGATCCGACGGCGAGACATCATTTACGGTCTGCTCATCAATGACGACTTCTCCGTCAGAGATGGTTTCCAGACCGGCAATCATGCGTAACAGCGTTGATTTACCACAGCCTGACGGGCCAACGAACACCACAAACTCACCGTGTTTGATATCCAGATCCACGCCATGAATCGTCTGTACTTCGCCAAAACGTTTAACAACTTTATTCAGTTTTAAATCAGCCATTTCTGAATTCCTTATGCAATCACTTGAGCCAGATCATGTCTGTGCAGATCACGGATAATCACTTCACCGGAGCGCAGCGTGGCAACACATTGCTGCGCCGGGCCCTCTGTCGGGAACACCAGATTGGTGATGGCATAACGTCCGTCATCCAGCAGCAATTCCACAGAACAACGATCAAGCAACAGATCTGCTTTCAGTGGTCGGTTTGCGCCTAACGCGACCGTAAAATCGTGCGGAAAATGTTCATCAAATTCTGTAACGCCGATATGTCCGTGACGCTGGCAACGCAGAGTTAACTGCCCTTTCTGCACCGTGAAAGTAAAAATAACTTCATTCATTGGCTGTAAAACCAGCGAACTGTTGTCTTTCAATTCCAGCGAGAACTGCAGGCGATGGGCTTCAGACCAGTCAAAACTAAATACTGCCCCCGGTGTTGTCTGTGTTTTATCTGCGGCAGTCATCTGATGCTGACAAAGCGCTTCTAACTCACGAATAAACGCATGACACAACCGCAGCCCGTCTGGCGTGTTTTTCAGCGTCAACTCTTGCGGCATCGTCATTGCGGAACGCCAGCTCTGCGTCGGCACTTGATTGGCATAAAGCCAGTTACTCATCCAAC
>JAQUHG010000080.1 GCA_028683735.1 Tolumonas sp. | reverse complement strand
TTACTGTAATTCGCTTTCATTTTTTGATTGCAAGCATCTGGTTGGCGCTGATGCGTTATGCATTCAGGCAAGCTTTGTGCTTGTTATTGCATAACGCCAAGTCAATGAGCCAAGGAGTGCCCATGTTGTCATTACGTCAAAACCCAATCACCATTGCTTTATTGTTATTAACGCCATGTTTGTCTTTCGCTGATGAGGTCAAAGTCGCGGTGGCTGCCAACTTTGCGCAACCACTGGAGGAGATTGCTAAAGCGTTCCAAAAAGACACCGGTAATACGTTGTTGATTTCTTCTGGCGCGACAGGGAAGTTATTTACTCAAATTCAAAATGGCGCCCCTTTTGAAGTCATGATCAGTGCTGACAGCAAAACACCAAAGAAACTGGTGAAAGCCGAATTAGCACTGGCTGATACCCAATTTACTTATGCAAAAGGGAAATTGGTGCTGTGGTCTGCTGATGCCAATACAGTCGACAGTAAAGGTGATGTGCTCAAAACCGGTAAATATACTCATTTAGCTGTTGGGAACCCGAAAACTGCACCTTATGGCACTGCTGCGTATGAAGCATTGGATAAGCTGGGATTAACCGCTTCGCTTAGTTCAAAACTGGTACAGGGTGAAAACATCAATCAGGTAAAACAATTTGTTGATACGGGTAATGCAGAGCTTGGGTTTGTTGCCACTTCGCAGGTGTATAAAGATGGCAAACTGATCAAAGGGTCTGCATGGGAAGTGCCTACTTCTTTATACAGCCCGCTAACACAAGATGCGGTATTGCTGAAAAAAGGTGAAGACAATCCGGCAGCGGTTGCGTTGCTGAATTACCTGAAGGGCGATAAAGCAAAAACCATCATTCATAGCTACGGCTATATCGATTAATTCCAATTAATTTGGGTGGCTTCGCCACCTTTTAAGACTCATGTTTGGGCTATTTAGCTCAAGGGATTTTTTTGCCTATAAAAAGGATATTTAGCATGAAAAAACTCACTCTGGTGGCAATTTGTGTGCTGTCTGCAACTCAAGCTAACGCGGTATCAGTAATGAATAACCAATATGGCGCCATTGATATGGCGGGTCGTGCTTATGCAGGACACATGTTTGGTGATGACCGTAAAAGTGAGTTATATGGCTCAGATACCTTTGCGCGTTTAGGCTTAAAAGGTAAAAGTAAAATTAATGATCAGTTTACTGCGGTTGGTGCGTATGAGGCGCAACTTAATGTTGGTGATAAAGCGTCTTCTTCTACCGTTCCAACTAATGACACAGAAAAAAATGACAGTTTGGCAACCCGTTTAGCCTATGGTGGTGTGAGTAACAGCGATTGGGGTACTGTGACTTTTGGTCGTCAGAATGGCGCAGCAAATCTGGTGACTGCCTGGACGGATGTGGCTTTAGCCGATGGTTATGGCAATAACGGCTTAGGTGTTGGTGTGGATAAATTTGCCACCAAACGGGCATCTGATGTACTGAAATATTCTGCCACCTTTGGTAATGCGCAACTGGATGCTGATTATAAATTCCGGAATGCGCAAGATACCTGTGCATCAACACCTTGTGACAGCAAAAGTGGTGCTGAAACTGTGGTTGATAAAGATAATGCGGCTTACGGCACGGCTTTGGCTTACAAACTGACGCCATTGATCAGTGCGGGTGCATCCTATACCGTGGGTAAACAGGGCAGTCTGGACGATGCATCGTTGTGGACGACCGGGCTGAAATTTGATGATAAATCCTGGTATGCCGCTTTCAATTACGGCAAAGGTAATAACTGGCTTTCTACATCAAAAAGCACAACAGCAACTACGTTAACCGGCACCACTTTAACGACAGCCACTACGAGCACAACTACACTGTATGACCACACTGGTTATGAGGCTGCTTTTGGTTATAACTTCCTAAATGGTGTTGGTTTAATGAGCACCTGGAATAAGCAAATTGCAGAAAATAGTGCCGGTGCGAAAACAAATACGGTCAATTACTATACGTTGGGCGCGAGTTATAAATTTAATCGTCGTCTGAGTGTGTTAGGTGAATACCGAGTGAACAACAAAGATGCGAACTCATTCATTCCGGTGAAAGATTCTGCGACAGGTTTGGCGGTAGATGCAGCGAATGATTTCCAACTGGCAGTAAAATACGATTTCTAAGACAAAAGATATTCCGGTTGTGCTGGTATTTATATCACGCTGAAAAGTAAGGTTATAACGCTGCTTACAGCGTATGGCTGTCAGCTTGAAGGATTAATTATAAATACATCAGTTATTGGATAAGGAGATTTATATGGCTATCAGCGCTCGTAATGTATTTGCAGGCACCGTAAGTGAAGTTCGTGAAGGCGCAGTGAATGCAGAAGTCTCTCTGTCTGTTGCCGGCGGTGATGTTATCGTTGCTACCCTTACCTTAGATAGTCTGAAAGCTCTCGGGCTGACTGTTGGTAAAGCTGTCACGGCTTTTGTTAAGGCACCTTCGGTAATGGTTGTTACAGGTGATGATTCTGTTCGTTACAGTGCCCGTAATCATCTGAAAGGGTTGGTTTCAGAACTGAAAACTGGCGCAGTGAACAGCGAAGTGGTCGTGAAGTTGGCTGGTGGTAGTGAAGTTAAAGCGATCATCACCAACGATGCAGTTACCGATCTGGGTTTGGCTGTCGGCTCAACCGCCAGTGTTTTATTCAAAGCTGGCAGTGTGATCTTAGGTGTTACTGCTTAAAAAGTTGCTTTGTATTAACTCCCGTCGAAAAAGGCGGGAGTTTCATTATTTATGTATTAAACAATTTATATATTACACATAGGTATCGATAGTATTTCCTGCATTAGTATCTGCACTGTTCGTTGTGGTTTCGTTATTAGCAGTTTGATCGCTGGCAGTAGACGTTGAAGAATCGCTTGCGGATTGGCTTTGTTTTGCCTGTTCTTGTGCTTGAAGCTGTGCGATTTGAGCTTCAATAGCCGCGATCTGAGCAGTGAGTTGCTGAACTTCTTTTGCTCCATCAGTTGTTGACGCGGTTTTTTGCGCGGTAGCGAGTTCTTTTTGTAGTGTTGTCAGCTGTTTTTGTAATGTCTGAATTTTGGATGAGCTGCTGTTACTACTCGTACTGCTAGTTTGAGACTGTGTCAGAGACGATAAACTAATTGACGTCATGATGTTTTCCTTCCCGATTTATAAATTTACTGAATGATGTCTTCAGTGCCAATTCCTTCATCATGGCTATCGGCAACAGCGTCAAATGAATGATAGTTCCAATGTGTAAAAGACTGTAAAGGCGGGGCCTTACACAAAGTACATGCAAATTCACAGGCTAAAAAATATGAACATCCAGAGGTGGGTAAAATTATTCAGCAGATAAATGATTAGCCTCGTTAAGTCGCATATTTCTACCTAACGAGGCTTGATAATCAGTAAGATCAGTTCTGGTGAATAAAAGGCCCTGCAGTTGCGGTGTTATTGTTGGCATAGGTCGAGGTAACGTAATAGGTGTATTGAGCACCTTTAGTGCCATTGAACGCATAAGCATGACTAGTAACTAGTTCATTTTTTACATATGTTCCACAGCAAGTAAATGTAACTTCTGTGGATGAAGGTACATTCGTACTCCAAGAGATCTGGAATTTTACCCCTTTGATTATTTTGCTTGTGACGTTAGAAATAACCACGGCATTGCCCGTGTTAGTTGTACCGCTATTACACAGACTGTCAGTAACACCGACTTGTTCCCAGGCAGCTGCGACATGGGGGCCGTAAGTGGTGGTTACCGCAATAGTGGCTGCACGTGCATCACAAAAATCAGCGGTTGAATTTAATGAGGTAAAACCGTTGAAAGCGATCTGTTCTGCAGCAGGCAAGCCAATATCGGTTGCTAATAAATAATACCAATAATTTGATATGCCACTATTGGTATGCACACCACCGTTATCGGCTGTTCCGGTATACCGATTGGCATAATTATCGGGGTCACCATCTTCGCTTGGATTGGCCATATTCCGAATGCCATTGCTGCCCGGCGTGATGTCTTCACCAATGGTCCAATTACCTGAGCCGAAATAATACTCGGTACTGGTTCCCATCATGTCGGAAAATGATTCATTTAACGCGCCTGATTCATTTTGATAAATCAGATTGCTGGTAGCTTCCGTCACGCCATGTGTAAATTCATGCGCGACGACATCCAGATCACCAGAGAAATTGATGAAGGTAGAGCCGTCACCATCACCGTATGAAACCTGACTTCCGTTCCAGTAAGCATTGTTGTAATTTCGCTTCAAATGCGCAGATGAAACCATGCCTTGCGGGTATTTGCTCAACCAGTTGAAACTATGAATGGTCTGATAATAATCATCGGTTACATTGGCAAAAAAATGGGCATCAACTAAAGCGGGTTGCCCAGGGGAAGTGGAGCCTGCGGTATTCCAATGATCGTCATTATCAACGGCAAGAATGCCGGGTAAGGTACTTTTATTTTGTGCGTCGTAGGTTTTTTGACGACCGTCAGATGAAATCATCTGAAATTGTGCACCATTTTTTGTTGTATCCAATGGTGTTTTAATTTTGCCATCAACACCGATGCCATCACCGGTTGTTAAACCATCATAAGCGTTAATAACAGAACCATTACTGGCATCGATCCAGTGAAACCATCGACTGTCAGGACGTTGATTTTCAACAATATAAAAATAGCGACCATCAGAAGGGTTGATCATCAGTTTAGTTGACCATTTTCCTGTGCTACCAATTTTTTTAGCGGTAATGGCTTGAGCGGATTTATCGTTGATAGTGATGTCATTGGTAGACATGAGGCCGGGAAAGTTTTCACCTATAACTGCAACTGCTTCACCGTGTGTATTGTTTAATACAGTCAGTTGTCCACCTAAAACCTCGGCATTACCAACGACTTGTTGGTAGCGTTTAGATATCACACCCGCTGCTTTAAAGTTTGCCGTTCCTAATAAATGAACGTTGGCAGGGAGCTTGAAGTTTGTAGCCTCCGCACCGTTGAGTGCTATGAATTCAGCGTGGTTGTGTTTAGAAATATCGGGTGCTGCATTAACAGCATTAGCCAATAATAAAAAAAAGAGTGGAATAGCAAAGATCGATTTCATTTTGCGACCTCATGTTGGTAATTTCAGCATATAGATTTATCTGGCACTACTTATGAAGTGTTAAAAAAGTGTTAATTTAAGTAACTATAGTATATTTTTTCAACACTGCTTGAGCGGTTTATCTACAAGATAAAAACGTAACGTTTACGGTATTCTTCTGTCGTCAACAATACACAATTCAGACAGCGTCACAGAGATAACTCACCAGATCAATGCCACCAGCGAAATGACACTTCATGTGCGATACCAATCCAATTTTTTCCCAAAACCAAGAACATTATTCGTAAACTTTAATTCTGAGATTTCAATCTTCCAAAGAGGCAGCGATTTTATTTTAGCGATAGGAAAACGTTTGGTGTATAAAGAAAGGGCATCGATTTTATTTTCTTCGGTCAGCAGTGAGATCAAACCTTTATATTGAATGCCTTTAATTAATGAAATGTTTTTAGGTTGTCCGTTTACTGTGCCTGCGACAAGATGATTGTTTAACATTAAGTTGCTATGGCGACTCTCTGTTGACGTCATTAAATAAAATGCAACTTTTTCTTCATCAAATACATAAAAACAGTTAGCACACCAGATATCACCATCGAATGAGCAGCATAAAGATAATACATGCTGTTTTTTTAAATAAGTGAAAATAGGGTTTGATGATTCTTGTGTATCCATCATAACTTATCTACCAATGTCAGTTTTATTAATAATGTTATTCGCATTAGTAAAACAACCACACAAGGCATTCTGTTAATTATTGAATGCCCATGTGTAGTATCAATCGATTTACTTCGTTTCTTTGCTCATTTCTTTAAAGTCATTACCAAAATCAGCGGGCACTCCCAGCTCTTTGTCTAAATCAAACATCATGGCATGAGCTACGTTTGAGATTTGTGTATTGGCATAGTTGGGCTTGTTGCAATAGTCATCAAATCGATGGAAAAAGTCATCGGCAGACATAGTGGTGTATTGGATATCATGGATCAGACTGTAGGCGCTGACAAAACCGGCAATCCAGTGCATATCCATAACATGAGAAAAGCTTTTACTGCGGCTTTTGTTATATTCGGTGCAGGTTTGCCCACCCGCGCCGATCATCGAAAAACCATGGGTAAACTTTGGTGGTTCAGTCGGCGTAGTTTCTGCCAGACAGGTTAAACTTAACAACAGCAACCCGGAAAGCGATGTTTTTAGTTTCATATTTACAACCGTCGTCATGTTAGAAGAAAAAATCAGATGGATAATATTCAAGCATTTTGGTGATAATTTCCAGATGCATGATGTTTCTTGTGGGTACTCGACGGTCTATTGTCACCGCCTTGAGAAAAACGGTCCGCCAAATTGGGTGTGTCTGAGAATCTAGCGTTATTTATTTAAGATGCGGATTAAAATTGCCTCGGCATTTTTTGCGGCATCCTTGCTAATTGCAGGCGTTAATATCGTGATCAAATCGGTCAATTGTTCTGCTGTGAAACCAATCTGTAATGCTATTTGCAGATGACGGCCTAGTTGCATATTTAAACCATTTAAACTGGCTAAAACCGCAATGGTTACAATTTCACGGCATTGAAAATCAAGATTGTCCCGGCTCCAAATATCGGCAAAAAGATGCTCTTTAATAAAAATATCTATTGCTGGCACAAATGATAATGCAGGGCCCGTTTCCAGCGCACCAAGCAGTGCCATTTGCATTTCACAACCCAATTCAAATTTGCTTTTTTGTTCTGGTAGCTGGGTCGGTTCTTTACCTGTTTCATCGATAATGCCATGCGCCTGGCGCGATGCTAATACGCCGATAAGGGTGTTAATGGCATTTATGCTGCGCGGAAACCCAACATAGGCATACAGTTGGATGAGAATTTCTTTTATCTCATTGATGGTTAATTTCGCATCGAGCCCATTATTCAGACTTTTCTCCAGAGTGTCTAAATCTCCTTGTGCTGCCAAGGCGGCTATCGTGGCGATGCTTTGCTGTTTATTACTAATTGATAAATTAGCCATAATTTACTGCTTACTACGAGGAGTATAAGTGGTGTGCAATAACGCATGCGCTTTGTGACCGCAGGGCCCGTCTTTTAAAAACTCGCGGTAGATCTGCAATACCTGCGGATTTTCATGCGATTTACGGATCGCGTAACTGGCATCCTCGCTGTAAATTGCTTTAGCTCGTTTAGCTCGGATTTCAGGGCTGGTTGGGATCGGTTGCCCACCACCACCGAGACAACCGCCGGGGCAGGCCATCATTTCTATAAAATGGCAGGTGCTGAAAAGGCCGCCCATTTTAATATCTTCCATCACTTTACGAATATTGACTGTGCCATGAGCGACCGCCACCCGCAGCGTAACGCCGTTTAGCCACTCAAAATCAGAGAATAAATGCTGGAGTAATTCCGGCACCGGCCCGACTTCGGTGATGGGTATTTCCAGCAAACGAATACCTTCAAATCCCCGAACCGGAACGATATCGGCATGCGCGTAAAAGTCCTCAACCTTTTTACTGGTCACCAGTTCAATCACAGTACGTAGGGCTGCTTCCATCACGCCACCTGTAGCGCCAAAAATGACGCCAGATCCTGTCGATGTTCCAAAAGGGTTATCAAATACCGATTTAGGGAGTTTAGGCAGATCGAGGCCTGATTCGTGCATCATTTTGGCTAACTCTCGGGTGGTGAGCGCAAAATCCACATCCTGAAAACCAGAGGCTTTCATCTCAGGGCGATTACATTCGAATTTCTTAGCTGTACAGGGCATCAGTGCGACTGAAACGATGTTCTTGGGATCAATCCCTTTTTTTTCTGCGTAATAGGTTTTGATGATGGTGCCAAACATCTGTTGCGGACTTTTTGCTGTCGACAACAGATCGAGCATGTCGGGATAAAAGTATTCGATGTATTTAATCCAACCCGGCGAACAGCTGGTCAGTAGTGGCAAATTTGCCTTAGGATTCTTGTCAGCCAGCGCTTGCTGCAGACGAAGCAGCAGTTCTGTTCCTTCCTCAAGGATGGTCAGGTCGGCAGAAAAATTAGTATCAAACACCGCATCAAACCCCATACTCTTGAGCGCGGTATTCATCTCAAAGGTGAGTGGCGTGCCAGGTTCCAAGCCAAAGCATTCACCAATAGCTGCTCTGGGTGCGGGTGCAGTTTGGATCACCACATGCTTGGTTGGATCATCCAGTAACGCCCAGACTTCATCCGTTTGATCGACTTCAGTCAGTGCCCCGGTTGGGCAGCGAATAATGCATTGGCCACATTCAATACAGGCAGACAACGACAGTGTTTTGTCAGCGAACGTGGCGATCCGGGATTGATCTCCGCGGCCTGAGATCGTGAGACAACCTACGTTTTGCAGTTCGTTACAGGCGCGCATACAACGACGACAGAGTATGCATTTGTTCATATCGAACACGAGGGACCCTGAATGATCGATTGGATATTTTGGTGATTCCGTCTGACCAAAACGAAACAAGTCAATGCCGTATTCCGCCGCTAAACACTGCAACTCACAGTTATTGTTGCGTTTGCAGGTATAACACTGGCCGTAATGGTCGGCTAATAACAGATCAATAATGTGGCGTCGGGCGGTGCGGATAGCTGCACTCGTTGTTGTGATTTTCAGCGGTTTGGTGATCGGATAGGTGCAGGCGATCTGCAAACCTGGCTGGCCATCTATTTCAATCATACACAGTCGACAGGCACCAATTGGGGTTAGGTCTGGGTGATCACATAAGGTGGGAATATGCAGACCCGCCATTTTAGCTGCCGCCAAAATAGTGGTTCCTGAAGGCACGGTTAGTTCAATATCGTCGATAGTAACGGTAACTGGCTGGATCTGCGTGTTACCTTCAGTCGCGGTAGACATTTATGTGTTCCTTTCTGCGTGCTTTGCGATAACAACATTGTCGTCAACTATCTCTGCGGATAAGTGGGCCTCAATTTCACTGTGGAAATACTCATTGATCGCCAGCAATATTTTCGGGCTGGATTGACCAAGACCACATCGCGATGTCAGTTGAATGGTTTTACCGAGGTTAAGCAATTCATCCCAATAGAGAGGTGAACATTGCCCCTTGAGTAAGGCCCTGACACCGTTTAGCAAAACCACATTGCCGTCACGACATGGCGTGCATTGTCCGCACGATTCATCGACAAAAAATTCCAGATAATTTTCTGCTACTTCAATAAGATCTCGAGCGAAGCTGTAGATAATGACGGAACTGCCAGCGCCAAGATCTTCGTAAGCTAACTGACGGCTAAAGGCAGTGTAGGGTACTAATCTGCCAGAATAACCGCCGATTTGAACGGCTTTGGCATGTTCTCCACCGACCAGAGTTAACAGCTCTGATACGCTGGCTCCCCAAGGCAATTCATACAAACCCGGGCGTGAACAATCCCCCGATATGCTGAACAGTTTAAAACCTTTGGAGCGTGCGGTTCCAATACCGGAAAACCAGTTTGCACCTTGTGCC
Source organism: Tolumonas sp. (assembly GCA_028683735.1). Lineage (GTDB taxonomy): Bacteria > Pseudomonadota > Gammaproteobacteria > Enterobacterales > Aeromonadaceae > Tolumonas. Next base: position 2,127 of record JAQUHG010000080.1, on the reverse strand, counting down.
AAAATAACGCTGGCGGTGGCCAATGTTTCGACATTATTTAATGCTGTTGGTTGGTTGTGGAGGCCAACTTCGACGGGGTAGGGCGGGCGGTTCCGAGGTTCGCCCCGATTCCCTTCTAATGATTCTATGAGTGCGGTTTCTTCACCACAGATATAGGCGCCAGCACCCATCTGAATGCGGATATCGAAATCAAAATTATTTTTACCCAGAATATTTTGACCTAATAACCCGGTCTCGTAGCGGTCTTGTAATATTTGCTGCAGGTGCGGTTGCAGATAAGCATATTCTGCGCGCAGATAGATAATTCCATGTTGGGCACCGATAGCGTAGGCCGCTATCGTCATACCTTCAAAGACTAAGTCGGCAAAATTAGTAAGAATGACGCGATCTTTGAAAGTACCGGGTTCTCCCTCGTCAGCATTACAAATTACATATTTTATATTGCCTGTGGCGTCAGCAGCCCGTTGCCATTTAAACCCGGTTGGAAAACCCGCGCCGCCTCGGCCGCATAACCCCGCATGTTTTATTTCTTCAATCACTTGTGTTGGCGTCATGCCCAGCGCATTTTTTATTCCTGCGTTGGCGTGATGATGTGCATAGGTGAGAGTGTTAGTTACTGTTGGTGCAAAATCGCTGGTGATAGATCGATTTGTTTCTGTTGTCTCGATGCATTCTTGGATAATTTGCTGAACTTTGCCTGGCGTCAGATTGGAAAATACAGCCTCGTTGATCATCATGGCGGGGGCTTGATCATCCATGCCAAGACAGCTGATCCATTGCAAAGAAAACATCCCATCCGTGGTCGTTTCACCAAATTGGATACCAAGCAATTGCTCGAGCTGCTGGGCAACGAGTTTTGCTCCTTTCATCATGGCGTTGATATCGCGGCTGAGGCGGATAATGAACTTACCTTGCGGTTTGGTGTTCAGAAAACGGTAGAAAGTGGCAACGCTGTATACCTTTGACGCGGAAATGCCCAATAACTCACTGACACACTGCATAGCGAATTCAGAAAGATAGCCATATTCTGTTTGAATCGCCAAAAGTATAGACAGCAATGAGGAATGATCGTTGGCGTGTTTTTCCACTAGCGCTGAAACATATGCCTGTACTTTTGCCTGATCAGTTAACAACATATCGCTGCTTCCCCCATCTCTGTGCCGAAATTGATTGGGTTGCCGGCACTGGTGGCTGTGTTATATGTCCAGAATTACAGCCCGGTGGTTATTTGAGCCATTACATTGATCATAGCTAGTTTGGTTATGGCGAGTGGCCGGAGTTAAAAAATTAATATGTTAATTTTACATTGCTACCAAAATTGTCGTAACGACAGCTATTTTAGCTACTATGGGGGCACTCTATTCTTATATGGGCGGTGGGCGATAAAAGCCAAAGCAGAAATTTTGGAAAAGGAGTTTGTTGACTCGAATCACCGTAGTGATGAACAAATGCACCGGCATCATCGCTGGGCACAAGCAATGACTGTGATGCTGGTCGCTATTTCTATGGCTGCGATCTCGTTACTTACCCGAAAACGTTGGTTAGAATGGCTGATGTGGAAGTTATCCGGTGTCGGTGTTATTTCCGGGATCTTCGCAATATTGCAAATCTAATTGGATGGATTCAATAAAGTCTTAGCTTAGTAATAAGGGCCGTTCGAAGGAAATAGCATTGGATAAACCGCAAAATACGATCTTTACTCTGCTCATGCTGCTAATACCGATCATGGCGTGTGCTGAGAATTCTTTTTCAAATGACACTGCATTTGGCTTCAACGAAAGCTGGCGAAATAACACGCAAGATATCTTCCGGTCTTATCAGGAAAAAAACAGACTCGATAGTCCCTCTTTATTCGAAGGCATAATAAAGGATAAACCTCTAAATTTTGAAAATGCAGCAATACAAAGCGGGCAGTTCAATTTCGATTATCCGGACACGATTGATTCACCGTTAAATGACTATTTCTCTGAAAAGAATAAGGTTGATTCTTTTCAGAATTCTCGGGTATATAAGCTGATACCTAAAGATTTAGTACCTTATTTGGGGCTGCGAATGAAATATAACATTACCGCCAAATTTGGTTTGGTTAACGATATAACACCAAAGAATATATTTTATGGTCTGACT
>JAQUHG010000079.1 GCA_028683735.1 Tolumonas sp. | reverse complement strand
GAAAGTTAACCAGATCATCGATGCTCTGTGGCTTATGATAAAAACCCGGTGAAGCCGGTAATATCGTCGCCCCCAGTTGGGTCAGCTTGAGCATATTTTCCAGATGAATAGCGGAATAAGGCGTTTCTCGCGGCACCAGCAATAGATGCCCGCGCTCTTTCAGCACCACATCGGCCGCGCGCTCAATCAAATTATCTGACATGCCGTGGGCAATAGCGGCGAGCGTGCCCATCGAGCACGGACAAACCACCATCTGTTTGGGTGCCGCAGAACCCGAGGCTACCGGTGAAAACCAGTCATCACGGCCATAAACCTGCAGCTGATGCTCATCACAACCATATTGTTGCAACAGAAATTGCTGACAGGCTTGCGGGTTTGCCGGCCAGTTCAGATCCAACTCCGTCGCCAGCACCACTTGCGCGGCAGACGAGAGCAACAGATGAACCTGACAGCCAGCGGCGAGTAATTGCTCCAACAGGCGAACGCCATAAACTGCACCGGATGCGCCGGTAATTGCCAAGGTGATCGCCTGGGTCATGCTTACTCCAATTACTTTGAGTGTAATTTAGTTAATTTATCCAGCAACTTCAGATGAATGCCATCGAAGCCACCATTACTCATGATCAGGATCTGATCGCCTGCTTTTGCTTCGGCAGCCAACATATCGACTAAATGGTTGATATCATGCTGTACGGTGGTCGGGATCGGCGCTTTCAGTGCCAACTGGTGGATGTCCCAACCTAATCCGGTCGGTGCAAACAGATAGGCTTTATCGGCCTGCACCAGACTCTTGATCAGCTCGCCCTGATGAACGCCCATTTTCATGGTGTTAGAGCGTGGTTCCAGCACCGCCAGAATACGAGCTGTTCCTACTTTGGCCCGCAGCCCTGCAATGGTGGTCAAAATCGCGGTTGGGTGATGCGCAAAGTCGTCATACAGCTTGATGCCGGCCACTTCACCACGTAGCTCCATACGCCGTTTCGGCATGATGAATTCGTTCAGCGCGGCAATACCATCGACCACTCGCACACCGGCATGGCGCGCTGCGGCAATCGCCATCAGGCCATTATGGACGTTGTGGCGACCTAAACCGCACCAATGCACTTCGCCTTGCACTTCGCCGTTTAATACAACCGCGAATGCCGAGCCATCTTCTTTCAGTAATTTGGCTTGCCAGTTAGCGCCGTCGCCTTCCACCAGCTCGATTTCGCTCCAGCAGCCCATAGTACGCACTTCCGCCAACGCCGGATCATGCGCCGGCATGAGAATGCGGCCATTCGATGGTACGGTGCGTACCAGATGGTGGAATTGACGTTGGATCGACACCAGATCGGGGAAAATATCCGCATGATCATATTCAAGGTTATTCATGATCAAAGTGCGTGGACGGTAATGAACGAACTTGGAGCGTTTATCGAAAAATGCACAGTCATATTCATCGGCTTCGATCACGAAAAACGGCGCTTTACCCAAACGTGCAGAGAACGGGAAATTGCCCGGCACACCGCCGATCAGGAAACCCGGTTCTAAGCCCGCATGTTCTAAAATCCACGCCACCATACTCGAGGTGGTCGTTTTACCGTGCGTACCAGCAACACCGATAACCCAACGCTGTTGTAAGACGTTGTCACGCAACCACTCGGGGCCGGAAGTATACGGCAAATTGCGGTTTAATACATATTCCACACACGGATTGCCACGGCTCATCGCATTGCCGATCACCACCATATCGGGTGCCGGATCGAGTTGTGATGGATCGTAGCCTTGCACCAGCTCAATACCCTGCTCTTCTAACTGCGTGCTCATCGGCGGATAAACGTTAAGATCAGAGCCGGTCACTTTGTGACCCTGCTGTTTCGCCAGCACCGCAATGCCGCCCATAAAGGTGCCGCAGATGCCCAGAATGTGAATATGCATACAGGATTACCTGAATTTAAGAAAACTAAAACACTGATTCTAATGAAGCAATGCACTTTGTGCCATCACTCTGCAGTGCGGGTTGGTAGCGATTTATATCAGCCCCGTTATAATAGGCGCCTGCAACCTACTATTAATTAAAAAAGGGAAACGCCATGAGCTTGAATTTGGTTCCTGCTGGCAAAGAAATGCCGGAAGATATCTATGTAGTTATTGAGATCCCGCAAAATGCTGATCCAATCAAATATGAAATCGACAAAGCGTCTGGTGCCATATTTGTAGACCGTTTCATGTCGACCCCAATGTTCTACCCATGTAACTACGGTTACATCAACAACACCCTGTCACTGGATGGTGATCCGGTTGACGTGCTGGTGCCAACTCCGTACCCATTGATCCCAGGTTCTGTGATCCGTTGCCGCCCAGTTGGCGTGCTGAAAATGAGCGATGAAGCAGGTCAGGACGCGAAACTGGTTGCTGTTCCACACAGCAAACTGACTAAACAATACGAACATATTAACGACGTGCATGAACTGCCAGAACTGCTGAAAGCGCAGATCCGCCATTTCTTTGAGCGTTATAAAGAACTGGAAGCCGGTAAATGGGTGAAAGTTGAAGGCTGGGGCGACAAAGCTGAAGCCATCGCTGAAATCGAAGCGTCTGTGGTACGTTACGAAGAAAGCAAATAAGTATTTAAAAATCAAAAAGCCATGCAATGCATGGCTTTTTTGTTTTGGGATTCTGAGATCCCTTTTCGTCATCGTGTGTTATCAAGAGTACAGATAAACCGCCAGCCCTATAATCAGCGCGATATATACCAGCAGCAAAACGAGTAATTTCGTTTTTGGCATTTTGTTGTCATTCGTCATTATGCTAAATCCTCGCAGACCTCATAGCTGGCCTACTGATTAACAATAGCATAACAATTTTGTTAACTCTATCCGTACGTTTACTACGACTATTGTAAATTACTGATCTGACTCACAGCTTATCGAAATCGTTTCAGCAAGGTTTCAGCCGTTTATTCCGCTAATAAGCCACGGGATTGTAATTGTGCTAACAATTCTGCAACGACATCGCTCACGGAACGTCCATGATTGTGAATATGCACTTCTGGCTGTTCCGGCGCTTCATACGGGTCGTCGATACCGGTGAAGTTTTTAATTTCGCCAGCACGCGCTTTTTTATACAACCCTTTCGGATCGCGCTGTTCGCACTCAGCCAATGGTGTATCGACAAATACTTCGACAAATTCACCATCCGGCAATAATGCACGGATCGCATCACGATCAGCCCGGTAAGGAGAAACAAACGCCGCTAACACGACCAAACCAGCATCCACCATCAGTTTGGACGCTTCGCCAACACGACGCAGATTCTCCTGACGATCTTCTGCGGAAAAACCTAGGCCCTTGCACAAGCCATGACGCACATTGTCACCGTCGAGCAGATAGGTGTGCACACCGTGACGGAACAGTTCCTGTTCTAATGCGCCGGCAATCGTGGATTTGCCGGAACCGGACAAGCCGGTAAACCACAACAGAAATGCTTTGTGCCCTTTTTGCTCAGCCCGGGCCGCTTTATCAATGGCATGTTCATGCCAGACGATGTCTTTATTCATTAGTGACACATCCTGAATGCTGAAATTCTGACTCATCAGACTGGAAAGAGGACTATGGGATCCATGTCGCCAACCCTCTGCGCCATGGATGGCGCAGCGGAGCCTCCAGGGATGGATTTACGGCGTGTTGGCGGCATGGATTCCATTGGCCGACTAAGTCTGAAGATCCTAGAAAGCAAAGAGGTAACCCGCAGGTTACCTCTGATAATTACCTTACAGCTTGCTGATATCCAGCGCCTGCCAATGCGGGAAGTGTTTACGCACCAGCGCATTAAATTCCAGCTCAAACTCGCTGAATTGTGTCTTGGTCGTCTTATCAGCCAGTGCGTCCACCACCATACCAGCCCCAATAGTGACGTTACTCAGGCGATCAATGATGATGAAACTACCGGTATCCCGCACTTTGTCATAAGGATCGACGCCGATCTGATTGGTCAATGACAGTTCCAGCAGACCGATTTCATTCAGCTTCAATTCTGTCGCTTCATGTTTTTCCAGCGTATTCACATCTATGCGATGACGGATTGCATCAACATGACCACGGGTCTTACGGGTCGCCAGTTTAATATCATACTGACGATGTGGCTGCAGCGGCTCTTCGGTCATCCAAACGACATTTGCCAGCACATGTTGCGTGATTTGCGTGTCGGCATCCGGTGCCACCAGCAGATCGCCACGGCTGATATCAATCTCATCTTCTAATGTCAGTGTGACCGCTTCGCCCGGCAGTGCGTAATCAAGATCACCATCAAAGGTGACGATGCGTTTTACTTTACTCTCTTTACCAGACGGCAACACTTTCACCACATCGCCCGGTTTCACCACACCCGCGGCGATAGTCCCCATGTAACCACGGAAATCCAAATTAGGACGCGACACCAGCTGTACCGGCATACGGAACGGCAAATCGACGTTACGGGTGCCAACTTCGGCATTTTCTAGCAGCGTCAGTAACGGTTCACCGGTATACCAAGGCATCTGTTCACTCTTAGTAACCAGATTGTCACCATCCAGTGCTGAAATCGGCACGACTTTGATGTCAATTTTTGATAAACCGGCGGCAAAACCCAAGTATTCTTTTTTGATGCTATCGAAAACTTTTTCGTCAAAATTTACCAGATCCATCTTGTTGACGGCGACGATGAACTGACGAATGCCTAACAGGCTGGCGATAAAGCTATGGCGACGGGTCTGTTCCAGTACACCGCGACGCGCATCGATCAGGATGATCGCCAGATCACAGGTCGACGCCCCAGTTGCCATGTTACGGGTGTATTGCTCATGACCCGGCGTATCCGCGATGATGAATTTACGTTTCGCGGTAGAGAAATAACGGTAAGCCACATCGATGGTGATGCCCTGCTCACGTTCGGCTTGCAGGCCATCGACCAGCAGTGCGAAATCCAGTTTTTCACCCGTGGTGCCGATCTTCTGGCTTTCTGATTTCAGCGTGTTCAGATGATCTTCATACACCTGACGGGAATCGTGTAACAGACGGCCGATCAGGGTACTTTTACCATCATCCACGCTGCCGCAGGTCAGGAAACGCAGCAAACTTTTATGCTGCTGATTCTTCAGGTAAGTCTCGATGCCTTCTTCTTTGATTGCTTCGGCAATAGTGGTATTCATTGTCTTGTTCCTTAATCCGTTTCAGTAACCCGCAAACCTTAGAAATAACCCTGACGTTTTTTCAGCTCCATTGAGCCGGCCTGATCGCTGTCGATCAGACGTCCTTGCCGTTCACTGGTGGTCGATACCAGCATCTCTTCGATGATTTCCGGCAGGGTTGAGGCTTCGGATTCGACCGCCCCAGTCAGTGGATAACAACCAAGGGTGCGGAAGCGGACGGATTCCATTTGCGGTACTTCGCCCGGATTAAGCGGCATACGCTCATCATCGACCATGATTTTCACACCATCACGCTCGACAATCGGACGTTTTGCCGCGAAGTACAATGGAACGATTTCGATGTTTTCCAGATAGATGTATTGCCAGATGTCCAGTTCGGTCCAGTTCGACAATGGGAACACACGAATGCTTTCGCCTTTGTTCACCTGACCGTTATACAGACGCCACAGCTCCGGACGCTGATTTTTCGGGTCCCACGCGTGGTTTTTATCACGGAAAGAGTAGACACGTTCTTTCGCCCGCGACTTCTCTTCATCACGACGCGCACCACCGAAAGCGGCATCAAAACCGTATTTATTCAGCGCTTGTTTCAGGCCTTCGGTTTTCCAGATATCGGTGTGTTTCGAGCTGCCGTGTTCAAACGGATTCAGGTTCATCGCCACCGCATCCGGGTTAATGTGCACCAGCAATTCCAGACCGTGTTTTTTCACGGTCTCATCACGAAACTTGATCATTTCGCGGAATTTCCAGGTGGTATCCACGTGCAGCAGCGGGAACGGCAGTGTGCCCGGATAGAAAGCTTTACGTGCCAGATGCAGCATGACAGAGGAGTCTTTACCGATGGAATACATCATCACCGGATTTTGGAACTCAGCGGCCACTTCACGGATGATATGGATGCTTTCGGCTTCCAACTGCTTCAAATGGGTTAATCGTGCGGTGTCCAGTTGCATATGCTAACTCCTCTTTAACGCCCTTGCCTGACCATGCAGACTTATATCAGGCAAGATTGATCAAATGTTCTTTGCCAGTCGCGATGTCGCCACCAAACCAGCTTAAAGTGTCGGCCAGTGCTGCCACCTCACCGATCACAATCAGTGACGGGCTGCGGGCATCTTTGGCTAATTCAGGTAATTCTTGTAACGTCCCGCGTAATACGCGCTGTTCCAGCGTCGTACCCCGTTCAATCAATGCCACCGGTGTTTCCGGGCGGCAACCATGGGCAATCAGACGTTGCGTTATCGTCGGTGAACCAATCAACCCCATGTAGATCACCAGCGTTTGATTGCTGACAGCCAATGAGGCCCAATCCGGCTCTGCACCGTCTTGTTTGCAATGACCGGTAATAAATACGGCACTTTGCGCAAAATTACGGTGTGTCAGCGGAATACCCGCATACGCGGTTGCCCCCGCTGCTGCGGTAATACCCGGCACCACGGTAAACGGAATGCCCTCGGCTCTGGCCGCTTCTAACTCTTCCGCACCCCGCCCGAACATAAATGGATCACCGCCTTTTAAGCGCACGACACGTTTACCAGCACGAGCATGGGTCAATAACAATTCATTGATTTCATGTTGCGGCACACTGTGGTGGCCGGCTTTTTTACCGACACTGATACGCTCTGCATCGCGGCGCACCAAATTTAATACTTCTTTCGACACCAGCTGGTCATACAGCACCACTTCCGCCTGCTGGATCTGCTGCAAACCTTTCAGCGTCAACAAACCCACATCACCAGGGCCGGCACCAACCAAGACAATTTCACCACCAGCATAACTTTCCGCATTTAACTGCTGTTCCATCCACTGTTCAGCCGCTGGCTGTTGTTCGGTTTCCAGCAAAGTAGCCAGCTGCGGTGAGGCAAACGCTTTTTCCCAAAAACGACGGCGTGATGTAATGTCGCCGAGTTTTTGTTTAATACGGGAACGCCATTCACCCGACAAATTACCCAGTGCACCCAGATGTTTTGGCAATAACGCTTCTAAGCGTTCGCGTAGCATGCGCACCAGCACTGGGGCTTTACCGCCACTGGACACCGCCACCATGATCGGTGAGCGATCAATAATTGATGGGAAAATAAAGCTGGAACGATCCGGGTCATCGACCACATTCACCCAGATATTGGCCGCATCGGCAGCTGCCGCAACTTCAGCATTCACCTCTTCATCATCAGTCGCCGCAATCACCAGCATCTGGTTATTCAAATGCGCCGGGTTAAAACGCGATGGAATATAGGTATGTTGTTCTGACAGTAATTCGGTCAATTCTTCATGTAACGATGGGGCTATCACGGTTAAGATCGCACCGGCGTCTAATAACAGACGCGCTTTACGCAGTGCGATATCACCACCACCTACCAGTAATACGGTGCGATTTTTTAATCTGGCAAACAGCGGCAGATAATCCATGATGACTCCTTCTATTTCTGGAATATGAATATAGACATGTAATAGTGAGATGTAAATTGATAAAAAGGTACTTTCGTAGCTAAAAAGTAATATGCTTATCTAATTATGTGATTTAGAAATTAAGTTACCTTTTAGCGGGCAGGTTTGGCCAGTTGCACCTTAGTTTCTAGCTCTTTCGCCAGGCAATCCGCACATAAACAATCGCTGGCATCGAGTGATAATGACATGACATTCGGAAGGTCCTGGCACCAGCAGCCACCATTTTTTCCGCCAGTGCCACACTGAAATTGACTGCCACAGACTGAACACCACTTTTCTTCTGGCTGTAAAGGCCGGCTCAGCAACCGCATCCAAACTAATTCCTTCTGCTCGTCACTGAAATCTAACCAGCCCGCCACTTCATCGATTGTGCGATGACAGCCCGTGCAATACTGATGTGTGTCATCCAGCCGGCAAACACCACGACAGGGGGAATGCATTGTCATGCGGTCTCCTTATTCATATCCATATGGCTCATCGTCGTTATGTTCTATACTCTTGATACTATGAAAAAAGTATAGCCAGAAAGCTGGCTCTCGGAGGTTGTAATGGATTTAAGTTTACCACTGCTTATTATTTTTATCGTACTGGTTCTCGTTACGCTCAGCACCGTGATTAAAGTGGTGCCGCAAGGTTATAACTGGACGGTAGAACGATTTGGGCGCTACACCAGCACACTGACACCCGGATTAAGTTTATTGATCCCCTTCATCGATCGTATTGGCCGTAAAATCAACATGATGGAACAGGTCATGGATATTCCGCCGCAGGAAATCATCTCCCGCGATAACGCCAACGTGACTATTGATGCCGTGGCTTTTGTGCAGGTGATTGAAGCACATAAAGCAGCGTATGAAGTGAATGATCTGATGTCCGCTATTCGTAATCTGACCATGACCAACATCCGTACCGTATTAGGTGCCATGGAGTTGGATCATATGTTGTCACAACGCGACACGATCAATGAAAAACTGCTGCATACCGTCGATGCCGCAACCAGCCCGTGGGGAGTCAAAGTCACGCGTATTGAAATCAAAGACGTGCGCCCACCACAAGATCTGATTGAAGCAATGAATGCCCAGATGAAAGCCGAACGCCAGAAACGGGCGGAAATTCTCGAAGCCGAAGGCGTGCGCCAGTCGAAGATCTTAAAAGCAGAAGGTGAAAAACAATCACAGATTCTGAAGGCGGAAGGTGAACGCCAAGCGGCATTTTTAGCTTCAGAAGCGCGTGAGCGTCAGGCCGAAGCAGAAGCCAAAGCCACCCAGCTGGTTTCAGATGCCATTTCCAACGGCAACACCCAAGCTATCAATTATTTTATCGCGCAAAAATACACCGAAGCGCTGGGTAAGATTGGAGATGGACAAAACAGCAAGCTAGTGTTGATGCCACTGGAAGCGTCGCAGTTAATCGGCTCGATCGGCGGCATCAGTCAGCTGTTAAATGAAATCGGACAGAAAAAAGCATAGCTCACTACGCATAAAGAAATAAGGTGCAATTGCAATGATGCTGGATTGGATTGGGTTCACCGAATGGAATTACTGGCACTGGCTGATCCTCGGTGCAGCGTTATTACTGCTGGAATTGTTTGGCACAGCAGGCTTGTTGCTGTGGACCGGCATCGCAGCACTGCTGACAGCCGTGATGGTGTATCTGTTTGCGTTAGATATTTATGGTCAATGGGGTCTGTTTGCCCTATTCAGCATCGCCACGACCTGGTATTGGTTTCGCCTTAACCAACGCGATAAACCCGCCGTCGACGCAGCTGTCTTGAACCAACGCACTCAGCGCTGTATTGGTGCGCAGACCACCTTACTGGAAGACGTGCAGTTAGGGCAAAGCCGGGTGCGGCTGGATGATACAGTCTGGCAAGTGTTGTGTGACCAACCATTAAAAGCAGGAACTGTGGTTAAAGTCATCTCGGCAGAAGGCACCTTGCTGATTGTCGAAGCCAAAACAATAAGCTGAACTCTTGAAAACAACTCTTGAAAATAAAGGGGGGCACTATAGGCCCCCTCATTTCATAAACAGTTATCCCCTGCTTATTCTGGCTTAAGGACGAAATCTTCCCCCATCCGAATTTCATCCCGCAGGGTTGGCAGCATGGCTTCTAATGAATCTTTTTCAGCCTGAGTCAGAGGCCCGTAAGGTAACACCTTATACCAGCCCTCTTTACCTAAGCGCATGGGTTGGGAGAAGAAACGGCTGTGTTGGCTACCGCCTTCCACATAAGCGCATTCCACCACGTTTTCCTCACCCATCAGACCTCGAACCACCGCATTAACAAAACGATGTGCGGCGGCAGCCATGGCCAGTGTTGCTGAACCATTGCCTGCTTTGGCTTCAACGACTTCAGTGCCTGCATCCTGAATATGACGCACCAATTGCGCGGCTTCTTCATCGGTGAATTCAAAACCACCAACTTGCGACATTACTGGCAGAATGGTTTTACCACTGTGACCACCAATCACATTCACGCGGATAGTGCCGGCAGCACGCCCTTGTGAATTGGCAACAAACGTTTCAGCACGGATAACATCCAACATGGTGACGCCAAACAATTTCTGCGGATTATAAACACCGGCCTTTTTCAACACTTCCGCCGCAACCGGCACCATGCTGTTCACTGGGTTGGTAATAATGCAGAAACAAGCATTCGGACAAATCGACGCAGCTTCAGATACTAATGCCTGAATAACACCGGCATTAAATTTAAACAAATCGCTGCGATCCATACCCGGTTTACGAGCAATGCCTGCACAGATCACGACCACATTACTGCCTTCCAATGCTTTTGGCAGATCAGCGCCAGCAAAGCCTTTTACCGCAACATCAGTAGGAATATGGCTCAAATCAACAGCAATACCCGGTGTCACTGGCGCAACATCATACAAAGCCAGTTTAAAGCCTGCGGGCAGTTTCATCTTTAATAATAGGGACAGCGCTTGCCCTATACCACCAGCAGCACCGAGAACAGTTATTTTCATAGCAAGCTCCATATTTTTGTTGTTGTGATGGTAGTTATAAGTATTGCTCATCTGAAAATAGTAGAAAGTGACGTATCCTCCAAACACACCCACGGGAAGTGTGAGCTGGGTGACACTCTTTCTTTATTCAGACTGAATCGTTTAACTCGCTTCTCAGGCCATTTTTGCATGCTGACTTCCAGCAACCACTGCCTAGTTCCTGTGAACTAATATCTATTTTTATGCAGCAATCGTTGAAATATATGCAGCCAGACTGCAAAATTGTTGTTTATGAACGATTCATCTCGGATTTTACATGAAACCCGGCGAAAAACAGGAACAACTTGTTAAGGCTTTCAAAGCCTTATTACGAGAAGAGCGATTTGGATCACAGGCTGAAATTGTTACGGCACTGAATGAAATCGGCTTTGAAAACATTAACCAGTCGAAAGTATCTCGGATGTTAAGCCGCTTTGGTGCGGTACGAACCCGTAATGCTAAAACGGAAATGGTGTATTGCTTACCCGTAGAATTGGGTATTCCGACGATCAACAGCCCACTGAAAAATCTGGTGCTGGATGTCGATCATAACGGCATTATTCTGGTGATCCATACCACACCGGGTGCTGCACAATTGATTGCCCGCATGCTGGATTCATTAGGTAAAGCAGAAGGTATTCTCGGCACTATTGCCGGTGATGACACTATCTTCATCACGCCAACAGCAGAAACCGATATCGACGAGCTTTACGACTCTGTTCTGGAGTTATTTGAACAGACGGGTTAGTCGTCAGCCATAAAAAAGGGACCGTAAGGTCCCAATATGTCTGAACGAACAATCTGAAAAAAACAGAATTAGATGGCTTCGCCATCCATTTCACCGGTACGAATACGCACAACATGCGCCAGGTCGTACACGAAAATCTTACCGTCACCAATTTTACCGGTATAAGCCGCTTTGCTGATTGCTTCGATAATGCTTTCAACGTTATCGTCAGAGGTAGCGATATCCAGTTTTACTTTCGGCAGAAAGTCGACCTGATATTCAGCACCGCGATACAATTCGGTGTGACCTTTTTGACGGCCAAAACCTTTCACTTCGGACACGGTCATACCATCTACGCCAA
>JAQUHG010000362.1 GCA_028683735.1 Tolumonas sp. | reverse complement strand
TTGGCTTTAAATTCATCATGGACGATACACGCCCCCTGCCAACGCAGCATTTCTGCACCCGTTTTTTTCTCTATATAAGCCCCGAGGTGACGATCCGGCGCCCAAAGAATTTTTTTACCTTCGGCATCCAGATGTTCAACAATTTCCAATGCAATACTGGAAGTAACAACCCAATCGGCGCGGGCTTTAACTGCCGCAGATGTATTGGCATAAACCACTACAGTATGCTCTGGGTGTGCATCACAAAATGCAGAAAACTCTTCAATAGGACAAGAAAGATCCAGTGAACATTCAGCCTGCAGTGTTGGCATCAGCACTTGCTTTTCTGGGCTTAGGATCTTTGCTGACTCACCCATAAAACGCACACCCGCAACGATGAGCGTTTGTGCTGCATGCTGCTTACCAAACTTTGCCATTTCCAGCGAATCGCCAATAAATCCGCCCGTTGCTTCAGCCAATGCCTGAATATCATGGTCGGTATAATAATGCGCAATCAACACAGCATTTCTGGCTTTCAGCAACTCAGCGATACGAGCAGTCAACTCCTGCTTACGCTCCGCAGATAACGGCGCTGGAATTTGCGGAAAAGGATAGTCAATTTCAACCACATTGACTGGGCTGTTCATGTCTTACTCCAGTAATACGATAAGGCTTCGCTGATTATAACCGAGATGGCAGACTTGCTAAATGCAATTCAGTATGTGAAATGCTGAGATAAAAACAGAGCGATTAAAATGGGAAATAGAAAGATTAAAACAGGTAGGTTGGAGCAAAGATGGTGGGTCGTGCTGGATTCGAACCAGCGACCAATTGATTAAAAGTCAACTGCTCTACCGACTGAGCTAACGACCCATCTTTGTCACTTTTTAAAACTGGTGGTCGCTACTGGGATCGAACCAGTGACCCCCTCCTTGTAAGGGAGGTGCTCTCCCAGCTGAGCTAAGCGACCTGGGATTTATTGGTGGGTTGTGAAGGGATCGAACCTTCGACCTACGGATTAAGAGTCCGCTGCTCTACCGACTGAGCTAACAACCCACACTTGCAACACAAAATTTGGTGGTCGCTACTGGGATCGAACCAGTGACCCCCTCCTTGTAAGGGAGGTGCTCTCCCAGCTGAGCTAAGCGACCTGGGAACTTCAACATAATCATTCGGATTGATTATGTGTAAAACTGGTGGTCGCTACTGGGATCGAACCAGTGACCCCCTCCTTGTAAGGGAGGTGCTCTCCCAGCTGAGCTAAGCGACCTGGGATACTGCAAATGATGGTGGGTCGTGCTGGATTCGAACCAGCGACCAATTGATTAAAAGTCAACTGCTCTACCGACTGAGCTAACGACCCATCTGTATCATTTTTAAAACTGGTGGTCGCTACTGGGATCGAACCAGTGACCCCCTCCTTGTAAGGGAGGTGCTCTCCCAGCTGAGCTAAGCGACCTGGGAATTCGTGGTGGGTCGTGCTGGATTCGAACCAGCGACCAATTGATTAAAAGTCAACTGCTCTACCGACTGAGCTAACGACCCACTCTTTGCTGGCTTTGCATTCTGCCCTGCCAACGGCGGCCTATAATACGGATTTACGTTTCCGAATCAACAGAAAAATAATGATTTATTTCTGTTTGCTCATCGTTCGACCAATTTTCCGTATTTTAGGCCCTTTTTAACTAATTATTAACCACCCATGGCCTTCTGAGCTAATTGCGCAGCTGAAGTATTTGGGTATTGCTTAATAACCAATTGGAAAAATTTATTCGCCTTATCGGTGTCACCATCAGCTTTTGCGATGACTCCCAGCTTATAAATTGCTTCCGGACGCTTAGGTGAATCTTTATATTTTTGCGCTACGGTCAGGAAATGCGCTTTCGCTTTTTCACGATCGCCCTGATTAAGTTGTAATTGACCTAACCAGTAATGTGCACCTGGTTGTAACGCCGAGTTTGGATAGCTCGCAATAAACGTATCAAAAGCTGGTATCGCTTTTGCGTAGTTCTTATCTTTGATAACCAAACTAACCGCAGCATCATAATCTTTGCTTTCCGAACCACTCACTGCGGCAGCAGGTGCAGTAGCCGGTTTCGCTTGAGCAGGCGTGTCACTGGCCGTAGGTGTTGTAGCCGGAGCCGTCTGCGATGCTGGAGCTGCTGGTGGTGCGCCTGTTGCCGCAACTGGAGCACCGGGAGCCGGTGGTGTTGGTGCCGCTGCAGGTGCAGATTGTTGCAGTTTATCTAGCTCTTGATAGAGCGTTTTTTGCCTATCAGTAACTTGTTGCAACTTGTAGTTTGACTCATCCAATGCGCCACGTAATGAGCGAACATCGTTCGTCAACGCATCAATCTGCTGTTGCATTTCGACTTGAGACAAACCACGCGCATTGACCATGCGTTCTAATTTAAGAACGCGATCTTCCATATCGTCAGCATGAACCAACGGCACAGAAAAAACAGCGGCCATCAATGTGGCCGCTTTTACATAATGGAGGTAACCCATCAACATTCAACCTTAGTAAACCAGTACCGCACGACGGTTATGGCTGAGAGCGTCTTCAGTGTGCGCTGGGTCAGCCGGTTTTTCTTCACCGTAACTGACAACAGACAACTGAGATACATCTACACCCAGGTTTTGCATATATTTGGCAACCGCTTTAGCGCGACGTTCGCCCAGTGCGATGTTGTACTCAGGTGTGCCTTTTTCGTCAGTATGGCCTTCGATCAATACTTTAACGCTGTTGTGACCCTTCAGGAAATCAGCATGAGTCTGTAGCAACTGGGCGTACTGGCCTTCAATTGCATCTGAATCGAAATTAAAGTAAATCACGTTGTCTTGTTTC
>JAQUHG010000078.1 GCA_028683735.1 Tolumonas sp. | reverse complement strand
TAGCATTCCATGATCTCTGGCAGATCGCGAATTGCCTCTTCGAACTGCATCAAACACTCTTCCGTCTGGCGACATAACGTCACATGAACAAAGACGTTTACATGCAGGCCGAGTTTTTCCTGATCAGCAATAGCCACTGATTTCTGAATCAAGCCACTCGTTTTTAAGTCGTTAACTCGTCGCCAACATGGAGATTGCGATAACCCGACAATTTCTGATAATTCCGCAATACTGAGCTCGGCATTTTTCTGCAAGCAATCCAAAATTTTTAAGGTTGTTTCATCCAACTCAACATTTGAGGAATTATTTTTCTGCATATCACGCCTTTTAGGAATTTTATTCCCAATATTTCTATTTGCGGTGATTTTATAGAAAAGTTTAGCCTGACTCCATCTCCTATAATCACCAGCATATTCGCATTATTCTCAAAATAAGGATGACACATGAGCTCTGTAACAGCAGTCGGAGATTGTTCAGGAAGGAACGGCGCGGATGTATTACTTGAAGTACTGGAAAGTGAAGGCATCGACTACATTTTCGGCAATCCCGGCACCACAGAATTACCGCTGATAGATGCCTTGTTGCGACACCATTCAGTGAAATATGTTTTTGCATTACAGGAAGCCAGTGCGGTTGCTATGGCGGATGGTTATGCGCAGGCAACGCGTAAGCCGGGGTTCATTAATCTGCACACGGCTGGTGGCCTTGGTCATGGCATGGGCAATTTAATTAATGCCAAGGTGTCACAAACCCCGTTAGTAGTGACCGCTGGCCAGCAAGATCTGCGGCATACACTGACTGACCCTCTGCTGTATGACGATTTAGTCAGCATTGCCCGCCCGAATGTGAAATGGGCACAAGAAGTTACCAACGCCTCTCAACTGCCAATCTTACTCCGCCGCGCCTTTAATGATGCCGATGCGGCGCCGAAAGGACCGGTATTTTTATCATTACCGATGGATGTGATGGAGCAACAATGTGATGTCACGGTTCCTGAGCAATCACGTATTATCCATCGTTATACCGCAGGCAGCCTCGATATTCTGGCAAAAGAGATCGCCCAGATCAGCCCCGGTCGCTTAGCGATTATTGCCGGTGATGAGATCCATGACTCTGATGCAAGCACGGAAGTCGTTGCTTTAGCAGAAATACTGGGTGCATCGGTTTACGGTTCTTCGTTCCCTGCCCGTATCCCATTCCCGACCGCACACCCGCTGTGGGCCGGCAATATGCCGATGAATGCAAAGCTCATTTCTGAGATTTTACAAAACTATGATGCAATTCTGGGTTTAGGCGGGAAGTCGCTAATTACCGTGCTCTACAGCGAGATACCTGCTGTTCCATCTCATTGTCAGGTTTTCCAATTGTCAGCAGACCCGAGTGATTTGGGCAGGACGTATGTGTCAAAACTCTCCACTATTGGTGATCTTCAATGCTCATTGAAAGTGTTGCTTCCCCTGCTGAAGCAAGAACTGCAACAAATCAATTTTGATGCGAAAAGCTTGCTGGATGCTGCTTTCGTTCGGCAGCAACAGAAACAAAAAACACTGCAAGCAGATGTTTCTGCACATTTTAGTGAAACACCGGTTTCTCCTTTGGTCGCGGCATTTGAAGCGGCACGCGCGATTGGCCCTGATATCACCATTATTGACGAAGCCTTAGCCACCACGAACGCTTTACGTGCCAGCCTAAGTAGCCATCAGGCCACGCAATATTCATTCTTCCGGGGCGGTGCCTTGGGCTGGGCAATGCCTGCCGCGGTCGGTT
Organism: Tolumonas sp.; assembly: GCA_028683735.1. Classification (GTDB taxonomy): domain Bacteria; phylum Pseudomonadota; class Gammaproteobacteria; order Enterobacterales; family Aeromonadaceae; genus Tolumonas. Next base: position 10,062 of record JAQUHG010000078.1, on the reverse strand, counting down.
TTAGCCTTGGCCGGGGGCGCGAGCCCGTTGTTTGTTTTGTCGGTGATGGTGCAGCGATGTATTCGCCGCAAGCGCTCTGGACTGCAGCGCATGAAAATCTGCCGATCACATTCATTGTCATGAACAATCAGGAATATAACATTCTGAAAAACTTCATGCGTAGTCAGGAAAACTATACCTCCGCCCAAACCGGAAAATTTATCGCCATGGATATTACCAACCCCGTTATTGATTATCAGGCGCTGGCATTATCGATGGGAGTAACGGCTTGCAAGGTAACGCAGGCAGCTGACATAGCGCCAACGGTTGAGCATTGCATTCAATCAGGCAAAACATGTCTGGTCGAAATCGTGATATCCGCATAAGAGGATGAACGCCTGCAACTTGTTTGTTAACTCTCTGCGGTGGTTCCCTCTTAATTATTGGCAGCCGTTGTCTTTCTAATGCAACAGGCGAATGTTCTGAATAAAAGGCTCAGATTTCTCCGGGCCTTTTATTATCGAATAACTAAAACAATTACCTATTTTACTTGCTGCATCGCCATCATTCCCTGAACTTCATGTTCCAGAATATGGCAATGAAGCATTCTTAGTCCCGGATAATCTTGTCGGATCTTAATTCGTACTGTTTCACCTGCACGCACATTTACGGTGTCTTTCCACGCTCGATAAGGCGCTGGAGTTCGAATATTATTTTGCTCGGTTTCAACCAGTTGGAATTGCGTTCCGTGAACATGAAATGGATGGTCCATATCCGACTTGTTGGTGATCTCCCACAGTTCCACTTCATGTAACCGGCTGAAAAAATCGATACGATCCATATCAAATGATTTTCCATTGAGTAAAAACGCCATGGAATGCTTACCATTTGCCATACTCATGGTTTCTGTAAAAACAATTTTTTTCACTGCTTTCGATTCACCAAGATCATCTATTTTCCTTAGTGTCTCTGGCACTGCGATAGATTGACCCGTGATTAAATTGACAGACGCTATATTGATATTTTGTTCAGCCGCAACATGCCCCATTTTTCCCCGGTTATAGGGTTCGGCTTGCAAATTAATTGCGCCTTCCTGTCCCAATGTATCCACGATGATTTCAACACGCTCTGCCGGGCTTAATAATATTTTTTGCACATCTCGGACTGGTTTTTCAAGTAAGCCACCATCAGTACCAACAAGGGTAAATTTTCGCCCGGCTAATGATAAATTCAGATAACGAGCACTCGATGCATTCCAGATCCGCCACCGTTCGGTGCCTTTAACATTGATAACTGGTTGGAATTGGCCATTAACCAACACAAACTGACCTTCACGACCATTCATCCAATCATTCGCGTTATTATCAGCAATCGAGCCTTCACCGGTTAATTTGAGGTCAGAGATCATCAAATTGCGTTCAGGGATATCTTTAAGCGGATCGTTTTTAGCTCTGACAATAAACGGCGCCGCTAATCCTTTATACACCTGCTCAGCGGTATATATATGCGGATGCGGATGATACCAATAAGTACCCGCACTTCCTTCTGGGAGTGTAAAGCGATATATATGTGTACCACCGGAAGGAACAGGATCCATGGGATTGCCATCCTGCTCAGGCGGAATGGGTAAACCATGCCAGTGGATCGTAGATGGTTGCCATAATTGATTGATGAATTTTATCTCAACCGTGTCGCCTTCCTGTACATCAATCAGGGGGCCCGGAAGATTATGGTTATATGCCCATACAATAGTTTTTTTACCTGGGACAAATTCCGTTTCGGTAGGTGCGGCTGTTATGTCGGCTTTAAAGAAATTCGGTTGTTTACTCCAGTTCGGTAATTTAAAAATATCTTGTAAAACAGCACCATGAGCTAATAACGGAACTTTAACCTCTTCTACTCTCATCATTGGCATCATCATACCAGGCATCAGTTCTGCCGCAGGGGCTAAGGTACTCCAAAGTGATGTGATAACACCTAAAGCCAGTGTTCCAAGAAAACGATATAACATACTTTCACTCCGACTCAATGAATTGAAACATGCTACGGAGAACGATTTGAAACCCAGGAAAAGCATTCAAATACATCGGCGTTGCATACAATCGTCAGCGTTTACACCGTTATCTGCACGCCAACTGGTAGGGCAGTGCCTATTTTTTTGCGACAACTTGTCCAAGAACTATTCGCCCTTCCTGAAGATTTCTTCCCTGATTTTGCGCCATCTCCTGAAAATCACGGCCTAAGAGCAGATGAAATCCAAGGGGTGGAAAGCCTTCTCTTCGTATTTTTTCGGCCAGAGACAGGAACCACTCACGCGCCACCTCTGTCGTGTCTGACCATTCAGAAATAGTAAATCCGACACTTTCAAGAAGCATGCGTAACTCATGTGGCCGAACCAGGAAGCTTGTATCTGGGCTGCGCGCCCATGGGACAGGAAACAGGACTGTACCAGAAGGGCCGGCTAATACGTCGTAGATCGCGAGCGTTCCATTTGGTTTCAGAACTCGATGGAGTTCTGCATACAACTTAGTTTTATCAGGAATATTCATTGCCACATGTTCCGTCCAGACAACATCGAATATTCCATCATCAAACGGCAAGTTGGTGGCATCGCATTGGTGGTAATCAACCAGATCCGCGAGCCCAACCTTGCTCGATAGCATTGCAGCAGCGAGACAGTATTCGTCTGTGAGGTCAATGCCCGTAACGCGGCAGCCGAATTCCTTCGCGAGACATCGCGAAGTACCACCAACACCGCTACCAACATCAAGAACGTGCTTATTGGCATCAAGACCAGCGGCGCGAGCAAGTTCAAGTGTCGCTGCCCGCCCCCGAATATGAAACTCGTCGACAGGGGCTAAATCCTCCGGCGTAAGATGATCTAGGTCTTTCCCCACTTTTTCCAGAGCCGCTAAAATGACACTGCCCACATCCAAGCGGCTATAATGAGTCTGGATTGCTTCGTTTACTTGATTCAGCATAACCGCCCCCGACATCTATTAGTTGCTTATCAGTGTTTTGCACACAGGGTTAGATCATTTCGTTTCATACAAAGGCTCATGCGCCTTCCGGTATACAATTTTTATGTAACTCTGTGTTGATAAGAAAATAGTGGATCCATACTAAAAATTCGTTAGTAGCCGAGATTCACCGACCTGAGTTTTTTACTCAGACCGGTGGATTGATAAATTGGGTACAGGTAAATACGGCTATACCGTTACTACCCGTTGACCATCTTTATCATGTGGTCGATGACATGGCTGTGCTCATGCTGAGGACTGAACATGATAATTTCAGCATCCACATCAACCTTTACATTGTGCCCGGGCGGCCAGTAAAAGAGATCATTCGCTTTAACCGTCTCTTGTGTACCGTCTTCGTTGGTCGTGGTGAGCTGGCCACGAAGGACAAAACCCCAGTGAGGACACTGGCATAAATTGCCTTCCAACCCTTGGAACAAGGGGGTTGTGTCAACGCCCGCGGCGAGAGTGAAATATTCGCCGCTGATTTTGCCTAAGCCACTTGCATCACCGAAATCCGTTTGCTGACGGATCACCGCACCCAGAATATTCATCTTAACGTCCACATCATCCTTGGCTATACGCATGATCGCTCCTCCTTTGGACAGGGGATGCTTTAGGGGGCGGTTCTATCGATCACTGCATCCTTTAAGTGATTGTCGCCCAACTTATAGGAAAACAGAGGCACGAGTCGTGCCCTTATGGAATGGGTTTAGAGTATTGATATAGTGTATTATTAATACTAGTTTAGCTCAAAAAGTTATTGGCGGGATTTATCATGACAAACTGGGGGAAATCCCCCGAATTTAGTTCGTTCGTCATAGATAAAAAAAGACCTGATCACACCTGTTTTACTTTTTAATTTCGTGGCCGATAACACCGCCGATTGCAGCACCACCGAGGGTGCCAACTGTACCACCGCCGGTCAATACAGCCCCGCCAACGGCACCAATACCAGCACCGATCACGGTATTTTTATCCTGTCTTGACATGCCTGAGCAACTTGCCACGCTAAATAACATGACAATTGCCATGGCGCCTTGAGCTAACCGATATGTCATCTTCATGGGCTTACCTCTAAATATTTCGATCTGTTAGAAAACATATACGAGCCGCAGCAGAGAATATCTCTATCTACGGCCAATTTTTCTCTTCCGATGTCCAGATTTCTCAATATGCACTATTTCTCCCGACGGGAATCAAATGAAAAGCTGATGCAGATCAATCAATTGCGTTTGAAGCCAGCCATTACCGGGAGTAGGATGGTGATAGCTGTCAGCACTGACAGCCCCGAGATCGTCTTAATATGGTCCTGCGGTAGCCTTCGCCTCAGTTGGAACAACGAATTTGAACAGCACGAAATGTGGATATGTTCCACCTTTGTAACCTATCGATTTCTCCTTAAAACACACTGTTTTATGGATCTTTTACGGAATTATTCCAACTAATAAATTGTTAGGTTTTCTATGAAGTTCATGATGAAAACAATAGTGGTACTCATAATTTTTATATCTTTAATTCACATTTTTTGAGTTATGAAGATAATGAGCGCCTTACTAAGCTTAAATTACCCATATTGATTAACAATCAAATTATTAAGGATGCATTACTTGTAAATAAATTCATATTGGACAATTTACAAATTTTAGCACCTTCAACAAAAAATCACCGGCAAGGTGTTCCTGACATCAACACCTATGAAGGTGAAAATTATTATTACTTTACCAATCCATTTCTGATTAAAAAATATCTTGGAAAATCAACACCTGCTTTAGATCGAATTGAAAACGATTTTTCAAAAATAGACTCTTCGTTACAAATAAACTACAACTATAAAACTAAAGTTTTTTGGTATGAAATAGAATCAGGCGCCGTTACTAACATTTCCTACAAACATCAACTTTGGTTTAAAATTCCACCAGAACGTTTAGATTACTTCAAAAATAGTAATCAGCTACTAAACGTCGAGAGATTAGACGCTGACTGGACCTACATTATATGCATCTCACATGAAGATATAGATGAATTACCTTGTGATGCACATGAATTACCGTCAAAAACCTAACAAAAACTTGAAACTGGACGGCACTACATGCCGCCACTTAAGTAAAAGTTAGGGTGCGGTCAGAGTCTATCTTGTTACAAAATTAAGGTATCTCAATGAATATAGATATTTTTGAGCTTCATTATTATTTAAGAGACAATGGTCACTCGGTAGATTCGATCATAAAAAATAAGTGTGAATCTGAAATATTAGCTATTTTCATCGAAGCCGCTAACATTTTAGATATCAATATAGAGATTAACTCCGTTCTCCCTGCAGAAGGTGGATTCCGAGATCTATGGAAATTATTAGGTGAAAATGCAAACCAAATCACCTTATTACTTACTATATTAACACTGGTGATGTCTAGGATTCCGGTATCTGATCCAGAAACAGAACAATTAGACAAAGAAATAAAGCAATTAACTATCGAAGAAAAGAAACTTTCTATACAAAAGCTGAAGAAAGAACTCGAAGAAAAATCAATCAACTCAGAAACAGTAAAAAAAGTAGCAGACGTCGTCGATAAAAACTTAAAAATAACTAAACGTAAATCAAATTTTTATAGTCACCTCACCTACTATCCCAAAGTGAACCAAGTCGGCTTCAACGCAAAAAATATCGATAACATTAAAAATAATCAAGATGAAAAAACAGTTCTTAGCCGAGACTTTTATAAATTCATATTAAAATCAAATAGATTATCTTCATTAAAAGATGATTCAGCATTAATAGAAATTATATCGCCAGTCCTTAAAGAAGGCAGATACAAATGGAAAGGAATATACAATAATGTACCAATCAGCTTCGACATGAATGATTATTCTTTTCGTGAAGAGGTTTTATCTGAAAAACATAGTTTTAAACATGGCTCAACGATTAAATGTGAACTAATGATTGGTCGCGAGCTCAATGAAGTTGGTGATGTAGCAATAACTGGATATACAGTGACCACAGTCATTGAAATCAGAGACGGTAATTCATTAATAACCACACCACAAGGCTTGAAGTTTAAACAAGCCAAGAAATTTTCCGATTCTCAAGGCGAGTTGTTTTAGCCGCACCCTAACAAAAACTTGGTGTGGGATGCTTACGCACCCCACAAGTAAAAGTTAAATTCTTAGGTTGATAAATGCAATCATCTCACATTCAATCGTTATTTAATTTTAAAAGATTATTGCTTGGGTCACCTGACCTATCGAGAGCTATAAAAATTGATAACAAAATAATTCTCGATGCATATGTCATCAATGGATTAAAAAACAACCAAATATTTTATTCCGCCCCGATAGGATTCAATGATCCTTATGAAGCCGCATATCAAATTGAGAATGACTTTGATGGTTGTTCAGATATAGTTAAAAATATATTGAAATTATCACAATTAATAGATAGCAGTTACTTTATCAAGCCAATAAAGCCAAAGATTACGACAGAGTTCATTGAAGAATTAAATTTCAACAATGATCAGCTTAATTATTTCAGCAATATATTTGCTGATATTTTAAGGCAATACTGTGGTGTTCTTTGTTTAACTCCGAATCTATGCAGCATTCCTATGTGGGCTTATTATGGCGATAATCATCAAGGTATTGCTTTAGAATTTGAACGCAATGATTCAAATATACTTGGTCAGCATTCATTTCCGATAAACTACATAGATTCACATCCGAAAATTTCATTATCAAAACTGCTAGCCGAAGTGAAACACATATCAGAATTAGATGATGAAGAAAAAATTTATCTATTTAAAAAAGATTCAGAAATAAACAAGTTATTTTATTCAAAACATGAGTCATGGGAGAAAGAATCTGAATGGCGCACCACATCATACAAATCCGGACTCCATGACTACCCTGCGAAGTTATTATCCATTACATTTGGCTTAAATACTCCTGATGCCGCCATTGAATATGTTAAAGACTTAATGAAAGACTCAGATATCCTCTTTAAATACATGGTGGCTGATCGGGATAATTTTAAGATCTATCCTGTTTCTGAATCAGAGCGATTCACTAAAGGAATATGGACTAGATGGCATCCATACAAAATAGATCCCATGCCAGAAATTTAACAAAAACTTGGTGTGGGACAGCTACGCTGCCCCACAAGTAAAAGTTAGGGCCTTGTCACTTAAGGATGAATATGCCAGACCCATTTTTTATTTTAAATTCACCCTTCAAAACAATTGAAAATGAAAGTGAATTTTTTGAGTTACTTCAGAACAGTAGACATTTATGTGATATCCTTTATAAACCAGCAGAAATAGTTAACAAAAAAATTAAAAATACTAAATTTAACAATATTTCATTTTCAAAAAAAACAATTACAGATACTGACATCAATAATTGTGAGTTTACAGACTGTCTTTTTATAGGTACAGATTTCATTAAAGTTAACTTCAGTAATTGCAAGTTTATCAGGTGCAATTTTTATAAATCCAATTTTGAACAGGTATATGCAAAACCATCACAATTCAGTTTAGCCATTACTGATAAGAAATACTCAAATATAGCTGTTCATTTATACAATCAATTACGCAATAACTACAGAGACGACTCCCAAAGAAAATACAAAAGTGAAGCAGAATATCAATTTGAAGTTTGGGATGCTCGACAATACCTCTATGAGTTAAAATCAAATAAGAAGAGCTTATTTTTGCATGCACCAATTTTAATAAAAAAATACTTACATAAAATATTGTTTGGTTATGGTTATAGAACAAGAAATTTAATTGCAACAACTGTCACGATAATTTCAATACTGACTTTAATTCTATACTCATTTCCTCAGCTGTTTTTCACTGAATCTATAAAACCATCGGTAGTGCAATCTATTTATTATACAATAACTACAATGGCAACACTCGGTGCATCTGGATTTCCAAATCCAACATTATCTGGTGAAATATTAATAATATGTAATGTCTTAATGGGCATTTCTTTACTTTCAGTTACCGTTAACTCGATTTTTAAACAGGTAATTCGGTAATGCTCATTGTTGAATTTGGTAGCCGATTGAATGGGCGAGCTAGAGCTTTTTCTGATAAAGACTTATTGATCATTGGCGATGATTGGCAGAAAATCAACCAGAAAGCTGCAATGTTCTCTGGTTATTCAATAACTAAATTTAAACATGATAAGGCAAATTATTTATCTGCAAATGGCAGCTTGTTTTTCAAGCATGTAATAGATGAGGGTAAAGTTATTTCAGATACTGAAAACTTGATGCCCATATTACAAAATAATTGGCAACCTAGATTGAATTATAATAATGAAATATTTAGCAATATTGATCTTTTAGAAGTTTTAAAAATAGTTCCAAAAAACAGATGGTCTAATATGTTCACGCTAGACCTATTAATAATAACCATAAGAAATATTTTGATAAGAAAATTAGCAAGTGAAGGCATATATAGTTTCGGCTGGGAGTCTATCTTTATAAACTCAATGCAGTTGAAATATTTATCCGAAAAGGACATCCCATTACTGCTATATGCCAGAATCATAAAAAACAAATATAGATCTTTTTCAAATACAATTATAAATGAACATATCATTGGGCTACTCTTAAACATAACAAGCCGTCTAACTAACACGGCACATAAGGTCGGTTATGGCAATGAAAAACAACTCTTACAGTCACTTAATGGATATAAAAGTGGTTCATATAAGGAACTACGTGTAATAGAGCTTTTTTGTCTTAATAGAGAATATTCAGGTGAATTAATTAACTACAAACAATTAATCTCAAATCCAAATTATTCTTGTTCAACGAAAGCCCTAACAAAAACTTGAAACTGGACGGCACTCCGTGCCGCCATTTAAGTAAAAGTTATGCAGTCTTTGTTCGTTGTTTTGCGTTGAATTCGAGTTTTAAAGCGGTGTTGGCTGCAAGTCCTGTGCTGTTTGCGGCTCATTTCCTGTGAAGTGGTTTCCTGCGACATAACTTGCGCCACCATTTTCAGCGTGGAATTCAAGTCCGAGAAATAGGTAATTCGAGTCCGCTGTGGTTATGTCTCCGGCAACCGTCAAGTCTGTCGGTGGGTCATTCCTTACAACCATTTGAAGCTTTCGCGGCGTTGAATTCGAGTCAGCCAGCTATAGCTAACGCGGTGTTGAATTCAGCTTCTTTTTTCAATTACTGCATAACAAAAACTTAAAGTTGGACGGTGCTACGCACCGCCCCTTAAGTAAAAGTTAACCTGAAAAAGAAATATTGTTATTTATCTTCGCGCTTTAAAAGCTGAAGCTCTTTTCCTGCTTTTAAGTATATATTTGTAGCATGTTTAAAAGCTGGCTCTGCATCAGCATTTGAAAGCTCACAAACGACATGCGTCTTGTTTGAATCAGCGGCGCATTCAGCATCATCCGCTGATTTGCGATCCCAGTGCATTTGTTTCCATAACTGCGAAATTTGTTTATCTTTCATCATGGCAACCGTGATTTTTTCACCTGTTGGAGTTGTTAAAGTCCCCTCATGATGTTGTCCTGAGATTGTAAATTCGCTTGCACCTTGATCATTTTTATAATTGCCGACTAAGCAATCCATATGAGCCAGCGTATTGAATGAAATGAGCGCGAAAGATAATGCGATGACTTTTTTCATAAACAATCTCTTCAGTTTTTGAGTGAAAATTGCAGTAACTATAGTGAACAAATTTAGTTCAGCAACAATTTATTGATATAAATCAATTTTATATCACTGTTGTTTTGTTGGTGTGGTTTCAGGTTAACAAAAACTTGGTGTGGGACTGCTACGCAGCCCCACAAGTCGAAGTTAGGTAATAAAAGCGGCGTCATTGTTGGTGGTGAATTCAAGCCTTAAAGCGGCTAGTCGGATAGCCCAGAGGGGTTTGCGGCTCACTTCCTGAGCGTGGGTTGCCTCGCGCAACACATGAATTCACGTGTGGTGGCAAGCTGAAAGTCTGCACTGGTTACGTTTCGGCAACCATCAACGCCGTCAGTGTGTACGCCTAAAGCGGCTCATCATCGGGGCGCAGTTGTTTGTGGCAGGCAC
>JAQUHG010000361.1 GCA_028683735.1 Tolumonas sp. | reverse complement strand
CTTGTAATTGCGCCAGGCAGCTATGAGTTTTCCAGAACTGTAAAAACGGATTACAGTGCAGTTGTAGCTTTTTCGCATGCAGATCAATTGACGTAGCACCTTTTTGCTCGAAGGCGACGTCATCCAGCTCTAATTGCAGACCATAATTTTGCCAACGCCAACCGAGATGTTCTGCCGATGCCGTAACACCAGCTGGCAGAAACTGGCGCAATAACCAGTCACGGTGCGGCTGTAAATCAGGAACACCGAACCGCAGCGCCGTGACCAGCACTGCCAGTAAAACAAAAACACCAGCCAGTAAAATGGCGCATCCACGCGCAATGCCACGCCAACGCACTTACATCATCACCACGTCAAATTGTTCCTGACTGTATAATGGCTCCGCTTGTACCTTAACTTGTTTGCTAATAAACACTTCTAACTCGGCCAGACTGTGCGATTCATCACCGCGTAACGCTTCTGCGACTGCCGGAGAGGCATATACCACAAACTGATCCGCATCATAGGCACGATTGACACGCAGGATCTCACGCAGAATTTCGTAACAAACCGATTCCACCGTTTTAACGCGGCCGCGCCCATTACATTCCGGGCATTGTGAACAGAGCACATGCTCCAGACTTTCCCGGGTACGCTTACGGGTCATCTCTACCAAACCCAGCTGTGAGAAACCATTAACGCCGGTTTTCGCGCGATCTTTCGCCAGCGCTTGCTCCAAACTCTGTAACACGCGCCGACGATGATCTTCGCTTTGCATATCGATGAAATCGATAATGATAATGCCGCCAAGGTTGCGTAACCGCAGTTGACGGGCAATCGCCGCTGTCGCCTCGACGTTGGTGTTAAAGATGGTCTCTTCCAGATTGCGATGGCCGACAAAAGCACCGGTATTGATGTCGATGGTGGTCATGGCTTCCGTCTGATCGATGATCAGATAACCACCGGACTTCAGCTCAACCTTACGCTCCAGCGCCCGCTGAATCTCATTTTCAACATCGTATAAATCAAAAATCGGCGACTCACCGGAGTAGTAATCCAGTTTGGCGCTCATCTCTGGCACGAATTCATCGGTAAACTGACAAAGCTGTTCAAAGGTCTGCCGCGAATCGACCCGGATCTTATCCAGCTCGTCACCGACAAAATCACGCAGAATACGGAACGCTAAGCTCCATTCTGCATACAACACATGACATGTCGGGTATTTCTGCCGACGCTCCAGCACTTTACGCCACAGTCGTTTCAAGAAGATGGTGTCTTGTTCCAGCTCTTTTTCGCCCACGCCTTCGGCGGCGGTACGCACGATAAAGCCGCCCAGTTCATCCACATTTTTGGTGACGATCTGTTTTAAGCGTTCACGCTCTTCTTCGCTGTCGATTCGTTGTGAAACACCGACATGCGCACTGCCCGGCATAAACACCAGATAACGGGATGGCAAAGTGATATCCGTGGTCAGGCGGGCGCCTTTGGTGCCCATCGGGTCTTTCACCACCTGTACCATGATGTCCTGACCTTGCCGAACCAGTTCCGCAATATTGCCGGCCTGAAAGTGTTCTTTTTCTTTAACATCTACGCATTCGGTATGCGGCACGATATCGGAAGCGTGCAAAAAAGCCGCTTTATCCATACCAATATCGACAAAGGCAGCCTGCATACCCGGTAAAACCCGGCTGACCTTGCCTTTGTATATATTACCGACAATTCCGCGTTTAGCCTGACGCTCGATGTGCACTTCCTGCAACATACCGTGATCGACCAGGGCAACCCGGGTTTCTGACGGTGTTACGTTGACCAGCAATTCGGTGGACATAGTTCAGCCTTAGTAATCTGAAGTCATGAATGGCGACAATATTTATGCAGTAACTGATCCGTTTCCAGTAGCGGCAACCCCACCACGGCAGAATAACTGCCGCTGAGGTGGCAGACAAATTTACCACCAATGCCTTGAATACCATAAGCACCGGCTTTATCTGCTGGTTCTCCGCTTTGCCAATAACGGTCGATGTCGTCCTGACTCAGTTCACGAAATGTCACTTGTGAATTAACCAGTATCACTTCACAGCCATGTTGCGAAGAAAGGGCTACTGCCGTCATAACAGTATGCGTATTACCGGACAGTAACTGCAATATACGTTGAGCATCGGCGAAATCTCTTGGTTTTTCCAGCACTTCTTGTTGAAAAACCACGATTGTATCGGCTCCCAGCACCGGTTTCTCACCTTGGCACGCAAGCCAACCCGCTTGCGATTTTTCCCGGGCCAATCGCTGCACATACACTTCTGGTAGTTCTTGCGGCTGGCGTTGCTCTTCCACATCGACTGACAACACCGCAAACGGATAGTCCAGCAGAGCTAACAGTTCTCGACGGCGGGGAGATGCAGACGCCAGATAAAGCGCAATACTGGCTGACATATGGATTACCTGATGTTGAAACGACGGCGGATATACCGCAAGAAGAGATACACGGATGGCCAGAGTAAAGTAGAACTCAGTGACGCCCAGACAAAACGGGTATTCAGGCGTGGAGAGGCAAACAAATGCTCAACCCAGAAAATCAGTAATTGCCCAATAAAGATCAAGGAGCCCATCACTAGCGCCTGTTGCCAGACCGAATAATTACGGATCTTCTGATATTGCGACGTTGCAGCATAAGAGATCACCGCCATACCCAGTGCATGGATGCCTAAGGTTGACCCCAGCATGATGTCCATGAGCAAACCGACAATCCAGGCACTGACCACGTTCATCTGATGTGGCAGGGCAATGACCCAATACAGCACCACCAACCCCACCCAATCTGGGCGGAACATATCAATAGCGGCGGGTAACGGCACCATCGTCAGCAC
>JAQUHG010000360.1 GCA_028683735.1 Tolumonas sp. | reverse complement strand
AAGCAATCGCGGAACTTAAAGGAATATCATGCTGTTCCAAAATAGAAGAGATAGCCGCGCCTTTGTTGACCCCTAACGCCATCACTTCGAGGCAATCCGGTTGCGAGAAGGCAATACTTAACTGGCCGGCATAACGTTCCAGCAGGGTGTTTTCCAACTCTAACAACGGTTCGTGTTCTGCAATGAAAAAGTACTTATTGATACTGCTTTTATCTAAGGCCACCAGATCAGTTTTGGTATAACAAAAACCAGTATCTTTATGATATTCCAGATATTCCGGCATGTCTTTGTTAGTAAACCATGCTTCAGGCGTATAAAGATTTACCGCAATTTCCGGATCCGGCAGTGGTAACTCGGACAACTCCTGTGCAATATCGACCGGCAGGGTGCGGTTGTAGATAATTTGATCTTGTTTATCTGTCACCACCGCACCATTCGAGGTCACCAGATAGATATCCAGCCCTAATGCATTCCGGATCGCTTTCACATCAATGTGATGGCGGCCGGTTGCCACGACAAACTTAGTGCCTTCAGCCACCATTTTCTTCAGCACTTTACGGGTGTGCGGAGAGACCTGATGCTGGTTATTGAGCAGCGTACCATCCAGATCAGAGATAACGACTTTGTACATGGGGAAACCTCGTTACAGCAGAGAAGAGAGCGGAACAGAGAACGATCACAGTATAGCTAAAGTCTGAAACACCAGCATTAACATTCATTCGAAGTGTTGTTTATTTCAAATGAAGAATGAGCCACCGATAGTTCACACTACCGGTGGTGCAATAGGGGTTTATGATGACTCTTTACTGCGGATCTTATTAGTGGTGCGGTTGACGCGTAATACATCGGGCATAACACGAATTTTGCGCATGATATTCGCCAAATGCACACGATGTTTGGTGGTGATCAGTAAGTTGACCTGATACACCCGCGCATCTTTTTCTTCCGTGCTGATACTGTGAATATTGGCGCCCGTAGCCGCAATGACATTGGCCAGTTGCGCCAACACACCCTGATGGTTCACCACTTCCACCACAATGCTGGTGCGGAACTCCTGTTCGCCTAATTGCTCCATATCCCATTGTACCGGCTGGTATTTATCTGGTTCACGGTTATAACCGCGCAGGTTAGGGCAGCTTTCCTGATGCACGACCAACCCTTTGCCGGGGCTGATATGCGCAATGATGGCATCGCCAGGGATCGGGCGACAACAGTTGGCAAACGTCACCAACATGCCACCAGAACCCCGAATCGGCAGTTTGCGATGAGTGGAGGATGACTTCTTATCTTTTTCCGGCTCTTGCTCATGCTGACCGAGCAAACGTCGGGCAATGACCACACTCATCTGATTGCCAAGTCCGATATCCGCCAGCAAACCATCTAACGACTCATGGCGGGTATCGTGTAGTACCTGACGCAAATTTTCTGCCGGAACATCTTCAATTTTTTTGCCACCCAGCGAGTGACTCAGTAGTCGGCGTCCCAGAATGATCGACTCTTCGGCGCGTAGATTTTTCAGGAACTGGCGAATTTTGGTGCGCGCGCGCGAGGTCACCACAAAATTCAGCCACGCGGCATTCGGGCGTGCACCCGGTGCGGTAATGATTTCCACGGTTTGCCCGGAAGTCAGTGGGCGACTGAGTGGGAACGGCTGACGTTCTACCCGCGCACCGACACAACTGTTGCCGATATCGGTGTGCACGGCATAGGCAAAATCGACTGGCGTAGCGTTGGTTGGTAATTCCAGAATCCGGCCTTCCGGTGTAAACACATAAATCTCATCGGGGAAGAGATCGGTTTTGACACTTTCAATAAACTCAAAGGAACTACCGGCACTTTGCTGCAATTCCAATAAGTTCTTCATCCAGCGTTGCGCGCGGATCTGCGCGGTACTGCTGGTGGCATCGCCATTGGTTTTATACACCCAATGTGCCGCGACGCCTTTATCCGCCATCTGCTCCATATACTCGGTACGGATCTGGATCTCAACCGGCACACCATGCGGGCCAACCAGTGAGGTATGCAGTGACTGATAACCGTTGGTTTTGGGAATGGCGATATAATCTTTGAAACGACCGGGGCGGGGTTTATACAAACTGTGCATCTGACCGAGCACGCGGTAACAGGTATCAATGTCATCGACAATTACGCGGAAGGCGTAAATATCCATCACTTCATAAAAGCGCAGCTCTTTTTTCACCATCTTGTTATAGATGGAATAGAGGTTCTTTTCCCGACCGATGACCATACCTTTAATATGTGCATCTTCTAAGCGGCCATTTACCGCTTTGTACACCGAGTCGATCACCTCTTTGCGATTACCACGGGCGCGTTTCACCGCTTCCCGTAATATTCGGGCACGCATCGGATAGAGTGCTTCAAAGCCCAACTCTTCCAGCTCGCTTTTTAACGAGTGGATACCTAAACGGTTCGCAATCGGGGAGAAGATTTCCAGCGTTTCGCGGGCGATGCGACGGCGTTTATCGGGGCGTAACGAGCCGAGCGTGCGCATATTGTGTGTGCGGTCGGCGAGCTTGATCAGGATAACGCGAATATCCTGCACCATCGCCATGACCATTTTGCGGAAGTTTTCGGCCTGCGCTTCTTTATGATCGCGGAATTTCAGCTTATCGAGCTTGGAAACACCATATACCAACTCGGCTACGGCCTGACCAAACTGATCCGCCAATTGATCTTTGGTGATCGGGGTATCTTCAATCACGTCGTGCAGTAATGCCGCCATCAGCGTTTCATGATCGAGATGCATCTCGGCCAGAATACTGGCTACGGCAACGGGATGCGTAATATAAGGTTCACCGCTGGAACGGCTTTGCCCTTCGTGAGCGTCAC
>JAQUHG010000077.1 GCA_028683735.1 Tolumonas sp. | reverse complement strand
TCGTAACTGATGTATATCTGCGCCCCGCCCAAAAGTGAGATAAGTAAAAAAAAGAAGGCAAATATGGCGGTACGCAGGCTGATCTGATTGGAAAATTTAGTCATCGCTGATAAGGATCGCAACTCTTCCGTGATTGTGATCACAATATCATTTTTTATAGGACAGCGGCTAGATGACCACATTAACTTTATGGTTATAAAAACGCCAATTTATGTCATAAAACAAGCAGATAAAATGTAGGTTTCTGACCTTTCATGCGGAAATTCACGCCGACCAGCCAAATTCATTCAATCGCAGGTTCCAGCTATCATCTAACGGCGCATCAATAATGATCAATTCGTTACTATGTGGATGACGAAAACTCAGGCGCTGGTGATGCAACATCAAACGCGCACACTCAAACTGTTCACGGAAAAAACGGTTATGCCGGCCATCGCCGTGTGAGGTGTCACCCACAATCGGATGACGCAAATGCGCCAGATGCCGACGCAGTTGATGCTTACGTCCGGTCAGCGGCAGCAGTTTCACCAAACTATAACGGCTGCTGGGGTGTTTTGGTGATACGGCAAACGGCAATTCGATGCGAGCGATACAGCGGATATGGGTTTTTGCCGGTTGTGCCGGTTTATCCGGGTCGGCGAATTTATCCGCGATCCGATCCAGCTCTTCTTTGAGCGGATAATCGAGAAACTGTTGCAGCGGTGCCCAGCCACGTACCAGTGCCAGATACTCTTTTTGCATCCGATGAGATGCAAACGCATCGGTGAGATGCCGCGCCGTTTCCGGGTCTAACGCAAACAACAGAATGCCGGAGGTCGGCCGATCGAGCCGGTGCACGGTATACACATGCTGGCCAATCAGATCACGCGTCATCTGCATCGCAAACTGCGTTTCACCTTTATCCAGCCAGCTGCGATGCACCAAGAGACCGGCCGGTTTGTTGATGGCAACCAGATGTTCATCACGATAAAGAATTTGCAGACTCATTGCAGACGATCAACCGGTTTTCCACTCAGCTCTTCATCCAGACGAGCCAATACATCTAACAGTAAGGAATGTTCTTTCAGCTTATTTTTATAAACTTCCGTGGCCATCGGGTAAATCGCAACCGCAGTAGGTAACGGTTCACCAGCGGCTAACATGACACGAAAACGTTCCAACAGAATAAACTGTAACCATTGGTGAAATTCCAGCGTGTCCAGCGCGAACGGCTGGGTGCTGGCCAATGCGGCTTCAGAAGGTGCATCGTCCTGCCATAACTGCAGACGCTGTAATGTGAATTCCAGCTCTTTTAGCAAAAACACAACTTGTCGCGACATAACACACACCAATTTCCTGTTACGGTTAAATTCCGGCTAATATATCACTACCGCCATTTTTTACTGAGTAGAGATGCGATGACAGATCTATTAGCGTTATTTTTAATTTGCCTGATTGGCGCGGAGTGCTGGCTGCGCCGTCAACAATCAGAGCTGGCGGAACGGTTGATCAAGCATTACTGCAAGAATACAGATCTGCAACTGCTGAGTATTGCGCGCCAGTCCTTCGGTATTCCGTTGTGCCTGTCGCGCGTGACCCAAAAGGCCAACGCGTTTGTATTTGAATACAGCATGGATGGCGTTGGCAAAGAAGAAGGCGAACTCTATCTGGTCGGCCTGCAGCAACCGATTTTTCGGGTTGATCCGAGCAACCAGCGTGAACCTGAACCGGTGCGTACCGGCATCGTGATCAATATGCCCACCCATCACGAAACCAACGATACCACGCCGGTAAAACCAGAACACAACAATGTAATTCCGTTTCCACAACAACGACAACGCCACTAATTCAATTGTAAACTCAACGAGGAGCTTGGATTTTCTGATGGATGATATTTTCCGTATTGCTAACCAACTGGCCGCAAACGGTCAAACACCCACCACCGCGTTGGTCAAATCACGCCTGCGCCAGCCCGTGCCAATGGCTACGTTGATCAGCGCCATACAACGCTGGAAACAAGATCCGGAAGCCTATAAATCACTCGGCTTGCCGGGCACCAATAATGATGAACAGAGCGTTGAGCAACAACCCGAAACGCCCGAGAATCAGCTGGCAACGCTGCAACGTCAGGTCGAACAATTGCAGCAGCAAGTGATCATGTTAGCTAAGCGGGTAAGTTTGCTTGAGCAACTGGGCTAATGGTCTTTGACGGCAATGGCGAAAGCCGCTGCAAAAATTCCGCTAATGAGTCAGCCAATATCCAGCGTTTTGGCTGACCCAGCTGTTCCAGCAACACCGCACCACTCTCGTTATCCAGACTGATCACCTGCAATTCATTCGGTACCGTGGCCAGAAATAACGTCAGTGGCAATTTCAGACGCCGCAACATCATCACATGTGCCACCATATTTTCCTGCAAACGCTCAAAATCCTCCTCGTTCCACGGCTGCACCAGCGTCACCGCTAATCCTTTAAAAGAAGCGGTGATCTGCCCGGCAAAACCATGGCCGTAATAAGTATGGATCGCAGGGTGAAATTCACACTCCAGCGCCGATGCAATATTGTGTAAATCGACGGGTTGTGGACGTTCCCAATATTTCCATAACGCCGGATTTTTCAAATCATAACGACAAGGCGAAGGCCGGTTTTCATCCTCCGGGCAACAAACGGCGATGCCTCGCTGTTGCTGATAGGCGAACCAACGTGCAAATACATCAGATAATGCGCAAATAACTTGATCAGCCACGGTTTTTCCCGACAATTAAATATACTTGGATTTTAACTGAGCGAGCCTCTCATGTCTCATGCATCCCCTTACGAAAATAACCCGTTGCTGGCAAATCTGACACTGGGTCAGAAAACAGAATATATTGCTGAATATAGCCCGCAGTTATTACAACCGGTGCCCAGACAGCTAAATCGGGATGCATTGAGCTTAGCGGAACAACTCCCCTTCCACGGTGAAGATCTGTGGACGCTGTATGAACTTTCCTGGCTGAACAGCAAAGGCAAACCCATGGTTGCCATTGGTGAGGTTCGTATTGATGCCAACAGTTTAAACCTGATCGAATCTAAATCGTTCAAGCTGTATCTGAACAGTTTTAACCAAACCACCATTGCGGATTTAGCGACTGTCCGCCAGACCTTAGAAAAAGATCTCAGTCAGTGCGCACAAGGTGCCGTCAAAGTCAGCTTGTTTCCGCTAACCCAAGCGCCGCATCATATCGCCAGCGTGCCCGGAGAATGCATTGATGATTTGGATATCGTGATCGACGAATACCACTTCTCCAGCGATTGGCTGCAACAAGCCGGTAACCATGATCATATCGTGGAAGAAACCCTGCACAGCCATTTGTTGAAATCAAATTGTCTGGTGACCGGTCAACCTGATTGGGGCAGTGTCGTTATTCATTATCAAGGCCCGCGCATTGAACGGGAAAAGCTGCTGCGTTATCTGATCTCATTCCGTCAGCATAATGAATTTCACGAACAATGCGTTGAGCGGATCTTTGTCGATCTGCAACGTTATTGCCAACCGGAAAAACTGACGGTGTATGCCCGTTATACCCGCCGTGGTGGGTTAGACATCAACCCATTCCGCAGTAACTGGGAAACGGCGCCGGAAAATATGCGTTTGATCCGACAGTAAATATCACGTTCCGGTGTTTTATGTCGCATACTCTCGATGTTGATAACCAACAGAAATCAGATGAAACGATGAATTTATGACTTTATTGCCTTTGGTTTTTCTGTTGAATGGACTCAGCGTGCCAGCCCCAGAGATGGATCCAGCGGATCTCTCGGATACCTTGCAGCAGGCACAACAGATTGGCATTGCCAGCCCGGATCGTTGCATTCAAATCACGGAAGGGCTGTTGCAACCGCAGGACAACCCGTTGTTATCCGCCCGATATGATAAAAACACCTCACTGAGCCGGGTGAAAGATCGGGTGCAATTACGCAGCAGTCGGCAACAAATCCAGACCTTCATCGTCAATGGAATCTGCTATGCGCGTCAGGAACGTTATAACGAAGCGTTAGATGCTTTAGTTAAAGCGGAAGAAATGGCCAGCCGCCAACATTTCGACGATTTAGCCGAAATCAGTCTTTACCATCAAGTCACTATTTTGGGGCTCGATCTGGATAAACCGATCCCAGCACATCATGCCTGGCGACGTCTGAATGTGTTGGTGCAGAACGATACCAAACACAGTGCCGAACTGCCGGTTTATGTCGGTTTGCTCAATAGTGCTCTCGCTATCCATCGGCAATTGCCAGAGCTCGCACAAGAGATGCTGGCTCAGGTTCATACTTTGTTGCTGACAACACCGAACCCACAGCTTGAGGTGTGGGCCAACATGTTGGATGGTGACCTGCTGCATCTGAATAACGAAGATGAGCACAGCTTGCTGGCCTACCATGCCACCTTAGAACAAGCGCAAAAAAACAATCAATTGTTGTTACAAGTCCAGCTAACCACTCGCATCAGCCAACTGTTTGCTCAAGAACAAGATCTGGCTAATGCGGTCCGTTATGCCGAACAAGCGCTGGAGCTGACACAACAACTCGGTAACGATGGCTGGCAAGCTGACGCCATTATTCATTTGGCACGCTTAAAACGTGAAGCACATGAAACAAATCTGGCACTCGCCCTGTTACTGAATGCTGCCGCCGTTTATCAACATAGCGCCCGCCCTCAGGATCTCGCCCGTCTGCATCTGGAGATCGGAAAAACTTACCAGCAACTGCATCGTTATAATGAGGCACAAACCTATTTGACCGCGGCGTATGAACTATTCCAGCGGCAACACTTACCGTTTTATGAGCGGTTATCCTTGCTGTCATTGTCAGAACTTTATGTACAACAAGATAATCCGACACAAGCGATCGTCTTGTTAGAACAGTTACTGAATACTCCCATCCCGGAACAAAAAAATATCGAGACTGAGCTGTATCGCCTGTTGTCGATGGCTTACGAAAGTAACCGACAATACGATTTGGCGCTGCTGAACTACAAATTATTCACCAACAGTCAGCACGAAGCGGCTTCGACCGAAGCACCGCCACAAAGTGATTTTTTCACTAATTACACCCGCTTAGATCAATCACAACGATTGCAGGAACTGGATAACGAAAAACGCCGCCTCGATAGCGAGTTGAGCTGGTATTTCAAAGTTGGGATCAGTGCTGCGCTAATAATGACCATACTGGGTATTGCTTTACTTTGGCACATCCGCAAGTTACGTGAGTTGCGGCAAGAACAACAGCGCTTACAACAGCTCATTGATTACGACAACATCACCAGTATGGGCACACCATTGTTGCTGCAAAAAGAACTGGGGCAACAACTGAAATTATCACAACAACCCGATAGCCCGGTGAGCCTTAACAGCTCTACGGCCATGCTGTTGTTTCGGGCGCAGGGGCTCATTGATCTGGAATGCCGTGTCGGCTTAAAAAAAGCACAATCCATTCTGCGTCAGGTCTCTCATGCCATCCGGCAACGGATGCCTGAACAAAGCCATTATTACTTACTGTCCGATCGTTTATTGCTTTGTACCCTGCCGGAAGAGGCTATCGAGCAATATGACGAAATCATTATCCGCATAGAAAACCGGATCGGTGTGATTATGCGCAAATATGGACTCAATGAGCGCGTCATTTGTGGAAAGGTGCAATATCCTTTTTTAAGTAAGTCAATTAATGCGCTAAAACCCGTACAAACACTGGAAATTTGTGGCATTGCGCTCGCTGGCGCCATGCAATTATCCGAAAAATTATGTAAGAATGTATGGGTTGAGTTATTTGCAATAGATTGCCAACAGGCCGCCTTCTTTAACGGCGACTTGAGGAGCAAAACAATCGAAGCCATAACCAAAGGCTTAGTCAAAGTGAACAGTTCAGAAAAACACAGCACTCTTGATTGGAATGCGCTGTCAGTGCCGGCACAACGAAAAACAACAGTAAGATAATGGCGGTTCATTACCGATATCAACATAATATATAAAAATTTTGGATTGAAAGAATGGATGATATTGCCAACTCAAATGCCCGCGTAACGCAGCTGAAAATTCGTCTCGAACAAAAAGAAGACGAGTTTCAGGCGTTGGTGCAATTGGCTGGCAATGAACGGGAAACGTTAGATGTCTTAGTCTCCCGATTGATGCTGGCTTGCCGTGGTCTCGACAGAGAATTAGATAACCGCATGGCAAAGCTCAAACCGCATCTGGAAAAACATACCGCGATCCAGCAACTTAATGATGATATCAATGCGATCGAGTTGTTATTGACCCGTTATGGCATGATCCAAGAACAACTGCTGCAACAATCCGGCGACAAAGTTAAAAGTCAGGCGAATGAACTGATCCGCAACTCCATGTTGCCTGAAAAAGTTCGCCGTGAAGCCCGCGAATTTATGGCAGCAGAAAAGCCATATACCTTTGGCGATCATCAGCAGCGGATTTTCCGTCTGCTAGAAATTTATCAGATGGCATTCCGTGCATTAATGTTGCGCCCGAACATTTCCACAGCAACAACGGAATCCACGAGTCAAACAGACCTATCAACCACCTTCAAACCTGAAGATCGGGAACCGGTGACCCGCTTAATCGGTATCGATGACATTGCTTTGTCATTATCCAATATCGATCCCGGTCTGCTCAGTAAATTGCATGACGAATTACAGCGACTTATCACCGAACTTGATTTTCACGGGCCAGCAGCAGATAAACTCGCGGTTATCCGTCGTCGGTTATTAAACGGCGTTAGCTGCCAAGACCTACCGCCACTGTGTCTGGAATTAATCACCCTCATCATTGAAGGTGCCCGCTACGAGCGAGCACAATCGTTTGCTTTTGTGCATGCGATTAGTGAAAAACTGCAAATCAACCATGCAGATCTGCAAAATTGTCTGGGTATTGCCCAAGATCTGGCGCGAGAAGATAAAGGGCAAGATCAAAAATTAGCCGACCAACTGCGTCAATTACGTGAGTTGGTCACCAGCAGTGATTCGTTAACCGAGCTCAAACGCATTGTTCCTGCCCATTTAGTTATTATGGATGCAGTGCTGCAAGAACGATTCTTACGACAGCGTAAAGAGCAAGAATTACTCAAAGAAGTAGCTGCACTGACCGAACGGCTAAAAGCCACCGAAGAAGATGCGGCGAATTACAAAAATCGACTGAACCGACAACAGCAACGATTGCAGGTCGATACACTGACCCAATTACATAACCGTTCGGCATTGGATGAACGTTTAGCGCTGGAATATAAACGCTGGTTACGTTATCAATCCCCACTGTGTCTGGCGATTGTCGATGTTGATCATTTTAAAGCTATCAACGATCAGTTCGGTCATCTGGCTGGCGATAAAGCCCTCAAAGTTATCGCGCGAGCGCTAAGCACCGCATTACGAGACACCGATTTTGTCGCCCGCTTTGGCGGCGAGGAGTTCGTAGTGTTACTACCAGGCATCAGCGAAGATTCTATTCAACTGCCATTAGACAAACTACGAAGTGTGATCAAGGGTATTCCGTTCCGCTTCAAAGATGAGCGGATCTCCATCAGTATCTCATTGGGCGCTACCTTGTTCCGTAGTGGCGATCGGATCACTGATGCTTTTGAACGCGCAGATAAAGCCTTATATGAAGCCAAAAATGCGGGTCGCGACCGTATTATCATCACTCTCTAACTCTCGGATACAACCATGATCACCTATGTAAATCCTGTTGGCAGCATGGAGCTGTTATCCCAGCTGGAAGTCGATCGTCTTCAGCAAGCGGCAGCAGGTGAAATTTATCAGCTCTATCGCAATTGTTCTTTGGCTGTCCTCAACAGTGGTAGCAAGACCGATTCGCCAAAAGAGATCCTGGAAAAACATCAGAATTTTTCGATCAATATCATCAGCCGTGAACGCGGTGTAAAGCTGGAATTATTTAATGCTCCGCAGTCAGCATTTGTTGATGGCGAGATCATTCGTGGTCTGCAGGAACATTTATTCTCCGTATTGCGCGATATTTTGTATGTCAGTAACAAACTTGAAGTCGATCTTTCTCTCAATCTGAGCAGCTCCAGCCATATCACCAATCTGGTCTTTTCCATACTGCGGAATGCCAAAACGGTACGAACCGGCGAAGTCCCTAACATGGTTGTTTGCTGGGGTGGGCACTCGATCAATGAAGCGGAATACCACTATTCTCGTGAAGTCGGCCATCAGCTCGGCTTACGCGAACTGAACATTTGTACCGGTTGCGGGCCGGGCGCCATGGAAGGTCCAATGAAAGGAGCGGCCGTCGGGCACGCAAATCAACGTTACCAGCATCGCCGCTATGTCGGTCTTACAGAACCGTCGATTATTGCCGCAGAACCGCCGAATCCAATTGTGACTGAGTTGGTTATTTTGCCGGATATTGAAAAACGTCTGGAAGCCTTTGTGCGTCTTGGGCATGGCATTATCATCTTCCCTGGTGGTGTAGGAACAGCAGAAGAGTTGCTCTACATTCTCGGTATTTTGATGAACCCGGCTAACCAGCATCACCCGTTACCAGTAGTGCTAACTGGCCCGAAAAGCAGCGAAGCTTACTTCCATTCACTGGATTCTTTTGTCCGTGCCACGCTGGGTGATGCGGCGACGCGTTATTACCAAATTATCATTAACGATGCTGAAGCCGTCGGCCAGACCATGAAAAGTGCCATGCCACATATCCGTGATTATCGGAAAGCGATTGGCGATGCTTACTCATTCAATTGGGCTTTACATATTGATCCGGAATTCCAGTTACCGTTTGAGCCAACCCATGAAAATATGGCACAACTCAATCTGAGCAGAGAACAACCGCCAGAGCAACTGGCCTGCAATTTACGTAAGGCATTCTCTGGCATTGTTACCGGCAATGTGAAAGATCGCGGTATCAAAGCGATTGAGCAACATGGGCCATTCAAGTTGTCCGGCGATGCCAGCCTGATGCATCTGATGGATAAATTGCTGCAAGATTTCATTGCGCAAAAACGCATGAAACTGCCGGGCAGTACGTATGTGCCTTGCTACGAAATTCAGCTGTAGTTTATGGCTCATCTGCTCATACTGGATGCGCTCAATTTAATCCGACGCATTCATTCCGCGCAAAGTAAACAAAACATCGATGATGTGGCAGCGCAACTGGCTGCCACAGACATCACCATGCAACGCGCCGTCAAAACTATCTTGCAGGAAGCCAACCCCAGCCACGTTATTGCGGTTTTTGACAGTGAAGTACCCGGTTGGCGAAAAGCAAAATACCCCGTCTACAAAGAAGGGCGCACCGCTATGCCGGAAGCCATGCGCTTAGGCTTAGATCAGCTACAGGATTCATTATTCAAACTGGGGATCGATTCGCTAGTCTCAGACAGTGATGAAGCCGACGATCTAATAGCGACTTTAGTCAAACCCTTGATGCCAAATGGTCATCAGGCAACGCTGATCTCCACCGATAAAGGCTTCTGCCAACTGCTCGACAGCGGCTTGCAGATCCGCGATTACTTCAACAAACGCTGGTTGGATCATGCTTTTGTGCAGCAGCAATACGGCCTGTTGCCTTCCCAGCTCGTTGATTTTTGGTCACTCACTGGCATCAGCGGCATGAATATTAAAGGTGTGCCGGGAATTGGAGAGAAAACCGCACAACAGCTGTTAGCGGAATATGGTTCTTTAGCCAATGTGCTATGTGCCGATGCGGCCGAGAACAAGAAAGTACTGTTGGCGCAGCAATATCGCGAAGCCTGTTTATTAGCACAAGAGCTGGTGCGCTTAAAAGACGATATTCCGCTCGGCTTTAATCTGAAAGATCTGCGATATACGCCAGCGACGTAATCGACAAGATCAAAAAAGGGCGCCATGATGCGCCCTAATTTTTCGGCTTGATCTGATACTTTTAGTTAAAAGCACCTGAGCGACGACGCGCTAATTTACGTTCATCGTAAACATGCACGGTGATCTCTTCACGATCGTGATACAGCTGTTTAGCCTGAATAACGTAATCACCTTCCAGCTCAGCCAACCATTCTTTCAACACTGCCAAATTATGCTCTACTTCCGCATAGCGTTTTTTCATCGGCAATTTCAGATTAAAAATAGCTTCCTGACAGCAGCCTTCACGGAACCACTGCGCAATCAAGTGGGTAATACGCGCTGGTTTTTCCACCATGTCACACACCAGCCAATACGGATTTTTCTTGGTTGGACGATAGGTAAAACCATCAGCCATGATGTGTTTCACCTGTCCGGTCTCCATCAAGGCTTCATCCATCGGGCCATTATCAATGGCCGACACCATCATGCCGCGACGCACCAGCTGATAAGTCCAGCCGCCTGGGCTTGCACCCAGATCAACCGCCGTTAAACCAGAGCACAGACGGTATTCGTCATCTTCTGGCGGAATGAACATATAAAATGCTTCTTCCAGTTTTAACGTCGAGCGACTTGGCGCATCGGATGGGAAACGCAAACGCGGAATCCCCATGTGGAATGGTGAATTGTTGTTTGGATAAGAGTAACCGATCCAAACTGAATCATTTTTCAGGAAAAACAGGTGCAACACCGGACGGCGGGAATCAAGATCCTGCGTTAACTTACCGGCAGAGCGCAATGCTTGGCGCAATGGCACACTGAATTTACGGCAGAATGTAGAAAGTTCTTTTGCTTCATTAGTGTCCGCAGTTTCAACCCGCAGCTCACCGAATTGCGGCATTTTTTGCACGGCGTCAACGATAGGGGTGATCCGGTCTTTCAGATCCAGACCATTTAATTGCTCGATCACGACTAACATCTGACGGGCAAAAATCAGTTCACGAAATGGCAGACGACGCGCCAGTCGTTCGGCATCTTGTTCGCCGTAACACTCGAACAGTACAAAACCGCAATTGTCAGCGACACGGGAAAAGCCGAAACACTCCAGTGCCACTGCCTTATCCTGGATCTCCGCGGCCATATCTTTTTCAAATCCCGGACGACAATAGAACATCAGGTGGTTCATTTACGCTTCTCCCCTCACTCACCTTGAAAAGTGCGACACCATACACTGAAGCAGACAAAGATGCTGCTTTTTTAACGAGCAATCATAACGCCGAATCAAACTCGGCTTCTTCTTGCTGCACCAACGCCACGATCCAATCCCGAAATGCCGCAACTTTACCCAACGTATCATGCCCTGGCACCATCACCAGATAATAGGCGTTATCATTGATGAGCGTTTGCGGTAGCGGGCAAACCAGACGCCCGGCCTGAATTTCCGGGCGGGATAACAAACTATGCCCCAGCGCCACCCCCTGCCCCAACACCGCGGCTTGCAGCACCATAGTTGAGTGGCTAAAGATCGGGCCTTGTCCGGCATTCGGTAATGACACGCCGACCTGACGTAACCAGCGCGACCAGTCACGGCGCGACGCATCATGCAATAATGAAAATTGCGCCAGATCTTCCGGTTTAGTCAGTTTTTTCCCTTGCAGTAACGACGGCGAACACACAGGAATTCGATATTCTGAATGCAGTTTATACATCTGCAGATCAGACCAATGACCATCGCCATAATAAATAGCAATATCAACATCATCGATCAAGGTGTCAGCATCTTGATCAACTGCTTTAATCCGCACATCAATTTCCGGGTGTAATTGACTGAACAGGCTTAATCGCGGCACCAACCACTGGATGGCAAAACTCGGCTGCATAGTGACCGTCAGCGTGCCTTTGGCACTGCGCGCCATCAAGCGTTCTGTCGCTTCACAAATTGAACTGAAAATAGAACGGATATCCTGATAGTAACCCTGCCCCTCTTCCGTGAGCAGCAAACTGCGATTGCGGCGCCGGAATAGTTTTAACCCCAGAAAATCTTCCAGTGTTTTGATCTGATGACTAATAGCCGCCTGAGTAACAAACAATTCTTCTG
>JAQUHG010000359.1 GCA_028683735.1 Tolumonas sp. | reverse complement strand
AATAACGGTTTAAATGTAGTAAGAAATTCTGGAGACATAACAAAATGGGTAGAATCATCGGTATTGACTTGGGCACCACCAACTCATGCGTGGCTATTCTGGATGGTGACACGGCTCGTGTAATTGAAAATGCCGAAGGCGATCGTACCACTCCTTCCATCATTGCTTACACCGATGATGGTGAAATTCTGGTTGGTCAGCCAGCGAAACGTCAGTCAATCACTAACCCGAAAAACACCCTGTTCGCAATCAAACGTTTGATTGGCCGTCGTTATGAAGACGAAGAAGTACAACGTGACATCAAAATTATGCCATTCGATATCGTGCGTGCTGATAACGGTGATGCATGGGTAGACGTAAAAGGCCGCAAACTGGCTGCGCCACAAATTTCAGCCGAAGTGCTGAAAAAAATGAAGAAAACAGCCGAAGATTTCCTGGGTGAACCAGTTACTGAAGCAGTAATTACTGTTCCAGCTTACTTCAACGATGCGCAACGTCAGGCAACTAAAGATGCTGGCCGTATCGCGGGTCTGGATGTAAAACGTATCATCAATGAACCAACTGCAGCTGCTTTCGCGTATGGCGTAAACAAAGTGCAGGGCGAACGTAAAATTGCAGTTTATGACTTGGGTGGTGGTACATTCGATATTTCCATCATCGAAATCGATGAAATGGATGGCGAAAAAACCTTCGAAGTACTGTCTACCAACGGTGACACCCACTTGGGTGGTGAAGACTTTGATAACCGTCTGATCAACTATCTGGTAGACGAATTCAAACGTGAACAGGGTATCGATCTGCGTAAAGATCAGCTGGCTCTGCAACGTCTGAAAGATTCTGCAGAAAAAGCAAAAATTGAACTGTCATCTGCACAACAGACCGAAGTCAATCTGCCATATATCACTGCAGATGCGAGCGGTCCCAAGCACATGAACATCAAAGTAACCCGTTCTAAACTGGAATCGCTGGTTGAAGATCTGGTTAAGAAAACAATTGATCCACTGAAAACTGCACTGAAAGATGCTGGTTTGTCTGTAAGCCAATTGGATGACATCATCCTGGTTGGTGGTCAGACTCGTATGCCAATGGTGCAAAAAGCGGTTGCTGATTTCTTTGGTAAAGAACCACGTAAAGACGTAAACCCTGATGAAGCAGTGGCCATGGGTGCTGCTATTCAAGGTGCGGTTCTGGCTGGTGAAAAACATGACGTACTGTTGTTGGACGTTACCCCTCTGTCACTGGGTATCGAAACCATGGGCAGCGTGATGACTGCGTTGATCGAGAAAAACACTACGATCCCAACTAAGAAATCACAAGTGTTCTCTACTGCAGACGACAACCAGTCAGCAGTAACTATCCATGTGCTGCAGGGTGAACGTAAACGTGCTGCAGATAATAAGTCTCTGGGCCAATTCAACCTGGAAGGCATCCGTCCTGCACCACGTGGCTTGCCACAGATCGAAGTAACTTTCGATATCGACGCGGATGGTATCTTGCATGTTTCTGCGAAAGACAAAGAAACAGGCAAAGAACAGAACATCACTATTCAGGCATCTTCTGGTCTGTCTGATGATGAAATCCAGCGCATGGTTCGTGAAGCGGAAGCGAATGCAGCTGAAGATAAGAAATTTGAAGAGTTAGTTCAGGCTCGTAACCATGCTGATGCGTTGATCCATGCTACTCGTAAACAGATCACCGAAGCGGGTACTGCATTGCCAGCGGATGAAAAAGCAAAAATCGACGCAGCAGTAAAAGCATTGGAAGATGCACTGAAGAGCGAAGATAAAGCGACTATCGAAGCGAAACAGCAGGAACTTATGGCTGCTTCACAGAAACTGATGGAAATTGCTCAGCAGCAAGCGCAGCAACAGCACGCCCATCAGGGTGCTGATGCTGGCGCAGAAGCGGCGGGTGGTAAAGCTCATGATGACGTTGTTGATGCTGAATTTGAAGAAGTTAAAGAAGACAAAAAATAAGCATCATTAACAGCTATTGGCAGTAATCACGGGCGTTGGGAGACCAACGCCCGTCTGTCTATACAAAAAGGTATGGATGACTTATGGCAAAGCGAGATTATTACGAAATATTAGGGGTTGAACGCTCTGCCGATGAGCGGGAAATCAAAAAAGCTTACAAACGACTGGCAATGAAATTTCATCCGGATCGTAACCCCGACAATCCTGAATCAGAAGAAAAATTCAAAGAAGCTAAAGAAGCATATGAAATTCTCTCTGATGCACAAAAACGTGCTGCGTATGACAAATTTGGTCATGCAGGCGTAGATCCAAATCAGGCTGGCCCAGGTGGTTTTGGCGGTAGTGCTGATTTTGGTGATGTTTTTGGCGATATTTTTGGTGACATTTTTGGTGGTGGACGTCGTAGTCAACGCGCTGCGCGCGGTGCCGATCTTCGTTACAACATGGAGCTGACTCTGGAAGAGGCAGTCCGAGGTGTCAGCAAAGAAATCAAAGTGCCAACGCTGGTTGAGTGCGATGAGTGTCATGGTTCTGGAGCCCGCACTGGTACTTCTGCGCAAACTTGTCCAACCTGTCATGGTTCTGGTCAGGTACAAATGCGCCAAGGTTTCTTCGCAGTTACTCAGGCATGTCCGCATTGTCATGGTAAAGGTAAGATCATCACTGATCCATGCCGTAAATGTCATGGTGATGGCCGTGTACAGAAGACCAAAACGTTGTCTGTTAAGATCCCGGCTGGTGTTGATACTGGTGATCGTATTCGTTTGGCGGGTGAAGGTGAAGCTGGCGAATTTGGTGCTCCGGCAGGTGACTTGTATGTACAGGTCCATGTCAAAGATCACCCGATCTTTGTGCGTGATGGCAATAATTTGTACTGTGAAATTCCAAT
>JAQUHG010000358.1 GCA_028683735.1 Tolumonas sp. | reverse complement strand
GCTGGGGCCCAGATATTGAAAAAAGCCAATGGTAGACAGGCGCAGACGTTTAGCCCCCGCGGTAAAGCAGAGTAGCGGGACGGTGGTGATAATCCCCGCTGCCAGCAACCAGAGGTTCAAAACCAGGGGGTTTTGACTCAGGTGGCTGGTCGGTGTATCTGCATGGAAGAACAAATACCAGGCGGCAAGCGGCGTTAACATCACCGTTTCCACTAATAATCCAGTCAGCGAATCGACGGCAATTTTCTTTCGGATCAGGCCATACACCGCAAAGCTGCTGGCCAGTGACAGTGCGATCCAGGGGAATACTCCGAGCGTGATGATTTGTAACATCACACCCGAAACCGCCAGTGCGACAGCCAACCATTGCCAGCGGCGCAGGGTCTCACCTAAAAACAGCATGCCTAGCAAAATGTTCAGTAACGGGTTGATGAAATAACCGAGGCTGGATTCCAGCATATGATCATGGTTGATGGCCCAGATAAAGAGCAGCCAATTTGCGGCAATCAAGATCGCGGTAAGCGTCAATAACGCCAGATAACGAGGATGCTGAAAAACGGCCAGTACTTGGCGGCCGGTTTTAGTCCACCACACCAGCAAGATCAAAAATAAACACGACCAAATTATGCGATGAGTGACGATTTCTTCAGCGGGCACAAAACCAATATGTTTGAAATAAAGCGGTGCAATACCCCAGATCAAAAATGCAGTCAGGGCATACAACATACCTTGGGTTGATGATTTCATGGCAATTAACAGAAAGCGGAAAGGGGCATTGAGCATATACCAGACGGGGTTAGCGGGTATATCAGGAAATGAACCACTGCAATTATGTCATTAACGTCTTATTTGTCGTTATTTTTCAAAACTAACAGATCAAACCCACCATTGGCGGTGCTGTAAGGTACGCAGAGAGCGATTGGCATTTTCCATTTCGCGACACATGGATGGTACGTATTGTTGCAGTACACTGCTAATACCTAACAACAGGTGTTCTCTGACCGAAGCAATCGGTTCTTTCCATGCGTATAAACAGACATGCTCAGGGATCAAATGCTGGCTGTATTCCCGCAACAAGCTATCTGGCCACCGTTCCAGTGTCGGCGTATGGCTATCGAGATAACAGGAAAGAGGTCCTCTGATCAGTAAATACCGCACCCGTTCCATATCGCGCTGGCATAAACATTTTTCATTGATCTGGCTGGTTTGTTGATGAGCGGTGCCATGATGCATAAACAAGCCACGTTGGCGGCATTCCATGATGCGATACCAAGGTAGTTCATCACTGGCATCATAACCGTCCAGCTCCCGTTGCAGCCATAGCAACAGGCTCGGGTCTTGCGCGGTATGGCGTAAATGTTCTAACTGTCGCAGCAGCTCATCACTGCGGAGCGGTGTAGTCTGGCCCATAGGTACTCCTCCCTGCTCATAGTATGGAACGCAATTGCAATCAACGGCGGGGGAAACTTTGACGCGTATCAAGTATATATGAAATAAAAAAGTTACGTATAGTTACAAATAAGTATAAGAACTGTGTGTTTTTTGTTCAAAAAGATATATGCGATGCAACTATATGAATATTCAGATCGGCGATACTTTCTCCTGCCTGTATCACTGCACAGCACACTTAATTAGAATGTAGTCATGATTTTAAATTCCGCCATGCAGGACACGCCCTTCGTGCAGTCGCTCTCATATCCTCAGCCGTTAGACGTGCTGCGGGAGGTTTTTGGCTTTCAGGCATTCCGTCCCGGGCAAGATACCGTTATCGAACAATTGGTGGCTGGCAAAGATGTCTTGGCCATCATGCCAACCGGCGGCGGCAAATCGCTGTGTTACCAAATTCCGGCGCTGGTCCGTCCCGGGTTGGCGATTGTGGTCTCGCCCTTGATTGCACTGATCAAGGATCAGGTGGATGCGTTGCGCGCAAACGGTGTCGCCGCCGCCGGATTGCATTCTGGTCTGGCGCGTGACGAACTGATGGACGTCTATAGCCAGCTTTGGCGTGGTGATTTAAAGCTGCTGTATGTGGCGCCGGAACGTATTCTGCTGCCGGATTTTCTCGCTCGCTTACAAGAGATGCCGCTGGCACTGATTGCCATTGATGAAGCGCATTGCATTTCGCAGTGGGGACATGATTTCCGCCCGGAATATGCCGAGCTAGGTCGACTTCGCCATCTGTTTCCGCACATTCCACTGGTGGCGCTGACTGCCACAGCAGACGATGCCACGCGACAAGATATTCTTAATCGCTTGGCGCTGAACAATCCACATGTGCATTTGGCCAGTTTTGATCGTCCGAATATTCGCTACACTCTGGTGGAAAAGTTCAAACCCTCAGAGCAGCTGCTGCATTATGTGCAAAAGCAGGCTGGTCAGTGCGGTATTGTTTATTGCACCAGTCGTAAACGTACCGAAGAAGTTGCTGATCTGCTGAAAGTACGAAACTACCGAGCGGCCTGTTATCACGCCGGTTTGCCGAGTGAACAGCGGGCGGCAGTGCAAGATGCGTTCATCCGTGACGACCTCGATATTGTGGTTGCCACCGTTGCATTCGGTATGGGGATCGATAAACCCAACGTACGCTTTGTGGTGCACTACGATATTCCGAAAAATATCGAAGCCTATTATCAGGAAACCGGTCGTGCCGGTCGCGATGGCTTACCGGCAGAAGCGTTGCTATTGTTTGATCCGGCGGATATTGAGCGGGTCAGAGGGTTGCTGGAAAACAACGAAAATGCCGAGCAACGACAGGTTGAGATCTTCAAACTGAATCTGATGTCGGCATTTGCGGAAGCGCAAACCTGCCGCCGTCAGGTGTTGCTCAACTACTTCGGGGAATATCACGCCGAGCCTTGTGGTAACTG
>JAQUHG010000357.1 GCA_028683735.1 Tolumonas sp. | reverse complement strand
TACACTTCTGGTAGTTCTTGCGGCTGGCGTTGCTCTTCCACATCGACTGACAACACCGCAAACGGATAGTCCAGCAGAGCTAACAGTTCTCGACGGCGGTGAGATGCGGACGCCAGATAAAGCGCAATGCTGGCTGACATATGGATTACCTGATGTTGAAACGACGGCGGATATACCGCAAGAAGAGATACACGGATGGCCAGAGTAAAGTAGAACTCAGTGACGCCCAGACAAACCGGGTATTCAGGCGTGGAGAGGCAAACAAATGCTCAACCCAGAAAATCAGTAATTGCCCAATAAAGATCAAGGAGCCCATCACTAGCGCCTGTTGCCAGACAGAATAATTACGGATCTTCTGATATTGCGACGTTGCGGCATAAGAGATCACCGCCATACCCAGTGCATGGATGCCTAAGGTTGATCCTAGCATGATGTCCATGAGCAAACCGACAATCCAGGCACTGACCACATTCATCTGATGCGGTAGGGCAATGACCCAATACAGCACCACCAACCCCACCCAATCTGGGCGGAACATATCAATAGCGGCGGGTAACGGCACCATCGTCAGCACAATCGCGACCATCAGGGTTAAATAAATGGAACCTTTCCCGTGCCCGGTCAATGAATTACTCACTGGCTGCGCTCCTGATGTTTCACATTCGTTACCGCAATGCTGGCCGATGCTTTCATTTTGGTGTTTTGGTGAGTCGTTTTATTAACAGCGGATTTGTGCGCTGTTGTACCCGTTTTTTTCTCAACTTTTTCCACTGGTTTCGTAGCTGGAGCGGTTGTTGGATGGCGTTCGGGAACAACGGTTTTATTTTTCTCAGTATCAGTTGATGCCGCCGCAGACGCAGTAGAATTTACCGATGATGGACTCATAACCGCCAATGGCCCCATGGCCTTTGCATCTTCCCACAACAACAGGACATACCGTAAACGATCTAATGTCGCCAGCGGTTCTGCTTTGATTTCCGCAAATGGGCTTTGTTCTTCATTGGCGACGCGCACCACTTTAGCCACCGGATAACCTTCTGGGAAATGCCCGCCCATACCGGAAGTCACCAGAATATCGCCATCCTGAATATCGACATTTTTCGGCAAATTTTTCAGCGTTAATTCATTGATATTGCCGGTACCGGAAGCAATAGCGCGTAAGTCATTACGCAATACACGCACAGGTAATGCATGGCTGACATCGGTGATCAACAATACACGGCTGGAAGTCTTACCGACACTGACTACCTGACCAATTACCCCTTGATCATTAACGACGGGTTGGCCTTCATAAACATGATGTTCGATACCTTTATCGATCACCACCTGATAGACAAATGGATCAGAATCGACTGACAGGATCCGCGCCACTAATTTGCGGGAATCCTGCGTCACCGGTGAACCGAGTAACTCGCGTAACCGGCGGTTTTCCTGACTCAACTCAGCCATACGTAACAGATCGCTGCGCAGCAGAAATAACTGCTGTTGCAGTTGCTGATTTTCGGTCATAAGTTCACT
The DNA here is from genome assembly GCA_028683735.1 of Tolumonas sp. GTDB lineage: Bacteria > Pseudomonadota > Gammaproteobacteria > Enterobacterales > Aeromonadaceae > Tolumonas. The sequence continues at coordinate 1,361 of JAQUHG010000357.1, read as the reverse complement.
GCGGGAGCGCAGTTGCAAACTTGCTTCTTCGACGACATCACGTGGCACACTGGCTAAATGCAACATCGGACTGGCAAAGGTATTGATATACAGACGGACACTGTCAAACAGATGAAAACGGGCATCAGCAACGATGCCCGCCAAAGACAGCAGCACAGTAATAAATAAGCGGAGTTGCAGGGATGGCCCCCTGCCGAAAATAGTACGCATGATGCTATCGGCTCGGGGCTACCACAAAGGTAGCCCGATAAGATCAGTTATTCGTAATGAAACAGGTCACCACCGTGCATGTCGATCAGCTCAAGAGCACGACCACCACCACGAGCAACACAGGTCAGCGGATCTTCCGCAACAACAACAGGAATACCGGTATGTTCCATCAGCAGACGATCCAGATTACGCAGCAGTGCACCACCGCCGGTCAGCACCATCCCTTTTTCAGAGATATCGGAAGCCAACTCTGGTGGTGATTGTTCCAGCGCGACCATCACTGCACTGACGATGCCGCTTAATGGCTCTTGCAGTGCATCCAGAATTTCATTTGAGTTCAGCGTGAAGCTACGCGGTACGCCTTCCGCCAGATTACGGCCACGAACTTCAATTTCGCGCACTTCTTCACTACGATAAGCAGAACCAATTTCATGCTTGATACGTTCTGCGGTTGATTCACCAATCAGACTGCCGTAATTACGACGGACATAACTGATGATGGCTTCATCAAAACGGTCACCACCGATACGAACTGATGAGGAATACACCACACCGTTCAAAGAGATAATGGCCACTTCGGTAGTACCACCACCGATATCCACGACCATTGAGCCGGTTGCTTCTGACACGGGCAAACCCGCACCAATTGCTGCGGCCATTGGTTCTTCGATCAAATAAACTTCGCGCGCACCGGCACCTTGTGCAGATTCTTTAATCGCACGACGTTCTACCTGTGTTGCACCACATGGGATACAAACCAGTACACGAGGGCTTGGACGCATGAGGTTATTTTCATGCACTTGTTTGATGAAGTGCTGCAGCATTTTTTCAGTCACAGAAAAATCGGCAATAACGCCATCTTTCATCGGCCGGATCGCCGCGATATTGCCCGGAGTACGCCCCAACATCATCTTGGCAGCATGACCAACAGCAGCAACAGATTTAGCAGTACCACCACGTTCCTGACGAATGGCGACTACCGAAGGCTCGTTCAGCACGATACCTTTGCCTTTTACATAAATCAGCGTATTAGCGGTACCCAAATCGATCGACAGATCGTTGGAGAACAGGCCACGGAGCTTCTTGAACATGATGCGGGGAATCCTGGGTAATTACGGGATGCGAAAAACGCCCCACTTTACCAATCCCCG
>JAQUHG010000076.1 GCA_028683735.1 Tolumonas sp. | reverse complement strand
GCCGAGCCCATTTCAGCCGCTTTTTTACCCTGGACTTTCGCTTCTTCATACTGCAAATAAAAATCGCGGGTTGTTACATAAGGATCAAACGCATTATCAATAATAGATTCCTGATCGATCACTTTCGAACGCGCATCTAAACCATCAATGGCAAATTTCGCAAGAGTTACCGACGTGCCCATATAGCTGTACGGCCAGTAAAGACTATCAACAACTCTACCGATACCGCTACGCAACGTCATTGGACCAGCAACCGGGATCATAAAATATGGCCCTTGCGTGACTTTAGCCCGACCTAACACTGTCGACATCGTCATTCTATGACGATCAATTCCCATGTCAGTTGCGATATCAAACAACCCCAACATACCAACAGTAGAGTTCAAAGAAAAACGCGCCAAACTGGCACCTGAATGTTTAACCTCGCCTAATAACATGTTGTTCACGACATTATTTGGTTCTTCTAAGTTGTTAACGAAGTTACTCACCCCTGTACGGAATGGCGTAGGAACCCACTTAACATAACCATGAACAACGGGACGTAAAACATGCTTATCCATGATGTCATAGTTAAACCACCACATTGCACGGTTGAATGTAGGGAATGAATCGGTTGAACCACCAGGCCCGGAAGGATAATCAGAAGAAATATGTGTTGCCAAAATATCTGGCTGAGCTGGTGCACGATTTTCTGTCACAGTGGCTGCAGACGCTGCAGTTGTATAAGAAAAAAGGCCACAGACTATAACTGATAACAGTTTTCGAATTGGCATCATGATAATGTTCTAAGCTCCCGTTTGTTCGGTGAAGCATTCCGTAGGCAAGTATGCAGATAAAACTAAACCAGGGAATTTATTTGCCGATAGAAATAAGTATGCCAGCACACGCCAACTCATTCAAAATTAAATGACATTAATGCCTTATGCCGGAAGATAAACTGAGTAATATTGACCGTTTCAGCACCAAACCTCTTTCATCGAAGGGAGGTGCGGCGCTATTAAATTCAGACGCAGAAACGACTGATGCAACATTAGTGTCATTATCCAATCGTTACCAATCGGTACAGGAGTTAGTCGGGCAACTAAGCAAAGCCCAAGGGCGATTACCGACAGAAGTAGACCAGAAACTACAAGCACTATTACAGCAATTAAATATTGAACGACAATCCCTAAGTGACCGTATTACTGAGCAACAGCCAGGGAAAACAGAGACGACCACAATAGCGCAGCCCAACACAGAACAACAACAATCACTACGCCAATTAAGCACTATGCTGAGTCAAACGCCAATCACATCTTTGCCTACGGTACTAAAAACTGACGTTGGGACACGCATCAGCGGTGATGCTTTATATTCAACGCTCATAAAATTAATGCAGCAGCAACCAGCTACATTGGGTCCTGATACTGCGTTAGGAAAAAATATACTGAACTACCTGTTACAATCCCAATTGGCTTTAACTCAGAACCATTGGCAAAATTTACCACTCCCGCTAAAAAGTCAGCTCACTCAATCGGGTATTTTGCCGCCAACCGCTTTAGCCTCGCCACCACAACGGCAACTGATACAACAGATTACCTCACAAATTTTCAGTTTACTGGCACAGCCTAAAAGCACGCCAACAATCTCTACAACACCATTGCCAGTAAATAGTGGTCAAACAACGGTAGCACCGGGAGAACTAAATACCACATCTAATGACGTGCAACAGCAAACCACTTTGCAAGGTAGCACAAGTAACCTGCGCAACATCGATCTGGTTTTGAAAACTTTCCTGCAATCATTACCGCAAGAAACAGCGCCATTACCACAACCCGTCAAAGAACTGGTTCAACAGCTGCAAAGTTTGTTGCAGCAACCAATAACTAATTCCAGCAACAATGAATCACTACAAACTACATTGCCGAACCGTTTACAACCGGTAATAAATAACCCGTTACTCAATGAAATTAATAATCAACCCGCTACGACTATCAGTGTTAATCGTATTCAAAATACGCTGAACACACTCAACACACAGACTGCTTCTGAAAACACGACCAGAGACATAACTAATAATCCGACATTATCTATTGACTCCAAAACAGCCGATATTTTGAATCGCTGGTTACTCCAGTTAGCTGCACCAAAGATCATGCAGTCACCCGAATTACTGACGCAAATAAAAACAATGTCACCAATGCCGATTTGGTTGCCGGCCACTACAGATGAATGGCATCAGTATCAAAATAGCTTTGAATCTCTACAAGAGACTACGCTACAACTCGTCCAACAATTGCAAGCAGCAGTATCGACAACTACATCACCAATGTCAGCCAATGACGCTTCGTCCAAAACAGCAGACGATATTCAAAATGAAAATAGCATTTTGCCCATTCAAGCGATCAGTAGAAATGATAAAGGGAATAACATTGCGGTTCTGCAACAACTACTCACTTCTTTGCAGCATGGTTTACCGCGTTTAGGCGCGTCAGCTACGGAAACCTTGCCAGTTAGTCTGAGCTCAGCTGCAGAGCTCTTATTGCAACAATTTAGCTCGCCGTTGCAAACCAGTGATCACGTACGTAGTTGGATGCAATTTTTATTACAGCCGCTCGATAGTGATGGCGCTTATGGCAAGGCAATGCAGCAATGGTTAGTACAACTACTTCAACTGCGAGCAAAAACAAATCAAGCTGCACAACAGACTAAATCAAACTCAACAGAACAAAATCACCTGCAAAATCAGCTAAATGCATTAGATAAACTTAGCGAACAGAGTGTAGAGTCATTTCGAATGCCGCCACAACCTACACCAGGTAGTAATGGTCAATTACCCTCTTTTTTACATTTCCCCTTGCCACCACAAAATATCGGTGAGGAACCTGGTTCACTGACTTTACAACGAAATACGCGGGAAGATGATGAACGCGGCTGGAGTATTTCACTGTCTCTTGAACCTGGTAAATTAGGTCCCATTCGTTTTCAGGCGCGTATCGCGTTACCCGAAATAACACTCTCCATCGTGGCAGAAAAAACAGCTACTGTGGATTTAATTAAGCAAACCTACCCATTATTGGAACAACGATTTCAATCGCTTGGGTTAACACCACAAACCTTGCAAATACGTCAGGGAAAAATAAAAAAAGAAACATCAATATCACCGGATCCCTCATCCAGATTTTCAGTAAAGGTTTAACTATGCAAAAAAATACCGAATTAGTAGGGTTAACTTATGATGGTGATAAAGCACCCTTTGTTAGCCAAAGAGCCAGCGGATCGGCTGCAGAACAGATATTATCGTTAGCTGCGGAACAAGGCATGTATATACATCAAGATCCAGAATTACTGGAACGGTTAGCCATTTTGCAGGATGGTGATGCTATTCCACCGGCTTTATTCGTAGTTATTGCAGAAATTCTGGCCTATTCCTATGTGTTGCAAGGAAAAACACCGGAACATTGGCGCCGCGCTGATGGCAGCACCGCTATCGATATTCGTCGTTAATTACCAGAACGGTGCTTATGCAGCGATAGGAGCAGTTCGGCTTCGGCTTTAGGGAGTTCGCATTCCTGCATAATCTCTTCAATACCAGCACCTAACTCAACCATTTTAACGGCACGGCTGTACAATTTATTTTCTGGCGTTTGAACACTCATTTCTTGCTGTACTTCATTCAGGGCAACCAGCTTACGTTCCAATTCAATCAGCTTTTGACCAGCGCCAAGTGATACCGACTGAAGTTCACCAAATTTCTTTTTACTGCTATCACGAGTTTTTATTAATTCTTTCACGATCAGCTCCATCGCATGCTGGACACGATAGAGCCGACGAATATGAAATGCAGCGACGCCGAGACCAACCGCCATACAAATTGATACAGCGATCAATGAAAGAAGCCAAGGTTGTGATAAATAATCCATTTTCTAAATTACCGTTGCAGTTTCACAACCCGCTTTATACACAAAAAACAATAAATACTCATCTTAAAGATGAGAATCAAAGCATACTCAGTTCGCCCCACTCTTCATCAGAGAGTAGTTTGTTCAAATCAACCAAAATTAATAATTCACCGTCACGGTTGCTAACGCCCTGAATAAACTTAGAGCTTTCTTCAGTGCCAACACTCGGTGCCATATCAATTTCAGAAGCACGCAAATATACAACTTCAGCCACGCTATCAACCATGATACCTAAAACTTGTTTCTCGGCTTCAATGATAACGATACGGGAATTATCCGTTATCTCTGCAGGATCTAAACCAAAGCGTGAGCGAGTATCGATAACTGTTACAACGTTACCACGCAGGTTAATAATGCCCAGAACGAAATCCGGCGCGCCAGGAACAGGTGCGATATCGGTATAACGCAGCACTTCCTGCACCTGCATAACATTAATGCCGTAAGTTTCGCGATCCAGCTGAAAGGTAACCCACTGCAGGACTTCATCTTCGGCAACATTTTGAGCCAGATTTCTCTTTTGATTCATAGTGATTTTCCCTTCCTCGCCAATTCAGCTTCCCCATTAAAACTAGCAATAATATGCCAATCTAGCGAGTTACTGACCATCTATATTCACACCTTGTTGTAATAGTGTGAGCAACTCCTGAACATGCAGTAGTGCACACCGCTTTTCTTTTACCATTCCAGCTAACCAAGGACGTTTTCCCGGTTTATCACGCCATTTAATCTGTTCATAACGTAAGGTTTCCGTGCCAATCAGTGTATGGCACTCAATGCCCCATTGGCTTTCACCTAACATGACTAGATATTGATAATCTTCGCTATTTTGCTGCTCAGGCATAAACCAGCGGGTACTATCAACGACATTTAATTGTGTATCCCGATGTGTCATTACACCTGAAAACCATTCTGGTTTACCAAATAGCGGCGTTACCTTTTGCAATTGATGAATGCCACCTAAATCAGTAAGTGGCACAGCAAAGGTAATGCCTGAAACAGTAAAAAACAGTGCCGGAAATTCTTTTTCAGGTGATATGTTTTGCCATACAGACTCTGGTTGTACTGATTCAACCTCAGCCGGAACCACAATGACAGTTGGTTCTTCAGGTGCTTCCACAACATTACTAACTGTCGATAACAATTGATTGAGCTGTAATGTTCTTTCTTGAGTGACAACCGTTGGCTCAGCAACCGGTAATTCCGGTTCAGGAATAGCCATTCGGGCAGGTTGAATAGCTATGGGTGTTTCAGAGGGATCTGATTTAACCTAAGAGGTATCAACATCATTCAGCAAAGACTGAAAGTAGTCTTGCATGGCTTTCGCCTGAGAGGCTTGACTCATATCTCGCTTTCTTCCTTAATTTTCTTATCCTGTTGCTGAACATATTTCAGCAAACTGGCATAAGCTTGGGCTCCACGGCTTTCAGGAGCGAAAACAGATAAGGGGGTATGCAATAAACTTGCATCTCGAAATTTGGTATCAACCGGAATAACAGCACCCCAGACACTATCACCATACACTTCCTTTATGGCATCTAATGTTTGTACTGATGCTTTTGTCCGACGATCAAACATCGTTGGCACAATGGTGTAACGAAAACCACCAGGACGCGTTCGCTGCATTAAGGTAAAAGTCTTAATCATTCGTTCAAGACCTTTTTGTGCCAAAAACTCCGTCTGAACAGGCACGATAACTCGATCACTGGCAGCCATTGCATTTATCATCATCACACCCAAAACAGGAGGACTATCGATAAGCACGTAATCATACAGATCTTTAACGCTTTGCAAGGCCCGACTCAGGATCAACCCCATCCCCTCTTTCGTTCCTAATGTGCGATCTAATGTAGCTAAAGTAATTGATGCAGGAACCAGCGAGATATTTTCAAATTGGGTTTTTAATGTCAGTCGACCAACAACGCCTCGCGTTTGTCTCGGCGCTTTGAACAGCTCATATAAAGTGCCATAAAGCTCATCGGAGTCATAACCCATGTAACTGGTTAGTGATGCATGTGGATCAGTATCAATTAATAATACACGGTGTCCCTGCTGAGCCAACCAGCCAGCAAGTGTCACTACAGTTGTAGTTTTACCCACGCCGCCTTTTTGATTCGCTATTGCCCAAACAATCACATCAAAGCCCCTATCGACTTTCAACTTTAAAACGGCCATCCGGTAACTGAATAACCTTCAGTTTATCCGGATCAACGGATGGTGCATTCTGCGTATCTTGAACAGCTGCCACAGGTGCAATGACTTCTAATGTTTTGACTTCACGGATGTATTTAGAAATCGCAATAGTCACCTTACGATTACGTTTCCGACCTTCATCCGTAGAATTAGAAACAAAAGGCGCATATTCACCATAAGCTTCTAGTGCCATTCGATCAGGCACAATACCTTCTCGTTGTAAGCTAACCAAAACCGCTTCTGCGCGTTTTGCAGATAACTCCCAGTTGGATGCGTAAAGCTCTACCGTTGTTGGTGTATTATCAGTATAGCCACGGACACGAATGTAGTTATTCATTGATTTAACAATGGCAGCAATATTGTGAATCACAGGCAAGGAACGTTTTAGCAGGGTTGAACTACCAGCTGGAAAAACTAAATCAGAACTCAGCTCTATGGTTAACCAATCTTCTGTCTCACTAAAGCTCACCGCACCTTGTGCAATTTGTTGCTGTAAAGCAGAACGCAACTCTTGGCGGACTTTATCAAAAGGAGCGCCAGAGCTATTTTCGCCCACTTGAGCTGCAATAGACGTTTGTCGAGGGTTGTTTGCACCCGCGTTCTTATCATCACCTTTCGATTTGCTTGATGGTTGAGGAACTGTTGTTGATGCACCAACATCCATGACACCGCCGCCGCCTTGAGTCGGCGCCTGAACAAGCATAGTTGGTTTGCTGGCAGGAATAGAAAGTTGCTCGGAAGACTCGCCACTACTCATCACATTAGGGCTGGCCGTCATTACTGAGTTACCAGTGCTCGGTGAAATATAGCCCATGTCAGAAAATGACTGCATCAACCCCTGAATTAATTGTTTAGATTCAGTTTGTTTGGCCGTAGCAAACGCATATAAAACTACAAACAAGGCAAATAAAAGAGTCAGCAAGTCAGCGTATGACACAAGCCATCGTTCATGGTTCTCATGTTCGGCATGCTTCTTCTTTCTGGCCATTAATGGTGAGCCTCTAGATAGACTTCCATTCTCCGTTTTAACTGCAGTGCATTTTCACCGCTGGCAATGGATAAAATACCTTCGAGAATCATGTTTTTATAAAATGCGACACCATGCGCTATATTTTTAAGACGATTACCTGTGGGTAGGAAAATGATATTACAAGATCCAACACCATAGATGGTGGCAATGAACGCAACCGCAATTGCAGGGCCAAGCTGATCAGGTTTATCCAACAGCCCCATCGCATGAATCAAACCTAATACAGCACCCAATATACCCATGGTAGGTGCATACCCACCAAATGCCTCAAAAACCTTCGCGGATTGTTCCATCTGATGTTGTTCAAATTCAATTTCATTTTCAAGCAAATGAACAACTTGTTCTTTGTCTACACCATCAACGACCATCTGAATGCCTTTGCTCAGAAATGGTTCATCAATTTTACTGATCTCATTTTCCAGTGCCAGTAAGCCCTGTTGACGAGCTAATGTTGCCATACCTTCCAACAAGGCCACCTGTGCGGCCAGATCATGAAATGGTGGTTTAATCAGCCATTTGAATTTAATCAACGCGCCTACAAAAACCTTAATTGGATACTGGACCATTACACAGCCTGTGGTGCCGGCAATAACAATCAGGAAAGCTGGCGCGTTGATAAGTGCACTTGGATGCCCACCTTCCAATAGCATTGCAGTGATAACACAACCGATCGCAACGATTATTCCCAAAAAGTTCATGTTATATGCCTACCTCTACAGAAATGCGCTGAGCAACACGATCTAAAGGTAACGATTCAGATGAGATGCCTGCTTTAGCCACAGCCTGAGGCATGCCATAGACAACACAACTTGCTTCGTCCTGTGCCCAGATCGTTGCCCCCTGATCTTTTAGCAGTCGAGCGCCGTCACGTCCATCAGCCCCCATACCAGTCAGAATGATAGCAAGCACTTTGTCCCCGTGTGATTTAACTAACGATGCGAAAGTGATATCAACACAGGGTTTGTAATTAACTTTGTCATTACCGTCAATTATACGTATACGAGCTGATGTTCCTCGCCCATCAACCAGCATTTGTTTACCGCCTGGGGCTAAATAGGCATTCCCGGGTTTAAGCACATCACCATCTTCGGCTTCCTTTACCGAGATTTTGCACAAGCTATTGAGGCGAGCTGCAAATGCGCTGGTAAACGTAGATGGCATGTGCTGAATAAGCAAAATTGGATGTGGAAAATTAGCAGGTAATTGCGTCAATATGGTCTGCAGTGCTACAGGGCCTCCCGTCGAAGTTCCTATTGCAACCAGCTGATAACTTTTGCCTGAACGTTTGTAATGCACAGGCGCAGACACTTTTTCTGCGACAGGTTGTGTTCGCAGAGAACTAGTGACGCTAGTAATACTACGAGCTAATGTGGAGCCCGTATTGGTCGGCGTCGGTGTAGCCACTCTTGGTGTCGTCATAAACATACGACGACGAGACAGTGCCTTGATCCGCTGCTGTAATAATGTAATTGCCTCTTGCTTGTCCCGAGCAATATCTTCAAATTTTTTCGGTAAAAAATCCAGAGCACCAGCATCTAACGCATCAAGCGTCGCCTTGGCGCCCGCTTGCGTTAATGATGAGAACATTAAAATTGGAGTAGGACATTTCGCCATTATTTCACGAACAGCAGAAATACCATCTAACACGGGCATTTCAATATCCATCGTGATCACGTCTGGACGCAAATTCAAGGCTTTTTCTATTGCTTCCTTACCATTCACAGCAGTATCCACTACCTCAAGTAGTGGATCCTGATTAACGATTTCTGTGACGCGGCGCCGGAAGAAACTGGAGTCGTCCACGACTAGTACTTTTACGGCCATGTTCTATTTATTATCTCTTTGTTATCTGCGACGCGCGTAATGCTTCAATAATCCCGGAATATCCAGAATCAAGGCTATACCGCCATCGCTAGTGATGGTTGCTCCAGCCATTCCCGGAGTTCCGTGCAACAAATTATCCAGAGGTTTAATAACGACCTCTTCTTGTCCGATCAGATTATCCACAACAAAGCCTATTTGTTTCTGACCAACCTGGACGATAACGACATGCCCGCTTTCGGTTCTGTTGCCATGCCCACCGCGGATGAGCCACTCCTGCAAGAAAAAGAGTGGAATAGCCTTATCACGAACAATAATCGTCAGCTGGCCATCAACCATTTTGGAGGTGGTTAGATTCAAATAGAATATTTCATTAACGCTGCTCAAAGGTAATGCGAAGGTTTGGTGGCCAACTTCTACCATTAGTGTCGGCAATATAGCCAGTGTCAACGGCACTTTAATTTCAATACGAGTACCCGTTCCTTTTGAGGAATGAATATTAATCGTACCGTTTAACTGAGTAATGCTGGTTTTCACGACATCCATGCCAACACCACGGCCGGATATATCCGAAATTTGCTGTTTCGTTGAAAAACCAGGAGCAAAAATCAGATTAAATGCCTCAGTATCACTCATTCTGGCAGCAGTATCATGGTCAAGAACACCACGGCTAACTGCAATTTCTTTGAGTTTTTCAGGATCCATACCGGCGCCATCATCCGTAATACTCAGAAGGATGTGATCACCCTCCTGAGAAGCACGTAATGTAATGGTTCCTTTTCTTGGTTTTCCTGCTGCTTCACGTTTTTCTGGCAACTCAACACCATGATCGCAAGAGTTGCGAACCAGATGCACTAACGGATCAGCCAAAGCTTCAACAAGGTTTTTATCAAGATCGGTATCTTCACCCTCCATGATCAACTCAATGTCTTTCTTCAGACTACGAGCCAAATCACGAACAACGCGAGGGAAGCGACCAAAGACCTTTTTAATTGGTTGCATGCGGGTTTTCATCACCGCACCTTGTAAATCAGCCGTCACTACGTCCAGATTTGAGACAGCTTTTGCTAGATCTTCATCGTTACTGGCAACACCTAAACTAATTAAGCGGTTGCGGACTAAAACTAACTCGCCCACCATATTCATGATGACATCAAGAGTACGCGTATCAACACGAACAGTAGTTTCAGACTGAACAGCCTGCTGCTGAGCCGATGGTTGAGCAGCAACTGCCGCTTTCGTTGTTATTTCTGGTGCTATTTCTTGAATATGTTGAGCTGGTTCAGAAGCAGCTTCTTCAGTATTAGCTGGTGCTGCAGCTGATGCAGATGGCCCTTTACCTTGACCATGCAACTGATCCAGCAGTTTTTCAAAATCATCATCAGAGATCTCGTCACCAGCCGTTGTTGAGGATGAAACGGGCACTGAAGGTGGAGGTACTTGCGCTTCTGATGTAGGAGCTGCGTCTGGACGACCAACGTGTTTACCTGCACCATGTAATTGATCCAACAGAGCTTCAAATTCGTCATCCGTAATATCACCAACAGCGTCAGATGTAGATGCTGTAGCCGTCACTGCTGGCGCTTTTCCTGGACCATGCAGTTCATCCAGCAAACGCTCAAACTCATCGTCAGTAATCTCATCAATGCTGTTGCCAGAAGATGATGCAGCTACAGGTGGAGGCGCAACTGGCGCAGGCGGTGCGACCACTGCAGCTGGTTTGGCAACGGCTGCCGCAACTTTTGCAATATGAGCAGGATCAGCAAGATGATGAAGAGCTTCGAGCAATGCAGGAGATGCTGGTTCTAAAGGATCGCGATTTTGAACACGACCAAACATTTCGTTAACGGTGTCTAACGCCTGCAGAATAACGTCCATTAATTCAGCACTAATTTGCTGTTTACCAGTACGTAAAATATCAAATACGTTTTCTGCACCATGGCAAACATCAACCAGTTCGCCCAGAGATAAGAACCCTGCACCACCTTTTACGGTATGAAAACCACGGAAAATGGCATTCAATAATTCGCGATCATCCGGACGTTTTTCCAGCTCGACCAACTGTTCGGACAGCTGTTCAAGAATTTCAGATGCTTCGACTAAAAAGTCCTGCAGAATATCCTCATCAACTTCGAAGCCCATGTATTACTCCCTAGAAACCTAAACTTGACAGCAAATCATCAACGTCGTCTTGATTATTCACCACGTCTGTTCGCAACTCTTTGTTAATAATAGGACCTTCGGCTTCGATATTGCGTTCTGGCTGCTGGATTTGTGAAGTAGTTTCAGCTGTGATGTCTAAATCGCCAAACATCGTCAGCATTTCAACCAATTTATTTTCAACTTCCTGTACCAACGCAATGACTTTACGGATCATTTGCCCAGTCAGATCCTGAAAATCCTGAGCCATAAGAATGTCTGTGAGTAAATGACGAAGCTTATCGGCGTCCAATTCAGAAACCTTTATAAAATCATCGAGTTGATGACACAAGGTTTTGAATTTACCAATAGCAATGTTTCGCGTCATTAACGCATTCCAATCAGGTAAAATACGCTGAATATTATCGTTAAGCTTATCTGACAGCGGTAAACAAGCCTCAACAGCATCCATTGTTCGATTAGCCGCTTTATCTGTCATATCAATAACATAATTAAGCCGCTCTCTTGCATCCGGGATCTCTTTTTCTGCTAAGGCAGGAATTCTCGGATCGAGCTGAAACTCTTGCAACGATGTATGTAACTGTCTGGTTAAATGCCCAAGTTCCGCAAAAAGAGCATTAGCATTAGGTTGGCAAACGTTCGCCAACATTGAATTTGCTTCATGCTGTAACCCTTGTTCCAGCAGTTCCACCAGCTTTTTAGCCTGATCGAGGGTTATTAAAGGTACTTGCGCCTTCATAGATACCCCTGTATCAGCCAATTCGCTCGAAAATCTTATCCAGTTTTTCTTTCAATGTTGCTGCAGTGAAAGGTTTAACGATATAACCATTAACGCCAGCCTGAGCAGCCTCAATGATCTGTTCACGTTTGGCTTCTGCAGTCACCATTAATACCGGAAGATGACGCAAAGACTCATCAGCCCGAATCGCTTTTAACAAATCAATGCCTTGCATGCC
>JAQUHG010000356.1 GCA_028683735.1 Tolumonas sp. | reverse complement strand
TATCGGCTTATTAGGATATGACTTAGGCCGTCGTATTGAAAAAATCCCGGTACAAGCTGAACGTGATATCCATTTACCTGAGCTGGCCGTCGGTATTTATGACTGGGCATGGATCGTTGATCATCAAACCCAACAGATGCATTTCTTAGTTTGCGGTTCTGAAGAACAAATGGAAACACGGTGGGCTTGGTGGCAACAGCAAGTGGCTAGAAAACCAAAACCATTCCGTCTCACATCAGACTGGCAATCTAACCTCTCTCAAGTCGCCTATACTGAGCGATTCGATGCAATTCAACGCTATCTGTGCGCTGGCGATTGTTATCAGATTAATCTGACCCAGCGCTTTCACGCTCATTATTCCGGTGATGAATGGCAGGCTTATTGCCAGTTGGCACAGGTAAATCAGGCGCCATTTTCGGCATTCATGCGTCTGCCAGAAGCTGCGATTCTCAGCTTGTCGCCAGAACGTTTTTTGGCACTCAATAATCGCGAAATTGAAACTAAACCGATTAAGGGAACGCGCCCTCGTTTTGTTGATCCACAAGCAGATCAAGCCAGCATCACTGAACTACAACATTCGCCGAAAGATCGGGCGGAAAATCTGATGATTGTTGACCTGTTACGTAACGATATTGGCCGGGTGTCGAAACCTGGCACAGTACGTGTGCCCAAGCTGTTTGATATTGAATCATTCAAGGCCGTACACCATCTGGTTTCAACCGTGACGAGTTCATTGGCCGAGCAATACAGTGCGGTTGAATTACTTGAAGCCTGTTTCCCTGGTGGCTCGATCACTGGAGCCCCCAAAGTCCGGGCGATGGAAATTATTGAAGAACTCGAACCACACCGCCGCTCTGCCTATTGTGGCAGCATGTTTTATATCAGCCGACATGGGCGCATGGATTCCAGTATCACCATTCGCACCCTGATCGCATGGCAACAACAACTTTATGTCTGGGCTGGTGGCGGTATAGTGGCTGATTCTGATGCAAACGCTGAATATCAGGAAACCTTTGATAAATTAGCGAAGATATTACCGATTCTGGAACAGTCATAGCATGAGCCGAACTGAACACTTTCTGAATCGTTTCTTATTACAGAATGCGCCATTGGCACCGGTTGATATTCATCCGGGAACACACGATGCAGCTGTGTTAATACCGATTATTCTGCGCGCTAATGGCTGGACAGTATTGTTCACGCAACGAAGCTGGCAGCTGCGCCATCACCCCGGGCAGGTTTGTTTTCCAGGTGGCAGAAAAGACAACACAGATAGCTCTTTGCAGATGACTGCCATTCGTGAAATGGAAGAGGAACTCGGCATCACCGAAAAACAGATAAGGGTGCTGGGGCAATTATCCTCTGGGCACACCTTCACGGGCTATCAGATCCATCCCTATCTCGCCTTAATACAACCGCCATTCAAGATCATACCAGCCAAAGATGAAGTGTCTGCTGTATTTGAATTGCCACTGGAAACATTATTGGATCTCAATACTTACCAACCACTGATCACCACACGCAATGGCACGACACATAAAATCATCGGATTAACGGTTGATGGCTGGTTTATCTGGGGCGCGACGGCGAGAATTCTTTATCAGCTGGCAAAACAATTTGGTTGAAGCAATCAGATTTAGAGGACGGTGTTTCAACGGATATTAAGAGGCTATTGGAGGCGTGTCCCGGAGTCGAACCGGGCTAGACGGATTTGCAATCCGCTACATAACCGCTTTGTTAACACGCCTTAAATTGGAGCGGGAAACGAGACTCGAACTCGCGTCCCTAACCTTGGCAAGGTTATGCTCTACCAACTGAGCTATTCCCGCTTCAATGAGATGTTGCCTTGGCAACGGCGCGCATTATACGCAGAGGTAGAGTGAAGGCAAAACACTTTTTACGTCAGTGATGCTGACTGTCTGATATTTCCGCACTTCACTCTTATACCCTTCGTATTTGAAGTTGCAGCGTCGTTAACGGCGTTCACTCACCCCAATCACATAGCTTATCTATCACATAACTTAACTTTGCTCATGGGGATTCGTCACTTGCCGCCCTGCTGCAACACTAATTACTTTAGGTATAGCGGTGGGTTACTTACGCTTTTTACTTCGTTTTCCCTGCTGCAGCCTGCCAGCGGCCACCAACATAGTAAGCAGCCCAACCGGTCGCTTTACCGTCTACTTCCGAAGCAACATATTGCTCTTTCGTTTTACGGCTAAAACGCACAATAGTCGGATTACCATCGGGATCAGCAACTGGTGCTTCTGCCAGATACTGATGTTTAGGTGCCAAGCGATCTTTAAACCGAAGTAACTCAGCAACCAGCGGTGCCCGTGTTTCTCGTGATTTAGGGAATGTGCTGGCTGCCATAAACAAACCTGCCGCCCCGTCACGTAACACAAAATGCGCATCGGATTTACTGCACTTCAGCTCAGGCAGGAACACCGGATCTTCTTTTGGTGGTGCCACATCGCCGTTTTTCAGGATCTTGCGCGTGTTCTTACATTCCGCGTTGGTACAGGCCATAAACTTACCAAAACGACCGGTTTTCAGCTGCATGTCTGAACCACAACGATCACATTCCACTACCGGGCCTTCATAGCCTTTCAGACGGAACTGACCCACCTCGATCTCATAACCATCGCAATCAGGGTTATTACCGCAAATATGAATTTTACGTGTGCCATCCAGCACATAAGAATCCATCGCTGTACCGCATTTTTTACAACGGTGCATGGCACGCAATGCGTTGACTTCACCATCTTCGGAGTCTGCAGCAATAAATTCATCGCCCGGCACCAGATTGATGGTTTGTTTGCAACGCTCTTTGGGCGGTAAGGCATAACCGGAACAGCCGAGGAACACACCGGTTGATGCGGTACGAATACCCATTTTGCGACCACAGGTCGGG
>JAQUHG010000355.1 GCA_028683735.1 Tolumonas sp. | reverse complement strand
GAGCCGCTGCAAGCTGGCCCAACCATCATTGAAGACAACTGCTTCATCGGCGCTCGTTCTGAAGTGGTAGAAGGCGTGATCGTCGGTGAAGGCTCTGTTATTTCTATGGGCGTATTCATCGGTCAGTCTACCCGTATTTATGACCGCGAAACTGGCGAAATCCACTACGGTAAAGTGCCTGCCGGTTCAGTTGTTGTTTCAGGTTCTCTGCCATCTAAATGTGGCAAATACAGCCTGTACGCTGCCGTGATCGTGAAAAAAGTAGATGCGAAAACCCGCTCTAAAGTAGGTATCAACGGCCTGCTGCGCAGCATCGATGATTAATTTTGTCTGCTGATACACAAAGTTAACAAAATAACGTCCCGTCATGGGACGTTATTTTTTGTGTCAGTTCACAGAGTTAACCGGTGATTTGTGCCGTTCACAGCAGAAATCTGGAAAAGCGCATACATATCCCATACAGTAGGCAGTTCGGATTGCATCCTCTTTTTGCTGTAGAGAATTATGTCGCTGAAAGCTATTGCCCAGGAATTAGGTATTTCGATCACCACTGTCAGTCGTGGCCTGAATGGTTACAGTGACGTGGCTGAACACACCCGACAACTGATCATGGCTGCAGCCGAAGCACGTGGTTATCTGCCAAATGCATCCGCACGTCGTTTAAAAATGGGCCGGACCGACGCAGTAGGCTTAGTTTACCCAATGACAGCCTCTGCGTTATATGACCCCAGTTTACTGGAAATTGTCGGTGCATTAACCGGCGCGTTAGCTAATTTCAATATCGACCTGCTGATGGTGTCAGACACCGAACATAGCGGGCAATTTCCTTATATCCGCCTGATGGAAAGTCGCCGTGTGGATGCCTTGATTGTGGCAGATACGCAGGAAGACGACCAGCGCATCAATTATCTCGCCGCGAAAGGTCACCCGTTTTTAGCACTGGGTCGCTGTAATCTGGCAACTCCGTATGCCTGGTTTGATTTTGATTGTGAAAATGCCAGCCGGTTAGCCGTAAAACACTTGATTGCGGCAGGACATGAGCATATTGCTTATCTGGGTGGCAAAGATAATCTGGCGTTTATCAATCAACGCCGCCAAGGTTTTTTGCAGGAAATGCAGGAAGCTGGCTTAGCGGTCGATCAGTCATGCGTGCTATCAACGACGATGAATCGTTGCGGTGGTTACAACGCCATGCAGGCATTGATAAACCACCCTCACCGCCCTACCGCATTGTTAGTCGATAACAGTATGATTGGTGACGGCGCACTGACCGCAATGCAAGATGCCGGGCTTGTTCCGGGTAAAGATATCTCGGTCATTATTTATGATGGGCTGCCACCAGACTCCTTATTGAAATATAACGTGACCTTTGTGCAACTATCGACGACTGCGGTAATCGGCAAACAAATCTCCGATATGGTGGTTGCGTTGATTAATGGTGAATCGCCGGAAAAACTGCAAGTGTTATGGCAAGCAAGAATTATTTTGGGTGATACCGTTTCGCCGCCAATTCGCTGACATATTCCTTTTTCATTCCTCATTAACCCCTTTTCTTAGAGCTATCTATCCACCGCCTCTATGTAACAAAACGTTACATAGATCGCATTTAATCTCTCTTTTTTACCGCCATTTTGCGTCTAATCACAAATCCAAAACGTTTCGGTATTGATCCAAAACGTTTTGGATTACCTTTCTGCCATCAGATATACCATTGCAACTTATTTCTGGCGGAGCATTAAATCAATGAAGGAAAGCGTAGTTCATCTGCAAGGCAACACGTCTGACCTGATCATTCAGACCCACCCGGTCGTTGAGATTTTATATTGGGGCGACAAAATATCTGGCGTGGAAGCCAATGCGATTCAGGCAGTAAAACGTGCGGTACCGAATGGTCGCTTAGATGTTGATACACCGGTGTCAATCAGCCCAGAACACGGTCGCGGTGTATTCAGCAGCCCGGGCATGGAAGGCAATCGTCAGGGGCTGGATTGGTCACCTGTATTCGAATTCAAAACTATTCAGCAAGACGGTAATCATCTGTTGATCACCACCGAAGATCAGATCGCCGGTTTAAAACTGGTTTGTGAGCTGAAATTAGACTCACAAACCGATGTCTTGCAGATTCGTAACACGCTAACCAACCTGAAATCGGCAACTTATCAGGTTGATCGTTTAGCCGTGACGCTGCCCCTACCTGAACGTGCAGACGAGTTAATGGCTTTTCACGGACGCTGGGTGCGAGAGTTCCAGCCACATCGCCTAAAAGTGAAACACGGTGGTTATCAGCAGGAAAATCGCCGTGGTCGTACTTCCCACGAATATTTCCCCGGTTTTATGCAAGGAACAACCAGTTTCAGCGAACAACAAGGTGAAGTCTGGGGATTCCATCTGGCCTGGAGCGGTAATCACCGTTTACGTTCCGATGTGAAAACTGATGGTCGTCGTTTTGTGCAGGCAGAGGCGCTCTATTTCTCTGGTGAAATTACACTGACCGAAGGCGAAAGCATCAGCACACCATGGGTGTATGCCGCCTACAGCGCACAAGGTTTGAATGGCATGAGCCATGTGTTCCATCAGTTTGTGCGTAAACAGATCATTCAGTTTCCCGACCACAAAGCGCGCCCTGTGCATTTGAACACCTGGGAAGGGATCTATTTTGATCACGACCCTGAATACATTATGCAGATGGCCAGCCGTGCCGCTGAGTTGGGTGTCGAGCGTTTCATCATCGATGATGGCTGGTTTAAAGGCCGTAACAATGATCTGGCTGCATTGGGTGACTGGTATCTGGACACCAAAAAATATCCGAATGGTCTGGAACCAGTCGTTGCTCATGTGCGCAATTTAGGAATGGAATTTGGTATCTGGTTTGAACCAGAAATGAACAACCCTGATTCGGATCTGTTCCGCGCCCATCCAGATTG
>JAQUHG010000354.1 GCA_028683735.1 Tolumonas sp. | reverse complement strand
TAACCCTGCCCCTCTTCCGTGAGCAGCAAACTGCGATTGCGGCGCCGGAATAGTTTTAACCCCAGAAAATCTTCCAGTGTTTTGATCTGATGACTAATAGCCGCCTGAGTAACAAACAATTCTTCTGCCGCTTTGGTAAAACTTAAGTGGCGGGCAGCCGCTTCAAATGCTTTTAAGGCATTCAGCGGGGGAAGACGTCGTGACATGCGAGATCAACATCCTTTTTCTTTCGGAAGCGGCCTCTATTATAGAAGTAGCCGTGCAGATGCAGAAGTAAATAACATTATATACTGAGTGGGCATTACGCTGGTGCACATTGCGTAATTCATAAATTTCATGCTTATTTTTGTTACAAGTTAATTACATCATTAGATTAGCGCAAAACAGGTGAATATTTATGCATTTTCCAATCAAGCAGAGGCAAACTCCGAAGTAAATCACATATAAAGCAGATTCATCCATGATAACGACTAAATCCATCTATACTCACAATGGAACACCAGCAGTTCGTGCGATATAAAAATCTTTCGCACCATTTTGGTGATAACGTATATACTCATGATTAATATGTGTTTTTTACAACAAAAGACCAGTTCGAGACCTATAGCTATTGCCTTGAATTGGGGCGAAAATCACAGTATATTTTTTGGTTACGAGCCCTCAGAGTTAAAACAATAAAGCTGGCACCTCAAGCCAGCTTTTTTTAACGGCTGCGGATGGACGCGTATCTACAGAGAGGATTATAACGTGATGGAACCGGCGGTACCCCAACGACAAGGGATGTATGACCCCGTAAACGAACATGATGCGTGCGGTGTCGGATTTGTGGCCCACATGAAGGGTCAAAAAAGTCATAGCATTGTCGAACAGGGTTTGTTGATCCTGAAAAACCTCGATCACCGTGGTGCGGTCGGCGCAGATCCGCTGCAAGGCGACGGCGCTGGTATTCTGATCCAGATCCCTGATCAGTTGTATCGCGAAGAATTGGCTAAGCAAGGTATTGTGCTGCCAGTTGCTGGTGAATTCGGGGTTGGTATGGTGTTCCTGCCGCAGGAAGCGGCATCTCGTCTGGCTTGCCAGGAAGAGATTGAACGTGCGGTACGTGGTGAAGGTCAGGTTGTGCTGGGCTGGCGTGATGTGCCAGTGAGCCGCGAGATGCCGATGTCTCCTGCTGTTAAAGCGAAAGAGCCGGTTATCCGCCAGATCTTCGTTGGCCGCGGCCCGGACGTACTGGTCACCGATGCACTGGAACGCAAACTGTATATCATTCGCAAGCGTGCATCTCATGCCATTCGTGCTCTGAAGCTGAAACACTGTAACGAATTCTACGTGCCGTCATTCTCTGCACGTACCGTGAACTATAAAGGTCTGCTGTTGGCGGATCAGGTTGGCATTTATTATACCGACCTGGCCGATCCACGCTGCGTATCTGCACTGGCACTGGTGCATCAGCGTTTCTCCACCAACACCTTCCCAACATGGGACTTGGCTCATCCATTCCGCATGATTGCGCACAACGGTGAAATTAACACCGTGCGTGGCAACGTGAACTGGATGCGCGCCCGTGAACGTTCAGTAACCTCACCGGTATTGGGTGCTGATCTGGATAAAGTATGGCCATTGATTTACCCAGGTCAGTCAGATTCTGCGTCGTTTGATAACGCGCTGGAACTGCTGGTTATGGGTGGTTATTCACTGGCACACGCCGTGATGATGATGATCCCGGAAGCGTGGGAAAAACATTCCCTGATGGATGAAAATCGTCGCGCGTTCTACGAATATCATGCAGCCATGATGGAACCGTGGGACGGCCCGGCTGCCGTTGCCTTCACTGACGGTTGCCAAATCGGTGCAACACTTGACCGTAACGGTCTGCGTCCAGCCCGTTATCTGGTGACTAAAGATGATCTGGTGGTTATGGCATCCGAATCTGGCGTGCTGCCGATTGAAGATTCCCGTATTGCTCAGAAATGGCGTCTGCAACCAGGTAAGATGTTCCTGATCGACCTGGAGCAAGGCCGTATCATCGACGATAAAGAACTGAAAAACTCACTGGCGAACTCCAAGCCATACCGTGAGTGGTTAAGCAAAGTTCGTATTAACATTGACGAGATCCCGGGTGAAGCCCAGCCTTTCGAGAAGAAAGCAAGCATGCTGGATTACCAGCAAGCATTTGGTTACACCATGGAAGACACCAAAATGCTGCTTACGCCAATGGCCAACAATGGCGAAGAAGCCATCGGCTCTATGGGTAACGATGCGGCATTACCTGTGTTGTCCAGCAAAAATAAAACGCTGTACAACTACTTCCGTCAGCTGTTCGCTCAGGTAACCAACCCACCGATCGACCCGATCCGTGAAGAGATGG
Organism: Tolumonas sp.; assembly: GCA_028683735.1. Lineage (GTDB taxonomy): Bacteria > Pseudomonadota > Gammaproteobacteria > Enterobacterales > Aeromonadaceae > Tolumonas. Next base: position 559 of record JAQUHG010000354.1, on the reverse strand, counting down.
TTATGTCGCTGGTTTCCTTCATTGGTCCACGTCCTAACCTGTTGAACAATGCGGATATCAATCCACCAATTCGTCTGGAAGTAGCGCAGCCAATCCTGAATGCCGCGAAGATCGAGAAGATCCGTAACATTCAACAATACACCAACGGCAAATTCCGTTCACACGAACTGAATATCTGCTACCCATTAGCATGGGGTAAAGAGGGTGTGGAAGCACGTCTGGCGTCACTGGCCGCGGAAGCGGAAGATGCGGTACGTGGCGGCGCCAACATTCTGTTGATTTCCGACCGTAACATCGACCGTGACCATATCGCGATCCCAGCTCTGCTGGCGACTTCCACCGTGCATCTGCACTTGGTGAAAAAAGGTCTGCGTACTAGCACAGGTCTGGTGGTAGAAACCGGCTCTGCGCGTGAAACTCACCAGTTTGCACTGCTGGCTGGTTACGGCGCGGAAGCGATCCACCCTTGGCTGGCAATGGAAACATTGCGCGAAATGGCCGATGGTGATGCCGCGAAAGAAGAGAAATATGTCTCTAACTTCGTGAAAGCGGTAGGTAA
>JAQUHG010000353.1 GCA_028683735.1 Tolumonas sp. | reverse complement strand
GATTAATGGCCTCAACACTCGATAAAATATGTTCATCTAACGATTTTATGGTGTACCAACTGGCTGCAACAACGGCAGCACATCCCGCTACAACAAGGCCTAATAAGGTATATTTAGTCGCGTTCGAACTCATAAAACTATCCCTCTTCTTATCGTTTTTTCCATAAATTAAGCATTCGGTTTGCTCACCATGAAAATATCACAGCAGTGGGCTGAACAAATAAAATACATTTTCCAGCATTCGTTGTATCCAGGGTCGATCACGCCAATCAGCTAACGCCATTTGTTTTGCTTCATGCAGATAGCCTTGTTGTAGCTCTCTCAGCATAGTCGCAAATGAGTAATCATCCACCAAGAGTGTGACTTCAAAATTAAGCCATAAACTGCGCTTATCCAGATTTAAGGTACCAATCAACGCAATCTCATCGTCGACCAACACACTTTTAGTATGCAGTAAGCCTTTGCGACAACGATGAATTTCAACACCGGATGCCAGTAACTCCTCCAAAAAAGCATTACAGGCAAAATTAACCATACGGGAATCATTACGTTCAGGAATAATCAACTGCACCGATACGCCTCGATCAGCCGCCGATTGCAGCGCGGCGACCAGGGGATCATCGGGAACAAAATACGGCGTCGTCAAAACCAGACTACGTTCGGCCTGATAAATCGCCTGCAACAAAATCTGCTGCACACAATCACCACCGGTAAATGGCCCGGAAGGTACCAGCTGGACATGATGTTCTCTGTCGGACCAGGATTCTGGTTCATGCTGGCGAGAATCCAGTAAGCGTTCGCCAGTTTCCATTTCCCAATCGCGCACAAACAACGACCACATGACCGGTACCACCGGCCCCTGCACCCGCACCATGACATCAATCCATTGACCTACGCCGCGCCCTCGTTTGAAGAGTTCAGGATCAATCAGGTTCATTGACCCGGTGTAAGCAACACGATCATCGATAATCATTAATTTGCGATGCATTCGCAGATCTTGCCGGTGGAATGGCATTCGCCATGCTTTGGCGGGTAAGACTTCCACCAGTAAAATTCCTGCACTGCGTAATCGTAGCGGCCAATCGGTAGCAAAAAAATCTGCACTCCCCACAGAATCAAGCAAGACCCGACAATCCACGCCCCGTTTTGCTGCTTGCATCAATGCTTCAGCGATAGCATCAACTCGTCCGCCCGCTTGCCAGATATAGAACTCGAGATAACAGAAAATTTTCGCCTGTTGAACATCAGTTATCAGATTGTCCAAAATAGTTTCCGGCTCTGATAATAACGTCAGATGATTGCCACCCAATAACGGCATGCCCAGCCGCGACTGGATCAAGGCTACCAGTGGATTAGCTTTAACCGACGGCTTTACTGGCTGATGAGGAAACCCGGCGACCAGATGTTGCAACCAGGCGACATAAGGCCGATACATTGCCTGAGCCAGTTGCGCCCGACGTCGCCCTAACCGGACTTCCCCCAGTATCAAATAGGCTGAAACACCCAATACCGGGATCGCCAAAATCAATGCCAGCCACGCCAGTGAAACGCCGATCGGCCGCCGTTTCATGATCACACGAACCACAATACCGACGACCAGTAAGGTATAAAAACCAAAGACCAAAAAACCAAACAAGTTATACAGCACATCCAGCAAAGTCATTTGTGGTCGCATTTATTAATCCTTCTTTTCCGGCTCTGGCATGATACGTAACGAATGCTATGATGAGCCCGCGTTCAGGCTATTTGATAAGGCGGTATCATGTTGCACGCTCTTCTTTTAACTCTATCTCTCAGTGGCCAAACTGCAGGGCCAATTGACATTACAGAACAAGAATTAACTCAATATGTGAACCAAAAAGCCAAATACCAACAACAATATGGTTTGCCGGGTCTGTTTGATGTGGATGTCAATATCGATTCGATGCAGGTTCGCCTTGGACGACAAAAAGCCAATATGGCACAAGTAATAAGCAATGGACGCTTTACGCTCACCCTTCCAGGGCAACCTTCAGTCGATGGTACAATCAGCGCTGATTTTGAAGCAAAACCCCGCTATCATTTACAAACGGGGGCGATCTATCTGGATAACTTTACATTAACCAGTTATCAGATAAAGCCGGCAGAAGTGCAGCAACAATTTGCCCCGCTCGTTGGTTATTTGGTACAAGGGTTACAAAGTCGTTTGCAACAACAACCCGCGTATGTACTTAACACCAAAGATAAAGAACAGCGCTGGTTGAAACAGCATGTCACACGATTTGAATTGTTGCCGGGAAAACTGAGACTCCATACGGATAAAACAGGATCAACGGAATGAGTTCACCGCACCACCCATTACCTTGTTTCGCTTTGTTCTGGCTGATGCTGTCAGCATTATTGTTAGTTGGCTGCCAAAGTCAGATTTCGGAATCGCCGCACTACGCATCCGGGTTAAGTGATCCGGCGTATGCCCGCTCTGCGTTATATGAACAATATCAAGAGTGGCAAGGTGTTCCTTACCGAACTGGAGGTGAAAGCCGTCGGGGTATTGATTGTTCTGCGTTTATGCAACTCACGTTTCGCGAACAATTTGCCATGCAATTGCCCCGCGATACGGATAGTCAGGCCCATATCGGGCGCGCTGTCTCCAGCCGTCAATTACGCCCCGGTGATTTGGTGTTCTTTAATATTGGCCATAGCACCCGGCATGTGGGCGTGATGGTCGATAAAAATAAGTTTCTGCATGCGTCGAGCAGTAAAGGCGTAATGATCTCCGATCTGAATCAACCCTATTGGCAACGTTATTACTGGCAAGCCCGCCGTTTATCACAATAATCAAATTGGCATATAGCCAAAGTAATTGGAGTTGCAGCAAGGCGACAAGTGAACGAATCCGCATGAGCATAGAGATGCTATGTGATTGGGGTGAGTGAACGCCGTCAACGA
>JAQUHG010000075.1 GCA_028683735.1 Tolumonas sp. | reverse complement strand
GGAAGTCGACCCCAAAAAACCGGAGCTTATTAAAACCGTCTGGGGTGGTGGTTATATGTTCAGTGCTGAGGTACGGCATGAGCACTGATTTTCCCGCTTTATGGCGCCGCTGGTTACCACAAAGTATTACCGCGCAAATTTTGTTGCTGGCGCTGGCCGGGTTAATTCTGGCGCAGGTGTTAGGGTTACAGATTTACCGCTCGGAACGGGATGAAGCCTTGGGGCTGGTGAACAGTCGCAACGCGATGATCCGCCTCTCTTCGGTGGTGCGTCTGCTCAGCAGTTCGCCACCGGAATTGCATGAAGAAATTTTACGCGCCAGTCGCAGTGAAACACTGATGATGCGCATCCAAAATGTGCCGTTATCACCCAGCGAACATAACCAGCAATATGAAGACGTGTTACGGCGCCTGCTCGAATATCCGAATAATCTCAGTGTGCAGATCAGTGCGGAACGGGTCAGGGATCAGCTGCCACCCACCATGTTCCAGCAGATGCATCAGCAGATGCGTGATGGTCAGGGGCATACTCGAACCGGATTAGCCCCCCCGCCGTTCTGGCAGCGCGATGTTCGACTGTATGGCTCGGTGGAGTTACTGGATGGCCGCTGGTTGAATTTCAGCTCATTGGCCGATCGGGAACCGCCGACCTGGTCGCTGAGTGCGTTACTCAGTTTGTTGCTGGTGGCATTGTTGATCGGTGCGGTGTTGGTAGTCCTGTTACGCCGCATCACTCGGCCACTGAAACTGCTGGTACAGCAGGCAGAACAGTTTGGCCGTGGTGCGGCCATTCCCCCCCTGAGTGAATCAGGCCCGCAGGAAGTGGCAGAAACACTGGCGGCATTTAACCGCATGCAACACCGTCTGAACCGCTTTGTGCAAGATCGCACGCAGATGCTGGCGGCGATTTCACATGATTTGCGTACCCCACTGACCAGCCTGCGCCTGCGCTGTGAATTTTTACCGGACGGCGAAGATCGTGACCGCATGCTGCAAACACTGGCACAGATGGAAAGCATGTTGCACGCGACGTTAAGTTTTGCCCGCGATGAACATCAGGGTGAAGAGAACCGTAATGTCGATCTGGTGAGTTTGTTGCACAGCCTGTGTGATGACTATGAAGATAATGGCCAGCCGGTGGAATGTTATGCTGAAGGCAAACGGGTCTATCAGTGCCGGCCGGAAGTGTTGCGCCGCGTGCTGCAAAACCTGATCAACAATGCGCTGAAATATGCCGGTGACGCGGAAGTGTCGTTAGAGGCCACTGCCACCGCGATTTTGATCCGCGTGCGTGACCACGGTGAAGGCATTCCGGAAGATCAGCTGGAATCGGTGTTTAAACCGTTTTTCCGCCTCGATACTGCGCGGAACACCGAAGATGGCAGCGTCGGGTTGGGGCTGGCGATCGCACGGACCTTGATCCATCAACATGGCGGCGAATTACAGCTCTCGAACGCGCCGGATGGTGGCTTGTTGGCCGAAATTCAGTTACCGCTTTAAGCCGGCAGGGCAAACCTGCTTGGTTTCCCTTGGTGAAATCCGTATAGTCGTTGGGTTTTCCTGACAGGATTAGAGAGCATGTTTCAAGATAACCCGTTACTGGCGCAGCTCAAGCAGCAGCTTCGCGACAATCTGCCGAAAAAAGAGGGGGTCGTTCGTGCCTCCGATCGTGGTTTCGGCTTTCTGGAAACCGATCATCGGGGCGAAAGCTACTTCATTGCACCACAGCAGATGAAGCGAGTCATGCACGGTGACCGGATTATCGCGGTGATCCGCGCGGAAAACGGCAAAGAACAAGCCGAGCCGGAATCACTGGTAACCCCATTCCTGACCCGTTTTGTAGCGCGCATCAAGGTGATCAAAGATCGTCTGTTCGTGGTGCCAGACCATCCGGTGATGAAAGACGCGATCAAAGCGCGCCCGATGAAAGGACTGGATGAAAGTCAGTTCAAAGAAGGCGACTGGGTCATTGCGAATCTGAAACGTCACGGTATGAACGAGGCCAGCGGTCATTTCGCCGAAATTACCGAATATGTCACCCACAACAATGATCCGGAAGCGCCATGGTGGGTGGTGTTACGTCGCCATGACTTGCCGCGTTGTGCACCGGAAATTGAACAGGAATGGCAACTGCGTGATGAAGGTCTGACCCGTGAAGACCTGACTGCGCTGCCATTTGTCACTATCGACGGTGAATCGACCCGCGATATGGACGATGCGTTATATATCGAAAAAACGGCTGACGGCTGGAAATTGCTGGTGGCCATTGCCGACCCGACTGCTTATATCGAGCCAGGCAGTGCGCTGGATCTGGAAGCGTCTAAACGGGCGTTTACCGTCTATCTGCCGGGCCGCAATATTCCGATGATCCCGCGTCACTTGAGTGACGAGCTGTGTTCACTGCATGAAGGTGAAGATCGTCCGGCACTGTGCTGTGAAATGCTGATCACTGCCGACGGTGAGCTGTTACCGGAACCACGTTTCTTTGCGGCCAATATCCGTTCACAAGGCCGTCTGATTTATGATCAACTGTCCGACTGGCTGGAAAATGGCAGTGCGGAAGGTTTTGTGCCGGCCCCGGCGATTGTCGAGCAGATCGAACAGTTGCACGCCGCGACGACAGCGCGTCAGAACTGGCGCAAAGAGCATGCGATCCTGTTTAAAGATCGCCCTGATTATGATTTCGAACTGAACGAAGCCGGTGAAGTGGTCGCGATCCATGCATCCTTCCGCCGCAGCGCCAACAAGATTGTGGAAGAGGCGATGATTGCCGCTAACCAGTGTGCCGGTGATTTCCTGGCCCGGAATCCGGGTTATGGTATTTTCAACGTCCACGCCGGTCTGGATGTCGAAAAATTCAAAGGCGTGCAGGAATTACTGCAACAACACGAAGCGCCGTTGACCGACGAAACCTTGCTGACACTGCCAGGTTTCTGCCAATTACGTCATTGGCTGGATTCGCAACCAACCAGTTATCTGGATAACCGCATCCGTCGTTTCCAGACCTACTCGCTGATGTCAGCAGAACCGGGCCCGCATTTCGGCTTGGGTCTGAGCCATTACGCGACCTGGACTTCTCCAATCCGTAAATACGGCGATATGATCAATCATCGTATCCTGAAAGCTATCATCAGTAATCAGGACGTGCCGGTGCGTGCCGATGCGGCACTGACCGACGCGCTGAGCTTGTCACGCCGCAGCAACCGCATGGCAGAACGCGATATTGGCGATTGGTTATATGCCCGCTTCCTGTTGCCAGCCGTGGCTTCCGGGCAGGTGTTTGATGCTGAAGTTATGGATGTGATGCGTAGCGGTATTAAAGTCCGTCTGCTGGAAAACGGCGCCGTCTGTTTTGTGCCGGGCAGTCTGATCCTGAAAGACCGTAAGCGTTTCACCTGCAGTCATGACGACGGTCGTGCCATGCTGGATGGTGAAGTGTATTACGAATTGGGGCAGACCATTCAGGTCAAACTGCAGGATGCGATTGAAGCAACCCGCACGTTGATTGCGATCCCAACCGAGTTGCCACCGGCGGCAGCACCCGTGACGAAAGAAGCGTTGGCGGAATCCGAACACGAGCTGATGGATGAGCTACTGACTGAACCTGCGGATACTGCGCCGGAAGAAGACGAAGCTTAAAACCAATCCAGCACTTCGCGTGGTTGGTGAGTTAAGGAAAAACCCTGCTTTATCGGCAGGGTTTATTTTTTCTGTGATACCGGCTTTTCTTTCTGTTTACTGTGCCAGCAGTTTTTCCATCCAACGTTGTGCTATCAACGCCTGTTCGCCACTGACTTGCGGGGCGGTCTGATTGGCCACACAATCCAGAAAATGTTCCACCATCGGGGTAAAGCCGCGTAACTCTAAGATGGTTTGCCAGCTACCGGCGGTGGAGACACAGATCTTGCCATCCCGTTCCTCTTCCAGACGATTGAGGTCGCGTACCCGCATCACGGCGCCATGGGTGATCAACTCCAGCATTTCCGCCTGTGTTCCGGCATCGCGGTGCATGGCGGTGGTGATCAACTTATTGTTATGGCGGAACACATGGCCGGCAAAAATCAGCTCATCTTGCGCCGTGGCGTTAACCTGGCTGGCGAGCAGCGACAGATCGCCATCACACAACCAGAGCACGGTATCCAGCAGATGCAGATAGTCATCCAGCATCGTAAAACGCAGCGGATTGTTGATGCCATGAATGCGGTGTTTTTCAAAGCGGACGGCAGCGGCAGCAGGCATCTGTTCTTTGATAGTTTGATAAAACGGGGCAAAGCGGCGGTTAAACCCGACCATCAGGGTGCGTTGCTGTTTTTCCGCCAGTGCCACCAGAGCTTCGGCCTGATCAAGCGTATCGGCTAACGGTTTATCGATATAAACGTGCAGCCCTTTACGCAGCATATACTCGGCGATTTCGTAGTGCGTATTGGTTGAGCTGTGAATAAACACGACGTCGCAGTTAGCAGCCAGTTCATCGAGTGAGAAAAAAGCGACGAGACGATATTGTTGGCAGAGCAGGCAGTTTTTTTGCTGATTGGGGGTATAAGTACCGACCAATTCCCAGTGTTTGGCCTGCGATAAGATCGGCAGATAGACTTTCTGCGCGATACCACCCAGACCCACTATACCTACCCGTAGTTTACGCATGCTGCCTCCTTTTTCTGCTTCGAAAACAGCATGGTAGAGTTACAGGTAACAGCGAGGCAAGTTGGAACTAAATTTCCGTCTGCGTTCTGTTACCTGTCTGACATTTATACCCTTACAGTGCCGCCATGGCTTCTTTCGCCAATTGGCCGATCTTGTCCCATTGCTGGTTATCAATCAGATTGGCCGGCACCATCCACGTGCCGCCACAAGCGACGACGGTTTTCAAACTCAGATAAGTTTTTACGTTGTCGGGTGTTACGCCGCCAGTAGGCATAAATTGCACCGGATACACGGCCGACATGGCTTTCAGCATGTTTACACCACCCGATGGCTCGGCTGGGAAGAATTTCAGCATGCGCAGGCCCATCTCCATGGCTTGTTCCACCAGACTTGGGTTGTTGACGCCCGGCACAATGGCCACTCCGCGTTGCTGGCAATAACGCACGGTGGTTGGGTTGAAACCGGGGCTGACGATGAAATCGACACCGGCAGCAATGGCTTCATCGACTTGTGCGGTAGTCAGCACAGTGCCCGCACCGATCAACATGTCGGGGAATGCAGCCCGCAGACGGCGAATGGCCTCTGCCGCCGCAGGGGTACGGAAGGTGATTTCCGCACTCGGCATGCCATTTTCGACTAACACGCGGCCCAAATTTACCGCATCATCGGCGTTATTAATGGCAATAACCGGGATCACTTTCAGTGCTTGCAGACGTTCAACTAAAGTAGGCATGGTGTCTCCTGAGAAAAATTAAAGGGATGATGGCATCACGTCAGCAGGAATAATGGCGCCGCGATGTTGGATCACGGTACCTGCCAGACGATGCCCTTGGATGGCCGATTCAGTCACGCTGCCGTGTTGCAGACGGCGGGCCAGATAACCGGCGCTGAATGAATCACCTGCCGCCGTGGTGTCGACCACGTCTTGAGCGGCAATTTTCTGTGCGGGTACTTCTTCGCGAACACCCGATTTACTGACGATCACACAAGGTGACGAACCGCGTTTGATCACGATTTCATCCACCCCCCATGTTAAGGTGCGTTCAATAACCTCTTCCAACGGGCGATTGCCCCAGAGTGCATCTTCATCATCCAGCGTCAGAAATGCGATGTCGGTGAATGTCAGCATTTGCTGATAACTTTGCTGCGTCTCTTCACGGCTTTGCCATAAGCGTGGGCGGTAGTTGTTATCAAACACCACACGGCCACCTTGGCTGCGAAACGTGCTGAGGAAATTAAATAAGCGAGAGCGGCTGGTTGGGCTCAAAATCGCCAGACTGATCCCGCTGAGATAAATCACATCCATCTGTGCGAGTTGCGTTAACACGGCGTCAGTCTGTTCGGTTTCCAGCCAATATTTGGCTGCCGCATCGCTGCGCCAGTAAGAGAAACTGCGTTCGCCATGGCTATCGGTGTCGATGAAATAAAGCCCGGGCATTTTATTCGCCAGACGCTGCACCAATGTTGTGTCGAGACCTTCTTGTTGCCAGTTATCGAGCATGGTCTGACTGAAATTGTCAGTGCCTAACGCGCTGACATAGTGCACTTTACCCTGATGCCGCGGCAGCTGGCGGGCAAGGTAAACCGCAGTATTCAACGTGTCACCACCAAACCCCTGTCGGATATCGTTATCCTGACGTTGTAGTTCCACCATGCATTCACCAATGATGGCGATGTTCAGCGTATCCATGATTTGCTCTCATGTTGAATTGGGAAAACGATCATAGATTAAACAATCAAACCTACGTGTCAAATAAAATAAAACAATGTTTCATTAATTTTGATTCGGATTTAAAAAAAGCTGGTATATAGTCTCCGGCAAAGAAGATCAGGATAGAGGTGGTCGTGAACGATTTTTCAAAACAGCAGGATTCGGTGTCGTCGGTGCTGAAGGTCTTCGGTATTTTGCAGGCCTTGGGTGATGAGCATGAGATCGGAGTAACTGAACTTTCACAACGTGTCATGATGTCAAAAAGTACCGTCTATCGGTTCTTACAAACCATGAAATCGTTGGGTTATGTGCAGCAGGAAGGGGAAAACGATAAATATTCACTGACCCTCAAGTTATTCGATCTGGGTGCCAAAGCCTTACAGCATGTCGATTTGATAAAAATTGCCGATCAGCAGATGCGCTTATTATCAAAAGCGACCCAAGAGACCATTCATCTGGGGGCGATGGAAGAAGAGAGTATTGTTTATCTGCATAAAATTGATTCCCTCTATAACTTGCGCATGTATTCCCGCATTGGTCGCCGCAACCCGCTGTATTGCACAGCGATTGGTAAGGTGTTGCTGGCCTGGCTGGATGAGCAAGCGATCCGAGATATTCTGGCATCGGTGGCCTTTGAACGAAAAACGGCACACACCTTACCGGATATTGATGCGTTGTTAGCGGAACTGGCAACGGTGCGCGAGACCGGTTTTAGTGAAGATCGTGAAGAGCAGGAAGTGGGGGTACGTTGTGTGGCGGTGCCGGTTTATGATCGGTTCGGTTATGTCATGGCCGGCTTAAGTATTTCATTTCCAACGATTCGTTTTGATGAACAGCAATTGGCGCACTACGTAACCATGTTACATCAGGCGGCCGCGAACATATCGCAGCAGTTGGGTTTAGCCCGTTACCCGTATCCGGCCATCTAGCCCAGTAATGCCAGGCGGCATCCTATTTTTGTTGCAGATAAAGATGAAATGCAAATGCAAATGATATAAATTATCATCTAAAGCTTGTGAGGATGATAATTATGCATTTCAGTGTGACGGAATTAGTGTTGATTGCCTTCATTGCCATTGTGTTATTTGGCACTAAAAAGGTTCGGATGTTAGGCGGCGATGTGGGCCATGCGATCCGCGACTTCCGCAAAGCGATGCACGAACAACCGAAAGCGGACGACAAACCAGAAGCTGTCGTTAGCGAAAAAGTAGCTAGCGAAAAACAAGGCTCGTAACGCGTGTTCGATATTGGCTTCAGCGGACTGGTTTTGTGCGCAATCGTTGCTCTGGTGGTGTTCGGGCCGGAAAAGTTGCCCGCATTATTGCGCGATATCAGCGCATTCCGGCGGCAGGTGAGTCAGCTTTGGGGTAATGCGCGGCAATCATTACAAAAAGAGCTGGATACGATTGCCGCGGCGGATAAACCACAAGATCCACAGCCATGACGTTACTGACTCATCTGTTGGAATTGCGCCGCCGCTTGCTGCATTGCCTGTTGGTGTTGCTGGTGCTGTTCCTGCCCTTAAGTTATTTTGCCAACGATATTTATCATCTGCTGGCCAGCCCGTTACTGGCGGTATTACCGCACGGCACCAGCATGATCGCGACCGCGGTGTCCGCCCCGTTTCTGGTGCCACTGAAACTGACCTTGTTGGTGGTGGTGTTGCTAGCGTTACCCTATCTGTTGTGGCAAGTATGGGGCTTTCTGGCGCCGGCGCTGTATCGTCGTGAGCGGCGGTTATTAATACCGCTGCTCTTTGGCAGCAATCTGCTGGTATATACCGGGTTTGCGTTTGCCTATTGGGTGGTGTTACCGCTGATTTTCCGTTTCATGGTCGGCACCTTACCGGCCGGTGTCACTATGGCGACCGATATCAGCAGTTATCTCGATTTTGTGCTGACGATGTTTTTCTCGTTCGGTGCCGCCTTTCAGTTACCGCTGGTGGTGGCGATCTTGTGCCGTACCGGTATGACTTCCGTGCCAACACTAAAAGAAAAACGCCCGCATTTTATCGTGCTGGCGTTTATCGTCGGCATGTTGTTATCACCACCGGATGTGTTGTCGCAAACCCTGCTGGCGGTGCCGTTATGTTTGTTGTTCGAGGCCGGTTTGCTGCTGGCGCGCTGGTGGCAACCAGCAACCACCCTCGTCGCTGCTGAGCAGCAGCCTTAAGCCGCCACTGTCTGTTAGCCGCTGACGTTCAGCTGATGAAATTTAGCTTATGAAATAACAATGCCAGCCCAAAACCGGTCAAGATCACGCCGGCCCCGCGTTCTATCAGATAGAGCTGATGATTCAGCAGCCGTTGCAGCCGGTGATGACCGATCAGCATGGCGAGCAGCAGATCCCAGCCTAATACTGCAAAAAACATCCACACGCCGCAGAAGCCTTGTTGCCACAAGGTGACGTTATTACCCAAAATTACCGCCAGCAAGCTCATATAAAATAGTGCATTTTTCGGATTCAGTAAGGCGGAAGACAGACCAATAACAAACTGTCTGCCAGACGTTAAAGCATGGGTTTGTTGTTGTAATTGCAGTTGGCGTATCGGGCTGCGAATGAGTTGATAGCCCAGCCAACACAGATACAACGCACCGGTTATTTCCACCGCTGTAAATAACCAGGGTTGTTGTGTCAAGCCATGCCAACCGCTGATCGCCAGCAGAATATAGACCGCATTGCCGGTTGCGATACCCAAACAGATAAAGGCGCTGCCAGCTAACCGATGCCGGATGGCATGTCCGGTTAGCAGAAAAAAATCCGGGCCGGGGCTTAATAAGGCGACGAAATGGGCTAACACCAACGCGGGGAAGGCGGTTGGGATCAAGTGGGCCAGTGTCAACATGGTTATCTCCGCGAGTTATTCCGGAGATAAGGCTAACGATTACCGGTTAACGAATATTGTCAAAAATTGATCGCGCTTGCTGATATTGGCCGGGCGTGGCCGTGGTATAGGCCGTGAAGGCTTTATGAAAATGGCTCTGATCGCTAAATCCGGTGGCTTGCGCAACATCGCTGATGGGCATGCCGTCACGCAGCAAGGCTTTTGCCAGTGTAATGCGGGCATTATCGGCAAAGGCCATCGGGGAAATGCCGACTGCTTTTTTAAACATGCGGATCAACGTCTCTTTACTTAAATGCAATTCGTCCGCCAGTGCCTGCAATGACGGTTTACTGCTGAGATCTTGTAACAGCCGCTGCCGCAGATAACGCACGGCCTCGTTTTCAGCTACCGGCTCCGGCGTGGTGTGATGACCCTGATCTAACAAGGTGAACAGGAACGAGGAGACTTCCGCGATCGAACATGGCTGCTCAGGCTGTTGCAGTAGGGCGACAAAAGATAAATAACGGGTAAACAGCTGCGGATCAGAAACAATAACCGGCTGGTAATGCAGTTGCCGGATCGGTTGGGCGTACAGTTGCGAGAGTTGTTGCAGACACCAGTTTTTTTCGAGATACAGCATGTGGTAACTGCGACTTTGCCCGGCGGTGGGGTTACAACTGTGCAGTTCATCGGGGTTGATAAAAATCAGCTGACCGGGCTGGAGTGTATAGTCTTTATTTTGATAGGTGACCAGTGTGTTGCCACGGACAATGGCGCCGATCGACAAGCTCGGATGGCTGTGCAGCTTATAGGCGCGATCGCTGTGTTGCGTGCTGCGCAGTTCGATATGTGGCAGCTGCGGATGCAGCCAAAAGGCTTGTTCGATATGACGCGGCTGTGACATTGCCATTCCCGGAACTAACATGCTGACGCGAATTGTGGCTATCGCCCAGATTACGCGAAAGTCGCCCACCGCGTCAGCATTTTTCCGGTCATTCCGCCCAGTGGCTCAGACCAGCGTACGCACACCCACCATCAATAACACTAATGCCAGCGAGGTTTGTAGTAAGCGGCTGGACAGTTTAGTCGCCAGCAGGCTACCCAGCAGCACCGCAGGTAATGAACCGATCAGCAGATTTACCAGCATGTGCCCGTCGACCATGCCGGTGAAGGCATAACCGATACCCGCGACCAACGCCAGCGGAATGGCATGCACGATATCAGAGGCAACCAGCGTGTGGGGTTGCATACGACGTGGGTAGAGATACATCAGCAGCACACTACCTAACGCGCCCGCACCGACAGAAGTCAGCGCAACACACAAACCTAATGTGGCACCGGCAAAAACAGTGGTTTTCGGTTTAATGGCTTCCGGTTGGGCAACGGTATGGTCTGCTTGAGGGCGAAGACGTTTTAGCAGCAGTGGCGATGCAATCAGCCCAATCGCCGTCAACACGATCAGGAAACCGATGGCTTCTGTTAACCAGCTGACTTTCTGAAATTTCATACCGAAGTGGATCAGAGCCACGGTAATGATGGCAACCGGCAAACTACCAGACCATAAATGTTTGACGATCTGCCAGTCGATTTTGCCTGATTTGTGGTGTGCTTTGGCGGCCACTAATTTGGTAATAGAGGCAAACCATAAGTCAGTTGCTACCGCTGTAATCGGCGCTACATTAAAGAATAACAGCAAAATAGGCGTCATCATGGCGCCACCGCCAACACCAGTCAGACCAACGACGAAGCCAGTTAAAGCACCTGCTAAGATATAAGATACGTCGATCATTACCCATCCTTAAGACGTCTACCCAAATTGTATTTCTGGATAGTGGTGAAGAGAATGACAGCATCCTAAAGCATAACTCTTAGATATTTATTTGCTTGTTTGTGATAACTATTGCCACTTTTGATATATGCAAAATACCTAATTAAATTTGCAGGGAAAAAAAAGAGTCAGCATGAACACTGACTCTAAATTGCTGGGGGGGGGTTAGGAGCACTGCGGGGCATTGCTGCCCGTTGTTTGATGGGGTATCGCTTTAGCTCTGTTGACTGCGCATCAACTCTTTATCTAATGCCTCGGCTAATTTGATAATACCGGGTTTGATTGCTTCCGGCCGGATCGCATTGAAGCCTAAGCGGAAGAAATTTTGCGGTGCGTTCTCTTCCAGAAAATGATTTACACCGGGTTCAATCAGTACGCTGCTGTGAGCAGCTCGCCAAGCCAGACGTTGTGTATTAATTTCAGCAGGCGCCTCCACCCAAAACGCGGTGGCGCGAGTACTGTTATAACGACACTGTGGCAGGTATTTATCCAGCGCGTCTTTGAGCAGACTCCAGCGATAAGCGGAGTTTTCACGGTAACGACGCAGATAGGTTTCGTAATGACCCTGTGCCAGAAAATGCGCCATCTGATATTGAATGTAAGAGGGCGGGTGTCGATACATCAGGCGGCGTAACGCCCGCAGTTCATCGATTAACTCTGCCGGCCCTACCAGATAACCGAGTCGTAGCCCCGGCGACAGTGCTTTCGACAAACTGCTGACATAGACCACCCGGCCACAAGTGTCATTGGCTTTGAGTGCGGCCCGTGGGTGTGGTTCGATATTGGTGTCGGAGTCAAAATCATCCTCAATGATGATCTGATTATGGGTGATGGCATGTTGCAGCAATTGCTGGCGGCGGGCGTTACTCATACCGATGCCAGTAGGTGCCTGATGGCTGGGGGTGACATAAAAATAGCGGCACTGTGCCGATGCTTCTGTCAGTGCCAGCCCGTCAGCATCAACGTGATGCGGTACAATCTGTGCGTTTTGCAGAGCAAAAGTATTAATCGCTTCGCGAAATACCGGGCTCTCTACACCGACTTTGGTGCCTGTTTTGAACAGTAATTGCGAGAGCAAACTCAGCGCATTTTGCGTGCCGAGCGTGAGTAATATCTCATCGCTGTTCGCCATGATGCCGCGCTTGGGTAATACCCGAGTGCGCAGCTGTTCGATGAGCATGGGCGAGTCTTGATCGACCAAATCGTGCAACCAGTGATGATCGCGTGTGCCCCCCATGACTTTGCGT
>JAQUHG010000074.1 GCA_028683735.1 Tolumonas sp. | reverse complement strand
GAGTACACCTTCGGTGACGTCCAGCTGATAATCACCAGAAAGCTGAAATATTCGCCATTTTTTGGGGTCGTAACCTTTGAGGCCAATAAAGTCTTTGGCTTCTGTCTGGCTTTTAAACGCCATGGCCCCCGGATAGAGGCCAAACAAACAGGGACCAAGTTTGATCACCGTTTTTCCTTGTGCCAATGCGGTGGCATCGTCCGGTGAACTAATTGTATAAATGGGGTGCAACGGTGATATTCGGATCATGGGAACACTGATCCGCTGGATGTCTACCCATGCCGCCACGGCGGCAAAAATGATCAGTGATAATGGGAGCAGAAAACGTTTCATTCATTTGTTTCCCATAGAGTCCACTGATGGTTATTTGTGCGTCCTAATCGCTAGATTAGGTTAAAAAAAATGGAGGGGCCAGTGGTACCCCTCCATATTCCGCAGGTTCTTGCGCAAATTGTGCAAAAGATTGCAGTTCACGCCATTTATTGGCTCTGTTTATAAAATGTTCAGTGCATGCAGCATTACCGCCAGGATCAATAACGGCGTGACAAAGCGCAAAATCAGGAACAATAACTGATTTAATTTCTGATTTTGTAACTGTTGCTGGTTACTAATGGCGCGTTGTAATGCCGGATAACCCCACACCCAACCGACAAACAGGGCAATCGCGATCCCACCCAGCGGTAGCAGAATGTTTGAGCTTAAGTAATCGAACAGATCAAACATATTCATGCCGAACAGTTTGAACGCGGCCATGGTGCTATTCGTTAAGGCACAAGTAGAACCTAACAAGGCCACCAGCAATAAGGTGAGCAGCGTGGCTGTTTTACGACTCACTCCAAAACGTTCATTGATCACTGCTACCGGCACTTCCAACAGCGACAGCATGGCCCCGATAGCCGCCACAGAGGTCAGGATGAAAAACAGCACCATCAACAGATGGCCAAACGGCATTTGGGCAAATACGGCCGGAATAGTGATGAAAACCAGCGGCGGGCCCGCTTCCGGCTGAAAACCAAAGGTAAATACAGCAGGGAAGATGGCAATACCGGCCAGCATCGAGACAAACAAGTCAGCACACATCACGCGGAATGCGGTTACCGGAATGTTCTGATCGTCACGGAAGTAACTGCCGTAGGTCATCATGGTGCCCATACCGACCGACAGTTTAAAGAATGCTAAGCCCATCGCTGCCAGCAGCACAGTTGCATTGATCTTGCTGAAATCAGGCTGGAACAGGAATTTCAGCGCTTCACCGGCTTTATCCAAAGAGAGGCTGAACGCACACAGGATCAGTAACAACACAAACAACAGCGGCATCAGACGTTTGGTGACGGCTTCAATACCTTTGGCGACGCCCAACAGTAAGATCCCACCGATAAATAACAGCACACCCCACTGCCAAACCAGCGATTGCATTGGATCACTGATCAAGGCACCGAAAGCGGCACCGGTTACTTTGGGGTCACTGGAGAGAATTTCACCGCTGATGGCCTTAGGCACATACGCAAATACCCAGGCAACCACTTCGGAGTAAAACGCCATGATCAAAAATGCCGCGACCACACCGAATGCACCGATTAACCACCACGGCTGACCACGCGGCGCCAGACGTTGTAATGCCGTGATCGGATTCGTTTTTGCGGTGCGACCCATGGTAATTTCCGCAATCATCACCGGTAACCCCACCAGCAGTGTTGCCAGCAGATAAATCAGCAGAAAACCCGCACCACCGTTGGCACCGGTCATATAGGGGAATTTCCATATATTACCGAGGCCGACGGCTGAACCTAATGTCGCAGCCAATACGCCGAAACTGGATGTAAAACCATCGCGCTTGGTCATTCTTCACCTTAAATTGTTTTTTCTGTAAAACGTTAATTTTCCCATATTTTATAGGGAATACACAGCATGCAATGTGATGAAATATAGGTAAAGTTGGATTTTACGAAATAAACAAGGATTCAATCCATTCCGGATGTTGTGGCAATTGTTCTTTGCGGGCTTTAGGCCATTGCTTCAGGCGATATTCGACTTTTTGTGCCTGACTGCGATCACCGATAGCACTATGCCAATGCAAGCTGAGTGGGCCACGGCCACGCAGGTTTTTCGCGCCATTGCCGGCCTGATGCTGTGACAGGCGGCGCGTGACATCAGTGGTGATACCAGTGTAGAGGCGGTTATCTTTATCGCGGATCAAATACACCGACCAGACACTTAACAATGCTGATTGCGCTGACACTGGTCCAACTTTCCTTGCAAATCATTGGCGGACACAAAGCCTTGGAGCCGTAACTGCGGGTTGGGTTGGCTCTGCGCATCAAAGAACAATACATTCGGTAACCCCAGCACCTGCAATTCCTGCATTAACGCTTGATGTTCTTGGCTATTGGCCGAAACATCGGCGCGCAGTAAATGGTAATGACGCAAGGATTGCTGAATGTTCGGATCGCGGAAGGTTTTCTCATCGAGTTCACGGCAGGCCACACACCAGTCGGCATACAGATCGAGCATGACCGGTTTACCTTGTGCTTTCGCGGTGGCCAGTTGTTGTTGTAGCTCGGCTTGATTGTTCACCTTGGTAAATGGTAATACCGGTGTCTCTTGCCCGTTGTAGTGATTAAGCCCGAACAAGCCAGCGGCGAACAATACCAACAGGATGATAGGTCTGGTGTGAGGTGCCAAAGTGGTTGGCCACAGACGCCATACTAACCACAAAGCTAACGCCAGCAAAAACCAGTGCCAAAGCTGGGTGGCCAGATAAATCGGTATAAAACGTTCCAATAAGAACAATGGCATTGCCAGCAATAACAGCGCAAACAGCTGTTTGACAAAGACCATCCAACGACCTGCTTTCGGTAAATATTGACCACCAAACGCGCCTAAGATCAACAATGGTAACCCCATACCCAGACTGAGTAAAAACAGGGCACTACCACCAAATAAGGGGTTGCCGCTTTGGGCAATAAACAGCAGTACGCCGGAAAGTGGCGCACTGGTGCAGGGTGAACCAATCAGACCAGACAAGGCCCCGAGCATCGCGACACCATGCCAGGAGTGAAGTGATTGACGGTTCGCCAGATAATGCAGTTTGTCTTGCCAGACGCGCGGCAGCTGTAAGCCGTTGCCGAAAAACAGACTCAGTGCCAGTGCGAGATAAAATACGCTGAATAAGCCCAGTAACCACGGGTTTTGTAACCACCCCTGAATGCCGGCCCCCGCCGACGCAATCAGTAAGCCCAGTAGGGTGTAGGTTATCGCCATGCCGAATACATATGCGACTGATAACATCAAACCACGCCGCCAATCTAAAGTTTGTCCGTGCTGAGTTAACATCGCGCTCAATACCGGATACATCGGATACACACACGGCGTCAGTGATAACCCAACGCCCATGGCAAAGAAACTGAGCAAGGCCAGCAGCCCGGGCTGCTTAAATAGCTTACTTTCCGGAGTATCGGTGGTCGGTGGTAATTGTGTTGATGGTGGTTGATAGGCGGATAAGGCAATAGTTTGTTGCTGTGGCGGATAACACAAGCCTGGCGTACAGCCCTGATAATAAAGCGTTGCTTTCGCACCAGTCGCGATAGTGTTAAAGGTCACGCTGAACGTGACTGCCTGCGGATAAATCTCGGTTTGCCCTAAATATTCATCCTGATGTAATTCGCCATTGGGCAAAGACAGCGGCACGGCTACACCGTTCATTTCGACCCGGATCTTATCGCGATACAGATAATAACCATCTGCTGGTTGTAGCGTAATTTGCAGCTGATTCTGAGTTTGTTGTGTGTTGATAACGAACGCTTGTGCTACCGGCAAAAAACGCGGTTTCGACGAGGGGATGAGTTGTTGTAATAAAGCGTCATCGGCTTTAACCGGCAATATGACGGCGCACAGCACAACCAGAAAACAGAGCTGCAGATAACGGATCATGGTGTGGTTTGTTCCTGTACCCATTGCAGATATGCCGGGTTTCCACACAAAATCGGCAAGGCCAGAATCTCCGGTACCGCATACGGGTGTATGCTGAGTAACCGCTCTTGTAATACCCCGAACATGGTGCGCCGGGTTTTTATGACTAATTGCACTTCCTGACTTTCTTCCATTTTGCCTTGCCAGTAATACAACGACGTGACTTGTGGAATGAGATTGACACAGGCCGCCAGTTTTTCACTCAATAAAGTCTGCGCCAGTTCGCGGGCGCTGGTGTTGTCAGGACAAGTGCATAGCACAACGATGGCATCACTCATGGCAGTTACCGGCTAACGGGAGTTCAGACTTTAATTATGCAGTCTGTCGCAAAATTCGACCACTAAAGATCACTACTATGATCGTTCCAACCTTGAATCATCTTTGTGGCATCCCCATTTGTTGATTTATACGCCAGTTTGCAGGCGTGATTGAATTAGCCTGAGAGGTTTTTGTGGCAAAAATTGCATTTGGTTTGTTCCTGCTGTTCTTTCTGGAATTATGGGTCATCATCAAAGTCGGCTCCGTCATCGGCGCCTTTATGGTGATCTTACTGATGATTGTCGCGGCGGGTTATGGTGTGTCGTTGGTTCGCTCGCAAGGCTTGCGCACCATGATGTCGATGCAGCAACAACTGGCACAAGGTGTCGCGCCGGCTGCCACTATGTTGGAAGGTGTGGCGTTATTAATCGCAGGCGCACTGTTTATTTTCCCTGGTTTTCTGACTGATATTGCCGCATTACTGCTGTTACAGCCGTTTGTTCGCCATTGGCTGGCACGCAAATTAACCAGTAGTAGCCGCTGGCAGGTTTATGGTGCTCACACCACGGTAGAAAGTGAAGCGCAGCGTGTTGAGCCCACCAGCGAGGATTTTTCTGACGAAATGACGAAAGAGAAAATTAAACGTACGCCACGCCAGGGAACTACCGTGGATGGCGAGTATGAACACAAAGACGACGCACCCAAACAGTAAGTGGGTATAAATTTTTTATCCTGTGCCCTTGAAGCACAAGAATCTGCCCCCAGATCGGGGGTGTATTTGAATTCTATTTCGGCCACTGATGGCCGTATTTATAGCAATAACACTCAGTAGGAGATTCATCGATGAAAATTCGTCCATTGCATGATCGTGTGATCATCAAACGTACCGAAGTTGAGTCTAAGTCTGCAGGCGGTATCGTGCTGACTGGTTCTGCTGCTCAGAAATCCACTCGTGGTGAAGTTCTGGCTGTCGGCACGGGTCGAATCCTGGATAACGGCGAAGTGAAAGCGCTGGCTGTCAAAGTAGGTGACAAAGTGATTTTCAACGAAGGTTACGGTGTGAAAACCGAGAAGCTGGATGGTCAGGAAGTGTTGATCCTGTCTGAAACTGACATCCTGGCAATTGTTGAAGAATAATTACTTTCACCCCCCAATTTGAGTTAAAGGAATTTTAGACATGGCAGCTAAAGACGTTAAATTTGGCAACGACGCCCGTATTAAAATGCTGGAAGGTGTCAACGTTCTGGCGAACGCAGTTAAAGTAACCCTGGGCCCGAAAGGTCGTAACGTAGTGCTGGATAAATCATTCGGCGCACCAACCATCACTAAAGATGGTGTTTCTGTGGCGAAAGAAATTGAGCTGGAAGACAAATTCCAGAACATGGGCGCCCAGATGGTGAAAGAAGTGGCTTCGCAAGCAAATGATGCTGCAGGCGATGGTACTACCACTGCCACCGTATTGGCTCAATCTATCATCACCGAAGGCCTGAAAGCTGTTGCTGCTGGTATGAACCCAATGGATCTGAAACGTGGTATCGACAAAGCTGTTGTTGCTGCTGTGGAAGAACTGAAAAAACTGTCTGTACCATGTGCTGACACTAAAGCCATCGCTCAGGTAGGTACTATCTCTGCAAACTCTGATGAAAACGTCGGCAAACTGATCGCTGAAGCGATGGATAAAGTAGGCCGTGACGGCGTTATCACTGTGGAAGATGGTCAGGGTCTGCAAGACGAACTGGCTGTGGTTGAAGGTATGCAGTTCGATCGCGGTTACCTGTCTCCATACTTCGTCAACAAACCAGACACGGCTTCTGTTGAGCTGGATGATCCATTCATCCTGCTGGTCGACAAGAAAGTGTCTAACATCCGCGAAATGCTGTCTGTGCTGGAAGGTGTTGCGAAAGCTGGTAAACCACTGGTTATCATCGCGGAAGACGTGGAAGGCGAAGCGCTGGCTACTCTGGTGGTGAACACCATGCGTGGCATCGTGAAAGTAGCTGCGGTTAAAGCACCTGGTTTCGGCGACCGTCGTAAAGCCATGCTGCAGGATATCGCTATCCTGACCTCTGGTACTGTGATCTCTGAAGAGATCGGTATGGAGCTGGAAAAAGCGACACTGGAAGAGTTGGGCCGTGCGAAACGCGTAGTGATCACCAAAGAAAACACCACCATCATTGATGGCGTGGGTGAAGCAGCACTGATCGAAGCGCGTATTGCTCAGATCCGTCAGCAGATCGAAGACTCTTCTTCAGATTATGACAAAGAAAAACTGCAAGAACGTGTAGCTAAACTGGCTGGCGGTGTTGCGGTAATCAAAGTCGGTGCAACCACCGAAGTTGAAATGAAAGAGAAAAAAGCCCGCGTTGAAGATGCTCTGCACGCGACCCGCGCCGCCGTAGAAGAAGGCGTGGTTGCTGGTGGTGGTGTGGCACTGGTTCGTGCTGCCGCTAAACTGGCTGATCTGAAAGGCGACAACGAAGACCAGACCGTTGGTATTCGAGTTGCACTGCGTGCGATGGAATCACCACTGCGTCAGATCGTTGATAACGCCGGTGAAGAGCCATCAGTCGTTGCTAACCGCGTTCGTGAAGGCGACGGTAACTTCGGTTACAACGCGGCAACTGAAGTTTACGGTGATATGCTGGAAATGGGTATTCTGGATCCAACCAAAGTAACCCGTCTGGCACTGCAATTCGCCGCTTCAGTAGCTGGTCTGATGATCACTACCGAATGTATGGTGACTGATGCACCGAAGAAAGATGCGCCTGCAATGCCTGATATGGGTGGCATGGGTGGCATGGGTGGCATGATGTAGCGCGACGAGAGTCGTACAGGTAGCTAGCCTGACTGGGTTACATTTAACTGCAACTCATTAAATCTTAACGGTTTTTTGAGTTGCATACCAGTGAACTATAGCAATTACTTTACCCGACATTCGGGCCTGCATAGACAGCCCGAATGTTCGGTCACCTTCTTTAAGGTGCTCACTTTGGGATATGTTGCGTTTTTGTAGGCTTCTATCCTCCGCTTTAAAAGCGTAGATACTTAATGCTGAAATTTCCAATTTTCCGGGAATGACGTAGTAGGGATTGTCGTGTTCAGTAAACAGCTATCTAGCCGCTTGCTCGGTGTGAAGCTGTGTTCAATGATTGTCTGAATTTACTGGTTTTTTAGTAGATAGCAGACCTGTTATGCAACTAACAGTAGCCTAGGGATAGTGCGTCGCTGGTAACGGCGGGGTGCGGAGCTTCCTGACAATGTACTCCCCGCAAGGGTGTATTTTTACCGTGAGGTAGAAATACAGATTTCACCAGTAGCAGGTGGATAAGAGGCTAGGCTGGGTCATAGGGTTAACGTATGTGAACTGCTAACAAGCACCGTCAGCCGCAATGAGTGCAAGCTACTGACGCACTTTGACCAAAAGGTACAAGGCTGGTTATCCCTTTTACATCTGGGGATACGTTGTCATTAAGCCTTCGGTGTATTGGCAGAACCTAAGTGACTCGTGTCATTGACACGGAACTCGGTAAACCCGTATTTTCGCCTGATAGGTTGGTTCTCATGAGAACCAATAGGCGTTATTTCAGGCAGGTGACCCGTAAGGGGAGCTGTTGGAGATGCGGGCAAAGGAAGTTGGAAAAAGCGAAGGCCGTTGTGTAATGCAGCGGATAGGGGGTTAAAGGTTCCTCTACCGGAAACGGGGCCCACTTCCAACCGGTCTTTAATCGCAAGAAGGCGTGTAAAGCCAACACAGTGACAAATTGAAAGTGGAGTAAACAGAAAAACAGTCTGTTTACCCCGACCCTTGCGGGAGCAGGTACTCCCGCAAGGGGGATACCGTGCTTTCTGCTCGGGGCTTTCTAACCAAAAGCACTGAGGAGAATAGCAAGATGAGTAAGGCTAAACCAATAGTTTTACCTGCATTCTCCGACAAGGCGGAACACTGGGCTGATATTAATTGGCGACAGGTTCACCGCCACGTTCGGGGGCTACAGGTTCGTATTGCGAAGGCGACAAAGGCACAGGACTGGCGCAGGGTGAAAGCCCTGCAACGGTTGCTGACCCGCTCGTTTGCGGCTAAGGCATTAGCGGTCAGACGGGTGACGGAAAATCGCGGTAAAAATACAGCAGGTGTTGATAAGGCGTTGTGGAATACGCCCAAAGCCAAACTGGAAGCTATCAGCAAACTGACGCGCACAGGCTATCAGCCGAAGCCGTTACGTCGAGTTTATATTCCGAAAGCCAACGGCAAACGCCGTCCTTTAGGAATACCCACGATGCACGACCGCGCGATGCAGGCACTTTACCTGCTCGCGTTAGAACCGGTGTCGGAAACTCGAGCTGACCGCAATAGTTATGGTTTTCGCCGGATGCGCTCCACTGCCGATGCAATTGAGCAATGTTTTGTGAACTTAAGTCGCAAAAACTCGGCAGAATGGGTGCTGGAAGGGGATATTAAAGGGTGTTTTGACAACATCAGTCATGACTGGTTACTGGCCAATGTTCCATTGGATAAACAGGTACTCAGAAAATGGCTGAAATCGGGGTTCATGGAATCCAACCGGTTATTTCCGACCGAAGCAGGCACACCACAAGGCGGTATTATTTCGCCCGTGCTGGCTAATATGGCATTGGATGGATTGGAAGCGGTCTTAGAAGCTCATTTTGGGCAGAAGAACACCAAAGCCAGTTACAAAACCAAGGTCAATTATGTGCGTTATGCAGATGACTTCATCATCACTGGTATCTCGAAAGAGTTACTGGAGGACAAAGTCAAACCACTGGTGGAGGCTTTTATGGCAACACGTGGGCTGCAACTGTCACCAGAGAAAACGGTGATAACACATATTTCGGAAGGGTTCGATTTTCTGGGGCAAAACGTGCGTAAGTATCACGGTAAGATGTTAATCAAACCGAGCAAAAAGAACTTACGCACTCACCTCCAGAAAATACGGGGCATAGTCAGAGGGAATCTGATGGCTCGACAAGATGTGCTGATACATCAACTCAATCCGGTCATTCGAGGTTGGGCGAACTATCATCGTCATGTTGTAGCTAAAGAAACTTACAGCTATGTGGATTACAGGGTCTGGAAATTACTCTGGCGCTGGTGCTGTCGCAGGCACAAAAACCGCTATAAACGCTGGGTGAAAAGTAAATACTTTCACACAGTGGGCAGTGAGCGTTGGGTATTTCAGGGTATTGATGCTGAAGGTCAGTTAGTTCGATTACGACACAACAAAGATGTCCCGATAAAGCGACATATCAAGATAAGGGCGGAGGCGAACCCGTTCGACCCAAGCGACGAGTTGTACTTTGAACAGCGCCAAATTAGGCATTGGAAAGAGAACATACTTGGCGTGAGGAAATTGCGAACAATTTGGGAACGTCAAAACTATCGATGTGCGGTCTGCGGTCAGCTATTTGATGACGATGATGAGAGAGATATTCATCATATTGTTAGAAGAGTAGATGGCGGTGGAGACGAAATCGAGAACTTGATAATGTTGCACCTTAATTGTCACAAGCAGTTGCATCACTAAGTTGTTAAGCTGGTATTAGCAGGTTAGGATTTATTGAGTCTTTTTTTGTACATATTGAGTTGAATTTGAACAATACCGTCCCAATATCAAAAGCGATCTATTGTTAGAGGTTAGATAAGTCTCTTCCATATAGAGATAGATCCATATTAATAATCGCGCGTAGAGGTAAAACGGATGGATACTTGGGATATTTACCAAGATACAAAAAAAGAGTGGCGTTGGCGTAGAACTGCTCCAAATGGTCGTATTGTTGGAGCATCTTCACAAGGTTATGTGAATAAGTCTGACTGTATTGCAAATGCTAGACGTAATGGCTATAGCGGTTAAAATCGCCGGCTAACACTCAAGGTGTTGGCTTATAAAGGCTTGAGCCGTATGCGGGGAAACTTGCACGTACGGTTCTTAGGGAAGGGGTAACCAGTAATGGTTGCTTCTTACCCGACATCGTCAGATTGCACATAACCACTTGAAAAGGCTGGATTTAATCCAGCCTTTTTTATGGCTAAAAATTAAGTATCTGGAGATGAGTATGTCGCTGCTATATAGCTTTCCGCCGATTGCTGATGCAAATGCCCGGATTTTGATATTGGGTAGTATGCCGGGGCAGGCCTCTTTGGATGCAGGGCAATATTACGCGCACAAGCGGAATCTGTTCTGGCCGATCATGGCTGAGCTGCTGCAATTTGATGTTTCCGCCAGTTATGAAGAAAAAACGGCGGCGTTACGAGCGTCAGGTGTTGCGCTTTGGGATGTGCTGCAATCTTGTCAGCGAGAAGGCAGTCTCGATGCCAATATTAAACCGGATACGCTGACGGTGAATGATTTTGCCGGCTTTCTGCAACGGCATCACCAGATCAGGCATATCTTTTTTAACGGTGAAAAAGCCGCGGCCTGTTTTCACCGTCATGTCGCCAAAACAGCGTACCCCGCGGAGTTGGTCTGTCAGCGGTTGCCATCAACCAGCCCGGCCAATGCCTCACAAACGCTCGATTTTAAATTGCAGGCGTGGCGCCAAATCATCGAGATCTGACGGCTCGAATTAAAGCCCCTGTTGTTGCTTAAATTGTTGTAAATCAGCCATTAATTCCAACATGGACTGGCTGAGTTCCGGCAGCCGTTGATAGTCACTCCACAAGCTGTCTTCCACTACATCGTGAATTTGTCCGGCTACTTCCATGATGATGCGTTTCTTTTTCGCCAGAATTTTTTGCGGATCTTGTACTTCAGTCATCGCTCTTTCCTGTGGATGATAAAAAGCATTTATCAGCAGATTTCATGCCTGAATGATTAACTTTTATTTTTCATAGGGTTGTTTCATGCTGATTTATCGTTTGTATTAAACCTCACAAGAATAAGATGACAAATGAATGTATCTTTACACTTGTGGATTAAACCAGCGCATTTTTACCTCAGCTGAACAAGCTATTTAGCCGGCACAGCAATACGGACTTCTGCTACGCTTACATCAATATTAAACAAATATTCTGTTGCCTTTTGATGTGATTTTATTTTGAAAAAACGGCGTTAATTCATCGGTATTCATTTGTTTTCGGGCTGGTAGCAATGCGGAAGGATTGCGCAGCAAATACGGGTTTTCACCTGTACTGGCATACTGTCATCACTGCGATCGGGCTTGGATCAATAGCCTGCGTGAATGCTATGGTTGCTCCGCAACAGTTGGGTGTTATTACATCACTATGGTATGTAAATGCCATTGCCATCGTTTTATTGCTTTATGTTCCTTCGATTTGTCGTTTGACGTTACTGGCTGGCTATACCGTTGGTTTAAGTACGGGGTATTGGCTGGCTGATGTCGCAGGAACCGCACATCTCACCGTAATGCTGGCAAATCTGGCTGAAATCATTCTGGCTGTACAGTTATTACAACGCAGTCAGTACGCCAGAAATTTTTATTTTGATATTCATTCCGCCATGCAGTTAGGTCTTTACGGTATTTTCTTGCCCGGACTCTTGGGTGGGGTGTTCGCGTTTTTAGGTGACTATCAATTAACCTCCATGCATTGGTTAGATGTCGGCATTGCCTGGTCAGTCAATTCGGTAGTTTGTAATGCGTCCGTAATTCCGTTGTTGTTATTGATAAAGCATCATCGCTGGCATCGTTGGCAACAATCTCGTTTGGTATTCCAATTATTGTTGTTGCTGGGCTACACCGCTTTGATTTTGAAATATTTTCCTTTCCCATTTGTTTATCTGGGGTTAGGGCTGGCGTTAATTGCAATCCGCAATGGGGTGTTTGGCGCTGCGTTGGCGGGGTTTCTTGTTTCTTTTTGTATTGCCTGTTTTATCCGTATTGGCTGGTTTTCCTGGCCGCAATACGACAATCATTTGCTGACATTGTTTGTCTATTTGCCGATTTTAACCACGCTGATCCCGCCGTTATTGCTGGCTATTTTTGTCGATGCTTTACATACACGTGAACAGCAATTGTTCGCCCGAGAATCCATGTTTCGCGAAGCCATGTCGGCGTCAGCATTGAGATCGGAAAAGCA
>JAQUHG010000352.1 GCA_028683735.1 Tolumonas sp. | reverse complement strand
TGTCAGTTCTGCGATATGACGAAGTGGGCGAATTGCGGCAGTCCGTTAACAGTTACGGCGATAAATTGAAAGGGATGTTGCTGCAGATCCACGGCGAATCGGGCACTCTGCTGGCTGAGGCAACTGGCTTAAATCAGTTTAGTAATCAATTCCTGCAAAAAGCGCAGAGCTTGCGTGATGAAAATACTATGCTGGCGACCGGTGCGCATGAAATGGGGGCGACCTCGCAGGAAGTTGCTCGCCATGCGAATGAAACGCGGGAAACGGTTGAGCTGATCCATAAAGACATTCGCCACAGCGGAGAGGAAATGGCCGCCGTGATTGCAGCCATGCAAAAACTGACCGATGTCATCATGCATGCACAAAAAACCATTGTGCAGCTGGATCAAGACAGCGGACGAGTGAACAGCATGTTGAATGTGATCCGCGATATTGCCGATCAAACCAACTTGCTGGCGCTTAATGCCGCGATTGAAGCAGCTCGTGCCGGTGAGTCGGGTCGTGGTTTTGCTGTCGTGGCTGATGAAGTGCGCAATTTGGCCGCGAAAAGTCAAAGTTCGGCAGTGGAAATTGAGCAGGTGTTAGCTCGCTTACAAAGTGCGTCACGTGAGTCAGTTTCTTCAATGGAAGTGGGGCAGCAAGAAACGTTGAAGGCGGTTGATACAGCGCAACTGACCTATCAGCATTTACAGCATGTTGTGGAAGCATTTGGTCAGATTGCAGAACGAGCAACTCAGATTGCCGTGGCGGCAGAAGAGCAAGAACGGGTGACCCATGAGATGAATGAACAGGTTGCTCGTCTGAATAGCCTGACCGACAGTAATGCCGATGACTCTGCGAATCTGCATCAGATGAGTGATGCGATAGCGGATGTTGCGAAACGTTTGGATGCGTTACGTTAGATTAGTCGCTGCGCTTGAATATCAGATAGCAAAATGGCTCCCAACAGGGAGCCATTTTTTATAGATAGGCAGTAATTCAGTGTCCAAATGGCAATTAAGCCAGATCCACTTCTTCCTGCAGATTGTTTTCATGCAAGTCAGCATCTTCCGCCATGCATGCCGCCGCAGTAAATAACACGTCAGTAGAACTATTCAATGCGGTTTCCGATGAATCTTGTAATACACCGATGATGAAACCAACCGCCACCACCTGCATCGCCACATCATTACTGATGCCAAACAGGCTACAAGCCAGCGGGATCAACAACAGTGAACCACCGGCCACACCGGATGCACCACAGGCACTGATGGTCGCCACCACGCTCAGTAAGACAGAAGTTGCGATGTCAACATTGACACCCAGCGTATGTACGGCCGCCATACTCAGTACGGTAATGGTAATCGCCGCACCGGCCATATTGATAGTCGCACCTAATGGAATAGACACGGCATAGGTTTCTTCTGGTAAACGCAGCTTTTCACACAGTGCCATATTGACCGGAATATTGGCGGCAGAACTGCGGGTGAAGAAGGCGGTCACGCCACTTTCTTTTAAGCACATGAACACCAGTGGATATGGGTTGCGTTTGATTTTCCAGAACACAATCAGTGGGTTCACGACTAAAGCTACAAACACCATACAGCCGATCAACACGACCAGCAGATGTGCATAACCCAACAATGCACTGAAGCCGGTTTCTGCAAACGTAGAAGCAACCAGACCCATGATGCCCAGCGGCGCACAGCGGATCACGCCACGTACAATCGATGATACGGCATGTGAAAGATCAGTAATTAATGTTTTGGTGGTTTCACCGGCGTGACGCAGTGATAAGCCAAGTGCAATCGCCCAAGCCAGAATACCAATGTAGTTACCTTCCAACAGAGCCTTCACTGGGTTAGCGACAATATTAAATAGCAAGGTATTTAATACTTCAGCGATATCTCCTGGTGGCACGATATCGGCATTCTGTGAGCTCAAATGTAACACGGATGGAAAGGTAAAACTGGCAACCACGGCAACCGCTGCTGCACAGAAGGTACCAAAGAGATACAGGATCAACAGGGGGCGGATGCTGGTTTTCTGGCCCTGTTTATGCCCAGCAATTGATGCTGTCACCAACAGTAAAACCAATACTGGCGCGACGGCTTTCAGGGCGCCGACAAACAAGGTTCCCATCAATCCTGCGGTTTTCGCAGCGGAAGGAACAAAATTAGCCAGTAAAATACCAGCAACCATACCAATCAGGATCTGAGTGACCAGACTGGTGTTGTTAATCAGTCGAACAAATAACGGGGGTGTTTGGCGCATAAAAATCCCTGACACTAAGTAGTGGGTAAATCATTAACTCCTGTAAACCGGTGGTAGCTGATTGCGCTGTTTTAAAAGTAACACGCGCAATAATGCAGCAGTCGATTCATGTTCTGATCGAGCTTTTTGCTGCAATAACCATTCGGAGTAGTGGAAATATCCCATTCATTGCCGAAATTTGCTACTAAAAAGGCCAAAAAATGCTGAAAACACCAAAATGTTGCACGTAAAAATAGTGTGTTCGGTGCTATTTGAGATAAGAGCGTAATACTTTCACCAACTCTTCGGTTGCTTCAGGCTCTTCTTGTTCAAGCAGTGGTTGCATATGTTCACGAATATGCCCTTCAATCACAGTCGCCATTAAGCCATTAATCGCACCCCGGATCGCGGTGATCTGTTGCAGGATCGGATAACAGCCTGTCTCTTCGTCGAGTGCGCGTTCCAGTGCTTCCAATTGGCCTTTCAAGCGTCGAACCCGGTTCAGTAGAGGCTTCTTGTGTTTTAGCGTGTGGCTCATCAAAGATCCTTGTTTATACTGGGGGGGAGTATATACTTAATAATAACTCTCAATATCAACTCTGTTGTAGCACAGACTTTTTCAGTCAGCGAGGATTGTATGTCAAGCGTTAAGGAAATGATGCAATGCTGTCAATCGGCCGCCTTTCAACGGCCTCATCAAGGGGC
>JAQUHG010000351.1 GCA_028683735.1 Tolumonas sp. | reverse complement strand
AAGGTTGGCATAAAGCAGAAATCATTCTATCCCTGACGCGCCGTATGTTTGAGCATGCCGGTCTGCCAGTAAAAGTTATTCTGACGCAAGATCGCAAAGAAGCCTTAACCGACGTTGATTTTGTGTGTTCGCAATTCCGTGTTGGCTGTCTGGACGCGCGTATTCGTGATGAGCGCATTTCCCTGAAACACGGCATGTTGGGTCAGGAAACTAACGGTTTAGGTGGTTTTGCCAAAGCACAGCGTTCTATTCCTGCGACCTTAGACATCTGCCGTGACATCGAAAAATACAGCCCGGATGCTTGGTTGCTGAACTTCACCAATCCGTCAGGCATTGTGACAGAAGCCGTATTGCGTCATACCAAAGTAAAAGTAGTTGGCCTGTGTAACGTACCGGTGCTGATGCAAAAAGGCATCGCACAAGTGCTGAATGCGGAAGAAAAAGACGTATTTGTACAAGTTGCTGGTCTGAACCACTTCATTTTTGCCCGCCAAGTAAATTATCAGGGTAAAGATCAGATGGATTTCGTGTTGGAAGAATTCCTCGACGATAACCAGGCATTTAACCCGAAAAATATTCCATCTCTGAAATGGCCACGTAAACTGCTGGCAAACCGCCACCAGATCCCTTGCCCATATCTGCGTTACTATTTCAGTGCTGACGACACCTATAAAAAATCAGTACACGAAGCAGAAACGGAAGGTACTCGCGGTGAAGTGGTGAAACGTTTGGAAGATAAGTTGTTTGAGATCTACAGCAACCCATCTCTGTATGTAAAACCCAAAGAGCTGGAAGGCCGTGGTGGTCAATACTACTCTGACGCCGCTTGTGATCTGATGAGTGCAATTTTTAATGACAAACGCACATTGATGCACGTTAATACGCGCAACAACGGCACCATCGCTGGTCTGCCTGATGATTGCTCTGTTGAAGTCACATCGGTGATCACCAAATCCGGCCCTATGCCGCTGAATGTTGCGCCATTTGAACCAGATACACTGGCTATGCTGCAAACCATGAAAACCTTTGAGCGTTTCACTATTGATGCTGCAGTCAATGGCGACTATCAAAGTGCGCTGCGTGCCCTGACACTAAACCCGCTGGTCAAAACCGGTAAAGTTTTGGAAGCCGCACTGGATGAAACCATCCGTGAAAACATCAAATATATGCCACAGTTTCAGGACTACTACGAAACCTACCTGAAATAGTAACGTTTAAGGCGGCATAACGCCGTCCTTTTGGTAAGCTGAGTTGTAACCCGTGTGTGTTAATCGCAGGATGCGCTTTTACCGGAAATGCCCAACATTTCCGGTTTTCTTTTTGGCAAACAACAACTGAATAAAACATCGAACAGAAAAGTACCCTCTGTTAGACTAACTAGGTTTCTGGCAACGAGAGTCTGTAATGCGCATTTCCATTACCGGGAAAATCTGCTTCATTCTGTTGGTCATCTTTTCACTGGTACTGATCAGTACAACGCTATATCAGGCGTTTCGTGAGCGCGAATTAGTCCTGAAACTGGGCACTGAGCATGTCTCTGCTTTACTGCAGAATTACCGTAATGGTTTAGATCTGATCAGCAACAGCCATCAGCCGGAACAACTAACTCATTATCAGCAAACACTGGCAGAACAAAAAAATGTGCTGCGCGTGAAATGGATCCGAACACAAGGTGATGATTTTTTTGGATCTGTTTCTGCCGATAGTTTGCCCTCAGATGAACAAGAAAAGCTGGCATTACAAGGGCAAACAACGCAACTGACTACAAGTCATAATGGCAAAACTCAGATAGTCACCATTATCCCCTATTATTTGCCGACCCAATCCATTTCTGACGCGAAACCAGTCGCAGCAATCCGCATGGAATACTCGCTCGATAAACAGCTGGATCTGGTAGAACAGCACATTTTGATTTCCGCTATCATGCTTTCAACCATTTTCAGTGGTGTATTACTGATGACGTTGTCGATCACGCGTAAACATATTGTGTTAAGGCTACAGAATTTACGTCAGGCTATTGATGATGTCGTCGATTTCGATGATATCTCAACTCGTCTTCCTGTTGTTCATAATGACGAAATCGATCAGGTTAATGAAAGCTTTAACCAGTTAATGACACATTTGTCAGCGAAATTACCCGACAACAAATAGACCACCATTTCTGATAAATTAAACGCAAAATCACAGCCGACTGAGCTAAAAAGCACCTCTTTGACACAAAATACTCTCTCAGTCCTATATTAGCCTTGAGACATTTTCCGACGAAGGTAAGATGAGAGCATTTTCAGCTTGGCTAAGCCAAATATAAGTATTAAATGGAGAAGTAATTCAGATGACTCACGTTCCCGTAGTTGACGTGCTGCAGGGTAAACATGCCGTTGGCACGACTCTGACAGTAAAAGGCTGGATCCGCACCCGTCGCGATTCTAAAGCTGGTATTTCGTTTCTGGCTATCCACGATGGTTCTTGTTTCGCCCCGGTTCAAGCGGTAGTACCGAATACCCTGTCTAATTACGAAAATGATGTGTTACGTCTGACCACCTCCTGCTCTGTTGAAGTAACTGGTGTTATTCAGGCTTCTGCAGGTACCGGCCAGCAATTTGAAATTCTGGCTGACAGTGTCACCGTATTAGGTTTTGTTGAAGATCCAGACACCTACCCAATGGCACCAAAACGCCATTCTGTTGAATACCTGCGTGAACATGCTCATTTACGCGTGCGTACCAACATGATGGGCGCCGTGACCCGTGTGCGTAACTGTATTGCGCAAGCCATCCACCGCTTCTTCCATGATGAAGGCTTTATGTGGATCGCAACCCCACTGATCACGGCTTCTGACTGTGAAGGTGCTGGTGAAATGTTCCGTGTATCAACTCTGGATATGGAAAATCTGCCACGTACCGATAAAGGCACCATTGATTACAACCAGGATTTCTTCGGTAAAGAAGC
>JAQUHG010000350.1 GCA_028683735.1 Tolumonas sp. | reverse complement strand
GGAATAGACCGCACTCACCACCATGGTCACCAGCGGCAACCAGGCCAGTGGCGAGATCGGTTTCAGGATCTGAATCACCGGATTCAGCGCCTGATACATCCATTGATTCAGCCCAAGGATGATGCCCATCGGAATAGCGATCAGACTGGCAACCAGGAAACCGGTCGCGACTGTGATCAGGCTGGTGGTGATCTGATCAAAGAAGGTTGGGCGTCCGGTATACGGGCGTACCGTCACTTTAAAATCTGGATCGGCTTTTAACTTGTCAGCATTACGTTGCTCCTGACGTTGATAAAAGGCGGTTTTCTTTTGTTGTTCTGCTTCGTGTTCATCGACCAAGCCCATAAACTGCTGAGCGGTTGCCACGGGGCCCGGTAAAGAGCCCAGCGTGGTAGTAACCTGACTGGCAGCAATTTGCCAGAAGAACAGGAAGACAAGCAGACCCACGAATGGAAACGCCATATTTTGCCATTTGATATTCAGTAATGCTGACATGGTTACTTCTCCTTGCTTCAGCCTTAACCCTAATTTCAACTTACATACCCAACTTCAAGTACGAAGGGTATTTACAGTTTCTGATCGCCTTTCAGACCAATCGGGAATTGCTTCAGATAATCGTTAGGTTTGTGACCATCGTAGGTAATGCCATCAATGAAGTGGTTATCCGGTGCTTTGTAGCCGGTTTCTTTGGCAAAATCAGGGAAATCACTGGCCTTCATTTTGCCTTCCGCAATCAGCTCTTCTGCGGCCTGACGGTAGATTTCGGGCTGATAGACTTTCTTCGCGATGTCGGCGTACCAATTGTCTGATTTGGCTTCTGGCAACTGGCCCCAACGACGCATTTGTGTCAGATACCAAATCGCATCGGAGTAATATGGGTAGGTCGCGTTATGGCGGAAGAAAATATTGAAATCAGCCGCCGGACGTTTGTCACCTTTTTCGAATTCAAAAGTGCCAGTCATCGAGTTCGCGATCACTTTGGCATCCGCGCCCACGTATTCAGGTTTGGCCAGCAGGTTAACCGCTTCCTGACGATTGCCGTTGTTGTTTTGATCCAACCAGTAGGCAGCGCGGATCAACGCCTTCACTAAATGAATGTGAGTATTCGGGTATTTGTCCGCCCAGGCTTTTGAGACACCAAACACTTTCTCCGGGTTGTTGTGCCAAACATCATCATCGGTCACGACCGGAACACCGATACCTTTCGCTACCGCAGCCTGATTCCAAGGTTCACCTACGCAGTAACCTAAGATGGTGCCTGCTTCCAGCGTGGCTGGCATTTGTGGCGGTGGTGTCACGGATAACAGCACATCGGCCTGTTGTTGTCCGGTGTTGTCCCCTTTCAGTGGGGCATAAAAGCCCGGGTTCAGACCGCCCGCCGCCAGCCAGTAACGTAGCTCGTAGTTATGGGTGGAAACCGGAAACACCATGCCCATGTTGAAGGCTTTACCCTGATCTTTATAAGATTTAACGACCGGTTTCAGCGCATCAGCTTTGATTGGATGCACTGGTTTGCCATCCGCACCTTTTGGTACGTTAGCTTTCATTGCTTCCCAGATTTTATTGGAAACCGTGGTGGCATTACCGTTCAGATCCATGCTGAAAGCTGTCACGACATCCGCTTTGGTGCCGATACCCACGGTGGCACCCAGCGGTTGGCCAGCCAGCATGTGCGCACCATCTAATTCACCGGTGATCACACGATCGAGCAACACCTTCCAGTTGGCTTGCGCTTCCAGCGTGACATACAGCCCTTCATCTTCGAAATAACCTTTTTCATAGGCCACCGCCAGTGGTGCCATGTCGGTTAATTTGATGAAACCTAATTTCAGCTCTTCTTTCTCAGGGGCGCCAACTTGCGCCTGCACCGCAGTTGAAACTAATACCGCACTAACCATCAGAGCCACTGCATTGCGTTTTAATTTGATCATTCCATTGCTCCAAAAAAAAACGCCTCACTGGTTAATTCCAGTGAGGCGCCATTGCCTGAGTTACCAAATTGTAGGAAGCCGTCGTTGGCTGATCCGTTTACAATTTTGATACATTCAGCTTTCGTGCCAACCTCAAACCCCACCAAAAGATGGCTTTTTTATGCATTTTTAGTCGATTTAATGGAATTTAATGATTCAGAACGGTGCAAACGCACCGGATCAGTCAACCAGCGTGGCGAGAATTCTGCGTGCCAGATCCGCCATAGACTGGCTGTTTTTCATTGCAGTGGAGCGCATCACTTTATAAGCAGTGTCTTCATCTAACTTCTGCACTTTCATCAAACGAGCTTTAGCCTGTTGGATCAGCTTATTCTCTTCCAGCCGTTGGGTTAAATCATCAACAGCCAGTTGCTGCTTACGCATGACTTCTTGCTGCATACGTGCTTGTTTCAACCAGCTTTCTACCGGTTCTTTCTCTTCCACCCGATGCGGCACCAGCGTGACACCTGACTCCAATAACACTTGTTGCTGGCTTTCAGGTAAATTTTCCATAAACACGACCGCTGGCAACCCTTGGCTTGCCAAGGCCGATGCCACTAAACGCCATTCTGCGGGTAAACGCCGGCAATCAATCATCACCCCATGAATACCACCCGGCGGGTGCATAGGGTCGATTTGCCGGACTAAATAAGGCTCATGACCATAACGACTTAATAACAAACCCAGGCGGTTTGCCTGGGCTATGTCGTCGCTATAAATCAGGATCTTCGAATAACTCATCCATGATTCCTAATAGAAGATCTACGCTACCGATTGCAGTAAGGTTTCTGCCATATCACCTAACTCGACACGTAACTGAACCACCTCACCCATGATCATCAGAACGGGCGTTAACCCAGTTAAAGTATGTGCGGTTTGCTCCAGACACGCCAATGTCGTGACCTCAACCCGTTGCCGACGCGTCGTACCTGCCACGATCAAGGCAATCGGCAGATCAGCCGGTGCCCCCGCTTGCAACA
>JAQUHG010000349.1 GCA_028683735.1 Tolumonas sp. | reverse complement strand
TCGGGTATATAAGCTGATACCTAAAGATTTAGTACCTTATTTGGGGCTGCGAATGAAATATAACATTACCGCCAAATTTGGTTTGGTTAACGATATAACACCAAAGAATATATTTTATGGTCTGACTTATAACTATTAAGTGATTCAAAACTGCATTGTCGCATCTATGGAAAAGAAAAAGAGGAGCTAATGCTCCTCTTTTTCGATGTTATCGAGTGATTATTTCATTTCAATAACAAATTGTTCTTTTGTCCGGCGAACTTTCTTTAGATTAACCAGCCAATCGCCTTCGGTAGCGCGGTATCCAAGAGGCAGCAGAATAACAGAACGTAATCCTAGTTTGCTCAAACCGAGTATTTCGTCGACTTTAGCAGGGTCAAAACCTTCCATTGGCGTACAATCAACTTTTACTTCAGCTGCAGCGATGAGTGCGGTTCCTAAACCAATATAAGCTTGGCGGGCGGCATGTTGATAGTTGGTTTCTGCATCACGTTGCGTGTAGTTAGCCAGTAACATATTGCGATAATTTTCCCAACCTTCGTTTTTGAAACCGCGTTCTTCATTTACCAGATCGAACATCATATTGATCCGTTCTGCGGTGTAATTATCCCACGCAGCAAAAACCAGCAAATGTGAACTATCGGTGATTTGGCTTTGTTCCCAGGCGTGAGGCTGAATTTGCGCTTTCAATTCCGGGTTGGTCACCACAATAACTTGGTAAGGCTGCAAACCACTAGAGCTGGCGGTCAGACGAATAGCTTCCAGAATGAAATCGACTTTTTCATCTTCTACCGGCAAAGAAGAATCCATTTTTTTAGTTGCGTAACGCCACTCTAAATCTTTCAATAAATTAGTCATTTTATCCTTCCGTTCTTTTATAGTAAGGGGAGTCAACTCAACCAAATAATCTCTCCCTCTACATCAATAAGCAATCGCCAGCATCACAACAATCGTGTTGGGTCTCAGTAATTACTAGCTACGCGAGTTGATGTATTTGATTCCTCAACGGCATGTTTGACTGCGTCACCCAGCTGCCAGACGGCCATGGAGTAGTGCACACTCTTGTTATAGCGTGTGATGGTGTAGAAATTAGACAGTCCGTACCAATATTCGTAATTGGTACCCACATCCAAACGCAATACGCTGGCTTCAGTATGCGTACCGAGGCTCTTGGTTGGTTTTAGACCTGCGGCTGTCAAAGCTTGCACCGGATAGCGATTTTCAAACCCGTATTTGAGACCTAGGGCCTGACCGTTACCACGAATGGCAATCGCATCACCCGGTGTCCAGCCGTTTGCCTGAAAATAATGAGCTACACTGCCAATTGCATCTTCCGGATCCCAAAGATTGATATGTCCGTCGTGGTTGAAATCGACGGCAAACGATTTATAGGACGATGGCATGAACTGGCAATACCCCATAGCGCCCGCGAATGAGCCGCGGAGTTCATGTGCATCAACGTGCTCATCACGCGCCATTAGCAGGAAAGTTTCCAGTTCACGACTGAAATATTCCGAACGACGAGGATAGTCGAAGGAGAGGGTGGCCAGTGCATCAAGCAGCCGTGTTTTTCCGAGCACCCGGCCCCAGCGGGTTTCTACACCAATGATACCAACGATGATTTCGGGTGGTACGCCATATAACTGATAGGCTCGATCAAGCGTGGCCGCGTGCTGTTGCCAGAAAGCGACGCCATTCTTGA
Source organism: Tolumonas sp. (assembly GCA_028683735.1). Taxonomy (GTDB): domain Bacteria; phylum Pseudomonadota; class Gammaproteobacteria; order Enterobacterales; family Aeromonadaceae; genus Tolumonas. Next base: position 1,249 of record JAQUHG010000349.1, on the reverse strand, counting down.
TATTATCCGGTGTAATGAATTGCTTGCGGTAGCGCAGCCAGGCACCGGTTGGGCCAGATGGCCGCGAGCTGGGTGTTGGTGCCTGACGGTCCATTAAACTGATCACGGAATCCAAACGTTTGGCATGGCTAATCCAGTATTCGAGCTGGCTGCGATCATAATGGTGTTTGTCCACCATATAATCGATAAAACGAAGTGCATTTTCGTTGCGTGCAAAATCACCGCCAGTCAATGCTGCGCCATCAGACAGATTGCCTGAATGTGGGCTGGTCATTGTGACGTTGCTGTTGTTCTGAGAAGACGATTGGTTTGTATCGCCATCATGACTGCTGCAGGCAGAAAGCAGAGGGATCAGTGCTAATAAAGGAACTAAAGTGCGCATGGAATTTCCGTATCTCCGGTGTGAGAACTGAATAAGGCGCCCTGTCCTTACCGGTTGTAGCTAAAGCCACAAGACAGGGATCGAGACTTTACCGCCGAAAGCCAGTCAATGGAATGTTTATACGCACATTATGGTTAATGGTTGTTGCTTTGATATCGAAAAATCTCGGATGTGATATTGTTTGACCGCATTAATTGCACCATCACTGCTCTGATACGCCCAATACCATCCGGTATAAAATTGAACAGCATGATGGCAATCTTATTGTTATCAACTCAAAGGATGCAGCATGAAAATTGGAATCGTAGGTTCAGGTAATATTGTCAGAACATGCCTTGACGCCATTGCTCAGATCCCATCGATCTCGTGTGAAGCGGTAGTGGTGCGGGAAAGTAGCCGGGCCAAGGGAGAATCCTTAGTCAAAGAGTTCGGCATCAATAAGCTTTATACCGACTATGCTGCATTTCTGTCTGATCCCACTATTGATATTGTTTACATCGGGATCACGAATAACCTGCATTATGAATATACGCTGGCGGCCTTGAATGCCAATAAACATGTGATCTGTGAAAAGCCATTTACATCTAATTATGCAGAGTTGTTAACTTTGTCAGCGCTGGCAAGAAAGAATAATTTATTCTTATTTGAGGCAATCACAACTTTATATTCACCTAATGTTCAGTTTATACAAGAAAATATCAGCAAGCTTGGTGATATAAAATTAGTGCAATGTAATTACTCTCAATATTCCAGTCGTTATTCGCAATATTTGGCGGGTACGGTATTACCGGCGTTCGACCCTGCCATGTCTGGGGGGGCGCTCTATGATATTAATATCTATAATTTACATTTCACCTGTGCGTTGTT
>JAQUHG010000073.1 GCA_028683735.1 Tolumonas sp. | reverse complement strand
ATGTTTTATGGACAGCTGATGATGAAGAGCGTGATTATTTAAATTCAGCGCTAAAAAGTATGATCTCAGGTAGCTTTGATGATATTAGCTATTCAAGGTCTTTTCTCGAGCAGCTTGATCTGATCTGTGGCGTACCAATTGCAGTAGCAGATGACTATGAAGAAAGCGAGCATGAAGAAGAACAAGATACAGAAGAAATTGAATCTGAAGATGAGTTCATCGAGGAAAAGACAACTAATTTAGCGCATAGTTGGCTGATCTGTTTAATTTCGTTAAGTGTGGTTTTATTCTCTTTATATCTTAATAAAGATAGTTTTAATAAAGAAGCAATGTTGGATATATTACCAAAATGGCCTTATTTTTGGGCGGAATTCGCACTCATTACCGCAGGGTTAATTTCTGTCGCCTATATTATTAAATCAATAGTTAATGGCATTGCTGAGTATGTGGCTACTATTGGTTATTTGTTATTATTTATGCCATTACTTTGTATATTGAAAGGGTTTACCTTTAGCTCATCGCTGTGGTTATATTCCTGTGTTATTTTCTCAATTGTATTTATGACTACCCTGAGTCGTATCTGTAGTCGAAAGACTGTCGGGCAAGAATAAAGCTATTATCATCGATAGGGGAACATTTAAGTGTTCTTCTATTGAATACTTTGATAATCAAGATTATCAGTGACTGCTCCATTGTGATTAGTTTTAGTGCTGAAAGCTACATGATTTTGATGTAATTATTTAACTGTTGTTGCCATGTCACTTGATAATAAAATCGTTTCAATCTCTTCTGTAATATCCTCCTGTCGTTGGGTGTTATAAGCAAATTTGAGACGTAACTTATCTTCATCCAATCGCTGTAATGCGCGATCCATATGGATTTGACGTTGGCGATTTTCGGCCATCAGCGAACTGTAGAGTACTTCATTGAGCACGGCATAAAGATAATGATCTGTCAGGCTCAATAAGAGTTCTTCCGGCAAAATATTTAACTCTGCCGGATATGCCTTCATTTTTACTGGTTCCGGTAAATTGCTTAGCGGCAGCAGGTGACGTGAACGGATAATATTGGATGTATCGCAGTGATAAAGCACTGAAATCCCGCAACTTGGTATGTGTTCCTGAGCGAGCAATGAGTTTAATTGTTGAGTTAGCTGTAACAGGACATTGGGTATCTCATCGCTAACAATTGCGCCCGGTAGAAGAGTTATTGTTGGATCATGTTCGTCTATTCGATTAGCCAGTCGTCGCCCGACGATGAGCCAGCAGACGGGTTTGGTCTGTTGCAAAGAGATAGTTTTCATTTCGGCCAGCAATGTCTCATTAAAATCACCGCAAAAACCTTGCTCTGAACCGATGACAATACAGATCATTCGCTCTGCGGTTGAGCTATTCACCAGTGCTGCGTGAGTTGCAAAAAATTCAGCCGCAGTTTGTTCGATACTGGTTACCATACGTTGCTGGCAGACAATAAAGTCCATCAGTATGCGTATTTCCATAAGGGCTAACCCTTTCATCGCGGACATGATCCCTGCGATGTCAGATAATGCCTCCAGTTTTTTATTAATTTCCCGTCGGCGGCTCATGATTTATATCCTGCATCCAGCCTTCAATGAGCTTTCGCCAACTATCACGGCTTGCCATCAATTCAGGGCTGCTTTCAGCGACTTTTTGTAAGAGTTGTGCGAATCCAGTGGTTATCTTGCTGGCATCAAATTGATCAAAAAAACCTTCGTTATAAGCGATAAGCCATGCCATGTGCTGTTCTGGCGATAGTGGTGACAAACGCTCTTGTTTTAGTAATTCTCTTAATAGCCGCCCACGCCGGATTTTTACTTCAACTCCCGCTTCCAGGCGAGCTCCAAAACGTGTGAATACTTCGAGTTCCAGAAATTGCAGGTAATCTAATTTCATCCGGCCTGCTTCGACTTTAATGACGGGTAATTGGGCCTTACCGCCAATGCGTGAGACCGAGCGGGTAATGTCAATCGCGGGCAGAAAACCTCGTGCATACAATGAGGTGTCGAGATATATCTGACCATCCGTGATTGAAATTAAATTGGTCGGAATGTAAGCGGCGATTTCTCCCTGTTCGGTTTCCACAATAGGGAGCGCGGTCATGCTGCCACCACCAAAATGTGAGGCGAGGGCAGTTGAACGTTCCAACAGGCGAGAGTGAAGATAAAAAATATCACCGGGATATGCTTCTCGGCCCGGAGGTCGTCGCAAGAGTAACGATAACTCCCGGTAAGCCCGAGCATGTGTGGTTAGGTCATCATAAACGATCAGGACATCCCGACCAGACCACATCCATTCCTCAGCCAGCGTACATCCCGCAAAAGGGGCAAGAAATTTAAGCCCGGGGGTTGTAGTGGCTTCAGCCACGACTACGCAAGTAATATCCAGAACTCCGGCCTGTCGTAATGTTTCTATGGTGGCGACAACGGATGAGCGTTTTTGGCTGATTAATACATACACGCAGAGTACATTGCGCCCTTTTTGCGTAATGATGGTATCGATTGCCAGTGAGCTTTTCCCTGTTCCGGCATCACCAATAATCAGTTGCCGTTGCCCCTTACCGATAGGGATCATGGTATCCACCATTTTGATACCGCTGAGTAATGGTCGTGCAACAAAATCTCTGGCTGGGATCGGTGGCGACGATACTTCTAATAAGCGGCGGCGACTGAACATCGGTGAGGCTCTGCCATCTAAAGGACGCCCAAGCGGATCAACAACTCGGCCGAGAAAATCATCACCCACACCAATATCCAACCGATGTCCTGTCAGGTGAGCTGACGTTCCCGCAACTAAACTGTCGTTTTGGCTAAGTAATATGGCGCCGATACGTTTGCGGCCTAAATAGAAGACTTGTGCTTCACTTCCATTCCCGAAGCGCAGAATTTCATCCATGGCCGCTGAAGGTAGCCCTTCAACCCAGACAATACCATCACCAATTGCAGCAACTTTACCAATCTCACTGATCCGTAGTTGTGGACGGTAAGTATCAAGTTGTTGATGTTTCTTGAGACCTGCATTCAGGTCTGACAATTCATTGTCCAAAGCCGGATGCCTCCGAATAAACACTCAATTCGCCAGCGAGACTTAAATCTAGCTGCCATGCGCTGAGTGAGATTCTCAAGCCTGCCAGCAGATTGGCATCTTGCATAAATTCGAGCTGACTATGGAGTTCAAGTTGATCATCAATGGCTGAGCTGATCTGTTTTTTTTGCTCAACAGATAAAGGGTAAGCACTTGTAACTAAACCATTTCCATGACCATCCAAGCCAATCTGAATCTGTCTGATCTGTTCTGCTGGTATTTTCCTGAGCTCTTCAATAAAAAGCTCAATAAGACGGGCCTCCAGTTCAGGGCCGGCGAGTTTAGCTAAGAGTTTGCTGGCGAATTGACGCGCTTGTAAATTGCACTCGGCAACTAACTCTTGTCGCAAAACTTCCTGCCGGTGGGTTTCCTGCGCTGCATTTCGTTCCCGTTCTAGCAGTAGTTCTTTATTGAGCAATTCCATTTGTCGTTGACGCTCTGCGGTCATTTCTGTAGCAAAGAGAGCCCGATCCGTGGTTTTTTCCTGTTCCCAGGCAGCAAGGCGGCTTTCATATTGCGTTTTCAGTGTTGATGCGTTGTTCTCTTTTTCCTGGGCTTCACGCAATGTACGTTCCACTCCGGCACGACGTTCAGCTAACGTGGTTAATACTGGCTGATAGAGAAATCGTTTTAATATCCATACCAATGCCAAGAAATTGATAATTTCAAGAACAAAGGTCGACCAGTCAAATGCCATGACGACCTCCTATTTCAACAGGTATTCAAGCAGCGGGTTACGGAACAGAATGATCAGCACAATAACCAACACATAAATTGCCAACGATTCAATCATGGCAAGGCCAATAAACAGCGTTCGGCTGATTGATTTTTCTGCTTCCGGCTGACGAGCTAACGCTTCCAACGCTTGTGTAATGGCCCGGCCCATGGCAATAGCGGGAAAGATGATGCCAATTGCGATAGCCAGTGCTGCAGCGACTGTCGAGATCAGCGCAAATAGATGCATGTCACTCATGTTTTATCTCCTTTATTGTTCGGTGATGGCGCGTCCTGAATAACGTCTGTTTCATGGGATTGCATGCCACCCGCGATATAAATCAACGCCAGTGTGCCGAAGATATAAGCCTGTACGAGTGCTTCAACGATATGCAGCATCAGGACGGGAACAGGCACCAGCAACCCTGCGACCATCAATACTAATAATGCCGCCATTTCTAAGCTCATCATGTTGCCGAAGAGACGCATCGCCAGCGCAATCGTGCGCGATAACTCGCCTAACAGGTGGAAGGGCAACAAGATCGGACTGGGGGTTAAGTAATGTTTGAGATAACGTTTTAGGCCCGAAGTGCGAATGCCATACCAATGCACAGAAAGAAAAACTAAAATTGCCAGTGCAGCAGTCGCTGAGAGATCGCCGGTTGGCGAATGCAGTTCAGGAATGAGGCCTGTCAGGTTGGCCGCGGCAATGAATAACCAGAGAGTGCCAATAAATGGCAATAACAAAGTGGCTTTGTTTGGTAACACTTCGTCGATGGCAGTTTCAATGGCCTGAATAGCGCCTTCCAGTGCAGTTTGTATTAAACCAGGTTCATTGACTGACAGATGTCTCGTTGCCAGCCAACAACTCAGTGCGAAAAACAGTAAGAGGCACCAAGTCGTCACCACGGTTGAGGTGATATGAAAGAGACCCAGACTGAAAATGATCATTTCTCCGTTCATTACCAATACTTCCTGATAAAGAAATAAACGTTGAATATGCCCAAAGCGATGCCAAGAATGATCAGGTTGACCGTCCATCTGACGGTGTAACCTTCACCTTGACTATCAATCCAGCTACCCAGATAGGCGCCGACTAATAACGGAACGAGAAACAGTACCGATAAACTGCCGAGAAATATCGTATGAACTAAAATAGAACGACGGCTCCGTTCAGCTTCTTTAAGCCGTTTACTGTCTCGATCTACATCTTGCTGCCATCGCTTATTGTTCATGACGACCACCGATCTAGCTGGCGCAAACGCCGGAACAACTCTTGCTCCAGCTGTTGCAGATTATGTTTGACATGACTAAGGGCTTTTTCTTCCTCGGCTAATTGCCCGGTGAGTAAGCCAGCTATACGTTCATGATCTTGGTGGTAAAGGTAATAACGGCTATTGATGGTGAGTTGGTTATCTGTAAAGTGCAGTACGGCGCCAGGGCAGGCCAGGTAATACCAAACGCCTGTCGTCGTCCGAAAACGCGAAAGACCATATTCGAGGACAGTGATCAACGCGGCTCTGCCGGGCTGTATGCCAAAACTGCCTGACGGATCTCGGCCTATAAAGCTGGCAACATCAGTGACGGTTTCGGTTCGGATCGCACTTTGTAAATATAAGGTGATCAGGCTCATATCCCATCCCCCATACCACCGCGCATATAGCAATGTTCCTCAGGCAGATCATCATATTTGCCATTTATAAAATCTTCACAATCTGTCAACGTGGTTTCTAGCGGCACTGATATGCCAGCAATACCAGTATGTTCTGCCACGACAAAAAACGGTTGTGTCAGATACCGCTCAAGTAAGCGGGCCCGAAGTACAGTCTGGCGATCGGTTTCCGACAATGCCTCTAACCCCAGCATGGCTATAATGTCTTCCAGTTCCCGATAACGGGCCAAATGTTCACGGACTGTTTGTGCCACGCGGTAATGGCGTTCACCCACTGTGACGCGATCCATCATGCGACTGCCGGATGCGAGAGGGTCAACGGCAGGGTAAATTCCTTTTGCGGCCTGATTGCGCGAGAGAATAACGGTAGTATCAAGATGCGCCAGAATGGCTCCCACTGCGGGATCAGTCATATCATCCGCTGGAACATACACGGCTTCCACGGCGGTAATGCTGCCGCTGCGGTTCGATGAGATCCGTTCTTGTAATTCGGCAACTTCAGACAAAAGCGTTGGTTGATAACCCACCGTGGCGGGCATGCGGCCAAGTAACCCAGAGAGTTCGCTGCCTGCCTGCACAAACCGAAATGCGTTATCCATCAGGAATAAGACTTCTTTCGCGACATGATCGCGCAGATATTCGGCATAGGTCAGGGCGGATAAACCAATACGGAAACGCACACCCGGCGATTCATCCATTTGACCAAAAACCATCAAGGTTCGAGGCATAACACCAGAGTCTTGCATGTCATGCCAAAGCTCATGGCCTTCCCGAATGCGTTCGCCGACGCCGGCAAATACCGAAACACCGTGATGCAGACGAATAATGGCATTCATAAATTCCATGATCAGCACTGTTTTTCCCACACCGGCGCCACCAAACAAACCGGTTTTTCCGCCTCTGACAAAAGGGCATAACAGGTCGATTACTTTGATCCCGGTTCGCAGCACCTCGCCAGTATTTTCAGCCTCAGACAGTGGTGATGGTGTTGTGACGATTGGGCGATATTCTTGTGTATCAAGCGGTGGCCCACCATCGAGAGGATTACCAAAAGTATCTAACAAACGCCCGAGACAAGCGGGTGTAACCGGAATTTGTAATGGCCCTCCCGTATCAAACACCGGTATTAAGCGGCGTAAACCACTGGTGCGGTGTAATGCAATCGCACGGACTCGGGATTCATCAAGATGACGGTGGACTTCAAAGATATAACGTTCGTTGTCCAGACAGACATACAACGCCTGATGCAGTGGTGGGAGGCGATTGCAGAGAATATCAATTACCGGGCCGTGTACTTCTTCGATGACACCTAATGCCGGATGCACAGGAATAGGGCATAATAGCGATATTGCGGAAGATCGGTCGGAAATGTCCATTTCATCACCCGTTAAACCACTTTGCCTGGCAGTTTTCTTACGACACAGAGTATCTAACTCGCTTTAAGCGGCTGATGCTGAACTCTGTTGTGTCAGGTGCTTAGGAAACAATGATATAGATTAATCAAACTATAGTTCATTACTGAAATGAGCGTAGGTAATTAGGTAAATGTCAGGCTAAAAATAGTAACATCCGCTTATTGTCATAACCGAATTTCTGGCTATTTATGGCAGCTGATGACTTCCCAATTTACGGGAAAAAAGAGTGACATAGGCCAAATTCTTTGTGTTTTACCGTCGGGAGTCATTTTTTTGTCATTTCTTTGTCACAAAAACTTAATTTTGTATACTCCGTCACATGAATAAAGGCCCCGTCTAGTGCTTCTTAGCATAAGCTGAGCGTGTTTTTACAGCCTGCATAACGGGAGCTTGCAGCGGTTCTTCCCGTAGAGGTGTGGTTGCATGACAACCATGAATATCGTTCACATTCCATCCAGAAAATCAGATGAATTTTATAAATTTAACGTTACGACAGGCTGTCTCATATTCCCGTGTGCAGGGTTTTTTGAGCTGGAATTCAGGAATTTTATTTCTGCTGGCCTTGCTGATTAATATCTCGCTTGGCTATGAATTGCGCGCGCTCGATGCGATAGGCTATTTTAGCTTTTTGTGTTTGCTGGAAAGGCTGTCTCGGCGAGCTTTCAAATATATGCTGATTGTCAGCTCTTTAGTGGCGGCATGCTATTTCCCGTTTGGTCGTACTTACGGTGCGCCGAACTTTAATAGCATTCTTTCGCTTTACTCTTCTAATCCCGAAGAAGCTGGTGAAATACTGCAAGTTTTTCCACTTTGGTACTATCTGGTTTCCTTAGGTATTCTGGGGTTTGCTGCGCTGGTGCTGCAGAGCCCAGCTCGGGTCTTCCCACGTTGGTCAGGTCATCACTCTGCGTTGCTGACAGTGTTTTTGTCTATTTCGCTGGTGGCTCCACTGAACGTTTTTTACACTGAAGGCACCTTTTCATTGTTGAATATCAGCTATCCGGTATTCCATTTCGTAAAAGATATCACCTTGATTAATATGACGGTGAATTCCGAACACCGACGAATGCAGGAGTTAGCCACGTTGCAGGATAACTGGCATGTGGTTGCAGCAAAACCTATGCATCAGGTGTATGTCGTTGTGATTGGTGAAAGTGCTCGACGTGATGCATTAGGTGCATTTGGCGGCCATTGGAATAACACGCCATTCATGAGTCATGCAAATGGTGTACTGTTCCAGAATTATCTATCTGCGGCTTCATCAACCCAGCAATCTTTGGGGTTGACATTGACGCTGGTGGGCAAGGATCAACAACCACAGTATCAGAATAATATTGTCACGCTGGCGAAACGGGCTGGATTTCACACCTACTGGTTCTCTAATCAAGGACAACTGGGGCATTACGATACGGCTATTGCCAGCATCGCTAAGCGGGCAGATAACGTTCAGTTCCTGAAAAACGGTAATTTCATTTCTCAAGATACTCAGGACATGGATCTTTTGAAATTTACCAATGATGCGCTGAACCAAAACTCCGAAGCGCCGAAGCTGATTGTTTATCATCTGATGGGATCTCATCCGAAAGCCTGTGAACGTACGCACAATAAATATGAGACGTTTGTTGATAACGAAGAGGTCTCTTGTTACCTGTACAGCATTACACAGACGGATAATTTTCTAGCCTCGCTGCACCAACAGTTGCAAAACAGTGGCAAGAATTTTTCGATGATCTATTTTTCCGACCATGGTTTAGCTTTTAAAGAGCGTGGATCTAAATCTGAATATTTATCGCATAACGATCAGTTTCGACAAAACTATCAAGTGCCGATGTTTATTACGTCCAGCGGAGATACTCGCCATCGGGTAGTTAAGGCGGTGCGTTCAGCGAACGATTTCATGTCATTGTTTGCTGAATGGAGTGGGATCCGCAGTCGGGAAGTGGTACCGAAATATCATTTTATTTCCGAACAACTAACTTCGCCGGCCTATGTTACCAACTTCACGCCGAGTCGGATTGATTACTACAAACTACCGCAGGATCCTTTTATTCCTCATTCAAAGATACTCTCTCAGACCGCTCTGCGTTAAACCTGTTGCCTGGCACCGGATCGGTGCCAGGTGTCTATATATCCTGTATTTTCAACTCATTGCTTTTTACAGCGCAACGAACGTATCTGTAGATTGGGTGAATCCATCATCTGCCTTATGTAAAAGACGGTGGAATTAATGTTAAATAAAACCAAAGAGCAGAGATAAAAAAGCGAGAATGAAATGGAAAGGCTGGAATGCGACCGGATGTTTGTGGCTGTCATGGAGATTGGGAGTTTTTCCGGTGCCGCTCAACGACTTGGCATGAGTGGTGGTCAAGCCTCAAAGTTAATATCAAAGTTAGAGCGCGATTTAGGTGTGCAGTTGTTTAAACGGAGCACCCGTTCACTGTCGCCGACGGATGTCGGTTTGGCCTATTTTGAAAAAGTGAAAGCCTTATTAGATGGTTATGATGCATTAAATGATTCGGTAAAAAATGTATCCGGCTCGCCATCAGGCCGGGTTCGACTTTCCGCACCAGTTACGTTTGGTTCAATGCGCCTTTCTTCGCACTTGATTCGTTTTGCACAACATTATCAGCAGATAGATTTAGATGTCAGTTTTTCTGACCGGCTGGTGAATGTGGTTGATGAAGGATTTGATCTCGCACTGCGGATTGGAAAACTAACGGACAGTAGCCTGATGGCGCGAAGACTTTGCGATATTCGCACCATCATCCTCGCATCGCCGCAATATCTTAAAGAAAGAGGTGTTCCTACTCACTGGGATGAATTGTCTCAGCACGATTGTATTGTGGATACCAACTTTCGTGATCCGTTTCACTGGTCATTTAAAGATGCCAAAGGAGTTATCCAGCAGTCACCCATCAGCGGTCGATTACGATTTTCGAATGCGGAAGTCTGTCTTCAGGCGGCTTGTGCCAACCTCGGCATCGCCAATCTACCGACCTTTGTTGCTGCCGATGCGCTCAGAGAGAAACGAGTCGTACCTATATTAACTGCTTATGAGCCTGATCCTCTGGGCCTGTATGTGCTTTATCCCGCGGCAAAACATCTGGCCAGAAAATCCCGCACGGTGATCGACTTTCTGGCCACAGCATTCTCTGGGGCGGTTGTTTGGGACACTGGTTGGTAATTGTTTCCAAAATGGAAATAAACATTCCTTTTTTAGGGGGGTAATCAGCGAGTAAATATTAAGATACCTTGTCTCTCATCAACAACAGAGAGGTAAACATCATGATTGACACTCGCACCGCACCTTATGCTGCATTTATCCTACGCCTTTCTTTAGGCGTTCTATTCCTGGCTCACTTTAGCCTTAAGTTTTTTGTCTTTACACCAGCAGGAACCGCTCAATTCTTCCAGTCACTGGGTCTGCCCGGCGCTTTGGCTTATCTCACGATGACTGCTGAACTGCTCGGTGCTATCGCGCTGATCCTTGGGGTTTATACACGATTGGTTGCTATCGCACTCATCCCGATCCTGTTGGGTGCCATTGTGACTGTGCATTGGTCCGCCGGTTTTTTCTTCACTAATGCCAACGGTGGCTGGGAATTCCCTGCTTTCTGGATCATTGGTTTGCTGGCTCTTGCCTTAGTGGGTGATGGTGCTTTCGCACTGAAACCGTCTATCGCTAAGAAATAACCGGACGCTGATTATGTTAGTTAATGGAAAATGGACCGCCAATTGGGATCCGGTTCAGGCAACCGATGATAAAGGTGGTTTTGTTCGTCAGATATCCAGTTTTCGTCACTGGGTGACACCCGATGGAACTCCGGGTGTCACCGGGGAGGGTGGTTTCCAGGCTGAAGCTGATCGATATCATTTATATGTCGCATTGATTTGTCCTTGGGCATCCAGAACGTTGATCGCTCGAAAGCTGAAAGGGTTAGAAGACATTATCAGTGTATCGGTCGTAGAACCTTGGATACTCGATCAAGGCTGGCATTTCGGCGACTACCCGGGTGCTGATCGGGATGAACTCAACCAGGCGGAATGGTTACATCAAATTTACACCAAGGCAGCGCCTAATTTTACCGGCCGGGCTACGGTGCCGGTTTTATGGGATAAAAAGACGCAAACCATCGTCAATAATGAGTCTGCTGATATCATCCGTATGCTGAATAGTGGGTTTGGTTCGCTGGCATCATCTGCACTTAATTTGTATCCCGATCATCTAAAAGATGAAATTGATGAATTGAACGCTGATGTGTATGTGAAATTGAATAACGGTGTGTACCGGGCTGGTTTTGCAACGACACAAGAGAGTTATCAAGAGGCTTTTCAAGATGTATTCAGCATGTTGAATACGCTGGAGAAAAGACTTAATGATGATCGTCGTTTTCTCTGTGGTGATGTATTAACAGAAGCGGATATTCGCTTATTTGTCACGCTGATCCGATTTGATGTCGCATACCACGGGTTATTTAAATGCAACCTGCGTCAGTTAAGGGAATATCCTTTACTTTCGCGTTATGTAAAACAAATGTTAAACATACCGGGTATTCGCGAAACCGTGAATATTAATCATATCAAACAAGGTTATTATTCAATTAAGGCGCTTAATCCAAAAGGCATAGTGCCGGTAGGGCCTGATATGAGCGAATATGGCTTTTAAGGAAGCAAAGAGATGACAAAACAAGTCGTAATTTTACTGCATGGTGTCGGAAGTAATGGTGATGACCTGCAAGCGCTGGCTCGCTATTGGTCACAGGAATTACCAGACACCCTCTTTCTTTCTCCCAATGCGCCATTTCGTTTCGATCAAGGTTTTGGTTATCAATGGTTTAGTGTTAACGGGATAATACCTGAAACGCGTGCGGCACGTATTGTCTCTGCCCGATCAGAGTTTAACGCGACCATTAATCGTCTTTTTAGTGAGCATGCCATTAACCCTGATCTTGATCGTGTGGTGTTTGTCGGTTTTTCCCAAGGAACCATTATGGCGTTAGATGCGCTGGTTAGTGCTCGATTCCCGTTGGCGGGTGTGGTGGCATATTCTGGTCGGTTAGCATCACCAGAACCATTCATCAAATCAGAAAAGGCTACGCCCGTGATTCTGATTCATGGGAAAAATGACCCGGTGATCCCTTATACGGAAAGCGAAGCAGCGGCGAACAAGTTGATGGAACTTGGGTTTGAAGTTCAAACTCATTATGAGTCTGGTGCAGTACATACCATCACAAATGCTGGCGTTGCTCTGGCTTTGACGTTTATTAAGCGATGCTTTTCATAAAAGCAGCATTGATGATTTGCCCTGTAGTTTTAATCAGAAACAGTATCTGTTGTTTCTGATTTTTTTTTGCTAAAAATCATTTTAAGTACAAGTGACCATGGCTTTCCGGCAGGTAATCAAACCATTCACTGACAAGCCAGCAAGATAATATGTCCGTGCGTTGTTTTATCTCAGTTCAAAAGCGACTTGCGCTGTGCGAACTACCTTGGAATCGGAAGTTTTCGATATGAAGGTTATGTTGATATTTCCCAGCCGGAATATCATATATTT
>JAQUHG010000348.1 GCA_028683735.1 Tolumonas sp. | reverse complement strand
CTGCAGATCGTCACGTTCTTTGCCAGTCACGCGAATCTCATCACCCTGGATCGCGGTCTGTACTTTGATCTTGGCATCTTTAATGATTTTGATGAGCTTTTTCGCTACATCCGTTTCGATACCCTGTTTCAGTTTGATCACCTGAAAATAACGGCGGCCAGAATGTTCAATGTCACCGATATCCAGACAGCTGACATCCATACCACGTTTCACAATTTTATCACGCAGGATTTCAATCATCTGTTTCAGCTGGAAATCAGCATCGGCAGCCATTTTGATCTCTTCTTTGTTCAGCTCAAAGGAGGCGTCAACGCCACGAAAATCAAAACGGGTCTGTAATTCGCGATTCGCGTTTTCTACTGCGTTCTGAACTTCGTTCATCGCGACTTCAGATACAATGTCAAAAGACGGCATAGTAAATTCTCCTCATTCCAAATTGGCGCTAAATCTAGCAGAAATCAGCACCTGAATGAAGGTAATCTACAGCGATATCCGAAGTAATTAGCGTTGTAACTTCAAGTACGATGGAGATAAAACTGCCAATTCATGGCCAACATCGTACAATTAATTATTATATCTGACAGTGAGTTAACCTGTTTATGCAATGGACCATTTTAGGGGCCGGCGCTGTGGGTTCTTTGTTTGCTACCCACCTGCAACGTAGCGGCCAGAAAGTTAACCTGCTGGATACCCGTCAGCCTCACCGGCAACAAGCCAAACCCATGCTATTGGAACAGTTGGATGGTTCAATTTGCATGTGCGAACTTGATTGCATCGGCTATCAGGATCTGGCGCAAATTGGCTGTTTGCTGGTCACTACCAAAGTCTGGCAGGTTACCCATGCCTTACAACCGCTGGTCGGTTTACTGCCCGAATCTTGCCCGATTGTGCTGCTGCATAACGGGATGGGCACCGCTGAATGGCTGACCGAACATTTTCCGCATAACCCGTTGTTAGCCGGCGTCACCAGTTGTGGCGCACTGAAAACCGATGCCAGCCATATTAAGCACACCGGCTTTGGCGAAACCTGGCTCGGTGCACTTAATGCAGCAGGTGAACAGTGGCAAACATTAGTGTCGCCATTGGCGGATGCATTAGGGCATGCCGCCTGGAGTGAGCATATTCAGGAACGACAGTGGCAAAAACTGGTGGTGAATGCGGTCATTAATCCGCTTACAGCGGTTTATAACCAACAAAGCGGTATTCTGTTACAACATCAGGATGAAATCGCGGCACTGTGTCTGGAGTTACGCCCCCTATTATTGCAACAAGGCCTGACAAACACGGCTAACGAATGGCAAGAACTCGTCTTGCAAGTGGTTGATCGTACTGCAAAGAACTATTCCTCGATGCAGCAAGATATCGCCAATCGACGCCGAACGGAAATAGACTACATTACCGGTTATTTGTTGCAGCAAGCCGAACAAAATGGGCTTGAACTACCGCAACACCGTGCGCTATACCTAAAAATCAAAGCATTAGAATCACAATTTGTCACCGCATAAGGACGAACATGATGAGCAAAAGAGCACTGGTTATTATTGCCCCCGGCTGTGAAGAGATTGAAGCAGTGACCAGCATTGATACGCTGGTACGCGGCAATATAAAAGTCACGGTTGCATCGATTAACCCCAACAAGCAGCGTGAAATCGTCGCCTCTCGTGGTGTACATCTGGTCGCGGATCATTTGCTGGAAGAAGTCGCGCATGAAATGTTTGATGTGATCGTATTGCCCGGCGGTTTGCCTGGTGCTGAATATCTGCGTGATAACCCGATGGTGATTGAGTTACTGAAAAAACAACATGCCAACGAGTTATGGCGCGCAGCAATTTGTGCCACCCCCGCATTGGTTTTAGCTCATCATGATCTGATTGGTGATGCCTTGGTTACTGGTTACCCCGGTACGCAAAGTCAGTTACCCACTAAACAACTCCGTCAGGATCGTGTCGTCGTAGATAAACCCAACAAGCTGATCACCAGCCAAGGCCCCGCCACCAGCATCGACTTTGCGTTGGCAATTGTTGCGGAGTTACAAGGTAAAGAAATCGCAGCTCAGGTGCGTAAGGGTATGCTGGCTTAATAACTAGCGTTTGCCCCTTAGCTGAGAGACAGCTGGTCACCGACTCAAAAGTCGACTGTGCGCCGCAAGGATGCGGCGCCCAAGCCTCCATGGATGGATTTACGGCGTGTCAGCGTTGAGTTGGTGACCAGCGTAATATTCCAGCCAATTATTCCCCACTAGAGAACATATTTTTAATCCAATCCACTGGCGTACTGCTGCAACTTTCCGCCGGAGGCAATTTGTCAGTTCGCGCCGGTAACATCAGCGCACCACCGCAACCACTGGCTACAGGTTTACCATCGACGTTGAAGTTCACCATGGAAATACCCTGCGGTACCTGCAATTTCAGCGAATTCACGCCCCGTCGTTGCATATAGTTAGTAAACAAAGGCAACGCGCCGTTGGCACCGGTTAAACCAGCTGGCTGGTTATCATCACGCCCCACCCAAGTGGTGATCAGCTCGTCGTTATCCATCCCCGTAAACCATGCGTCACGCAGGTTATCCGTTGTACCGGTTTTACCCGCCAACACTACACCGGGGAACTGCGAAGCCAGTACCCGTGCCGTGCCCTGACTGGCGACTTTGGTCA
Source organism: Tolumonas sp. (assembly GCA_028683735.1). Taxonomy (GTDB): domain Bacteria; phylum Pseudomonadota; class Gammaproteobacteria; order Enterobacterales; family Aeromonadaceae; genus Tolumonas. The sequence continues at coordinate 330 of JAQUHG010000348.1, read as the reverse complement.
TGGTAAACAACGTCAGATAGGCAGATTGACTGTCGATACGGCGCTCGGCTTTCTCGGCGCGCTGATACAACACTTTGCCGTCACTATCCTGAATGGTGCGGATCGCGGTTAATGGCTGATATAAACCTTGTGTCGCTAACGTCAGATAGAACTGATTAACCTCAAATGGCGATAACTCCAGAATGCCTAAAAACAAGGAAGGGAAAAGAGGGATATCCTGCGTCACCCCCAGTTTCTTCAGCGTTTCCGCCACCGCCGGGATACCGACCGCCATACCTAAACGAACCGTCGGGACGTTGAGTGAATTAGCCATCGCGGCATACAACGGCA
>JAQUHG010000072.1 GCA_028683735.1 Tolumonas sp. | reverse complement strand
TAACCTTACTTAGGGCGCAAAAAGTACACGTTTTTGCGCCATTCCTCAACCTTTTCACCCAAACAAAAGCCGTGACGAGCACGGCTTTTGGATATTGGAAGTAATTAAATTACCCCAGCAGCAAACGATTCATGCGTGCCACGAAACTGGCTGGATCTTGCAACCCACCCTGTTCGGTCAGTTGTGCCTGTTCCTGTAGCAACAGAGCCCACTCTTTGAAACGTTCTTCATCTTGCAGATCAGCGATATGCTGGATCAGCGCATGTTCAGGGTTCACTTCCAGAATGTATTTCTGCTCCGGCACTGGCTGACCAGCCGCCTTCATCAGCTTCATCATCTGGCTGCTCATGCCGTGCGCATCCGTCACTGCACAAACTGGCGTTTCCGTCAGACGATGAGAAACACGCACATCAGCCACTTCGCTGCCCAGTGCAGTTTTCAGGCGCTCAATCAGACCGGCATTAGCTTTCGTCGCTTCTTCCTGCTGTTTGCGGCTCTCTTCATCTTCCAGATCGCCCAGCTCCAGATCACCACTGGTAACAGAAACCAATTTTTTGCCGTCGAACTCAGACAGATGGTTCATCAGCCATTCATCGATACGTTCCCACATCAACAGCACTTCGATGCCTTTCTTACGCAGAATTTCGAGATGTGGGCTGTTTTTCGCTGCGGTATAGCTGTCAGCGATGATGAAATAGATCTTGTTCTGACCTTCTTTCATGCGAGAAACATAATCAGTCAGGTTAACGGTCTGCGCATTGCTGTCGTTGAGTGTTGAAGCAAACCGCAGCAATTTCGCGATCTCTTCACGATTACCCCAATCTTCCGCCGGACCTTCTTTCAGTACGTTACCGAACTCACCCCAGAATTTCTGGTATTGCTCTGCATCATCTTTCGACATTTTGTCCAACATGCTCAATACACGCTTGGTGCACGCTTTACGCAGTTGCGCGGTGATTTTGTTGTCTTGCAGAATTTCACGCGATACGTTCAGCGGCAGATCGTTGGAATCAAGCACACCTTTTACAAAACGCAGATAAGTTGGCATGAACTGTTCAGCGTCGTCCATGATGAATACACGCTGTACGTACAGTTTCAGACCATGTTTCTGTTCACGATTCCACATATCAAATGGCGCGCGAGCTGGAATATACAGCAGACTGGTGTATTCCATATTGCCTTCAACACGGTTATGCGACCAGGTCAGTGGGTCTTCGTAATCGTGTGATACGTGTTTGTAGAATTCTTTATACTCTTCGTCTTTGATCTCTTTTGCAGAACGCGTCCACAGTGCAGTCGCACGGTTAACTTGTTCCCAAGAGCCTTCCGTAGCTGGCTTTTCTTCACCTTCGGCCGCTTCTGGTGCTTTCCAAAGTTCGACCGGAATGCTGATATGATCAGAGTATTTGCCGATCACGGAACGCAGACGATAATCGTCAAGGAATTCGGTTTCATCTTCTTTCAGATGCAGGATCACATCGGTACCGCGGCTGTCTTTAGTCACTTCTGCCACGGTAAAGCTACCATCACCAACCGATTCCCAACGAACCGCTTTATCATGTGTCTGACCAGCAATACGGCTGATCACAGTGACTTTATCTGCCACGATAAACGCAGAGTAGAAACCCACACCAAACTGACCAATCAGCTGGGAGTCTTTACTCTGATCACCGCTCAGGTTTTGGAAGAAATCTTTGGTGCCGGAACGGGCGATGGTGCCCAGATGCTGAATCGCATCTTCACGGCTCATACCGATGCCGTTATCAGAAATAGTCAGCGTGCGTTGTTCTTTATCGATCAACAGACGTACATGCAGCTGACCATCATTTTCATATAAATCAGCATCGGACAACGCTTTGAAACGCAACTTATCAGCCGCATCTGCCGCATTAGAGATCAGTTCACGCAGGAAAACCTCTTTGTTGGAATAGAGGCTGTGCGCCATCAGGTTCAACAGTTGTTTAACTTCAGTCTGAAACCCATGGGTTTCCATATGAACAGTTTCTGTCATCTTGCTTTCCTTGATTTACGGGGAAGTTCTAGTACAGGAAACAAGATGGGGATGAATGGCAAATTTTCAAGTCAGGAAAATTCGCCACTATGAAAGAAAAGATTATTCCAGCGGGCGGCGGCCACTCAATGAATGCGATAAGGTCATGCCATCCACCAGCTCTAACTCACCACCAACCGGCACACCATGCGCGATACGGGTGACACTGATCTGATATTGTTTGGCCATGCTGGCAATATAAAATGCGGTGGCATCACCTTCGATAGTCGGGTTCGTTGCCAGAATAATTTCCTGCCACTGCCCGCTTTGTAGCAGCTCATCCAGTTTATCAAGCCCTAACTCTTTCGGGCCGATACCATCTAAGGGTGACAAGTGCCCCATCAGCACAAAATAACGTCCGGAATAGTGATGGGTCTGCTCAATGGCGGCGACATCCGCCGGTGTTTCCACGATACACAACTGACCATTTTCAGCGCGTTTTTGATTGGCACAGATGTCACACAACGTGTTTTCCGTGAACGTACGGCAATGCTGGCAGTGCCCTATTTCGGTCAACGCACGTTGCAACGTTTGCCCTAATTGCAGACCTCGTTTACGTTCCCGCTCCAGCAATTGAAATGCCATACGCTGGGCTGATTTTGGCCCCACACCAGGCAATATCTGTAATTCGCGGATCAAGGAATCAAGTAACGGGCTGAACTTCATGCGTGACACATCCACATAAAAACAACTAAGAAACGAAAACAGGCCGTAGCACAAATAACTACGACCTGTCAAATACGAACAAAGGCTTGTATCAGATCAAAATGGCATTTTGAAGCCAGGTGGCAACTGCATACCACCAGTGATATCGGCCATCTTGGCTTTATTCTGTTCTTCTGCACGACGAACTGCATCGTTGAAAGCAGCTGCAATCAGGTCTTCCAGCATTTCCTGATCATCTTCCATCAGGCTAGGATCAATTGAAACACGGCGTACATTGTGGCTACCGGTGATGGTGATCTTAACCATGCCAGCGCCTGACTCACCAGTGACTTCCATCTTTGCCACTTCTTCCTGCATTTTCTGCATGCGCTCTTGCATCATTTGCGCCTGCTTCATCAAATTGCCCATTCCACCTTTACCGAACATGTTTCCTCACTCTCTATTTGGTTGTGGTTGTGCCCGCATCACTCATCAGACGCGGTGGTATCTGTTTTCAGTGGTTGAATAGTACCATCATCCAGTGTGGCACCAAACCGCTGCTGTAAAAACTGTACATTCGGATCAGCCAGCAATAATGCCTCGGCATCTTGCTGTAAGCTAACCCGTTCCTGCTGCTCAATTTCTGCCGGACAAGCCTGCGCCAATTGCATCACCGGCTCGACCTGCAAATTAACAGGTTGTGGCAAGCTAGCGGATATCGCCTCCGCTAACTCTTGGATCATTCGAGGTTGTGCCAGATGGCGAGCTTCATTGCGGATCTGTAAATGCCAGTTATCCGGCTGCTGATTGGTTATCACCGCCTGCATGGCTAATTGACGAACACGTCCACCTACTGGCAGTTTAGCGACAGTCTGTGCCCACGAGTCAGCACTACGGGCCAGTAATTCATTACTGTGCCATATCGCTTCATCATCTTCATCAATGACTGGCTGAGAATTAGTCGTTATGTGATTAGATGGCATGACAGGCGCAACCGGCTGTACCGAATCAATTTTCCGGATTCTGGCTGGTGATGATGTCGTCGGCGCATCCGAGACACTATCAGTTGCGATAAACGCATCCTGATACGCATCCAGCGGTGGTAATTCCCACGGTGGTAAATCATCGCTCAGATTATTTGACGGCGTAACTGCTCGAACAACAGGCGGAGATGGCACAACTGCAGCAGGCACAGATAACGGCGCAGCTTCAACGCGTGGATTTGGAGCATAAATTGGTGCAGCAGAAGCAGCATGTGATGAAGCTGTCGTTGACGAATAGCTATCCGGCTGACTTTCTGCTTGTTGACGCCGACTACGCAGCTGGTTTCGTAGCCGCAAAACATCCTGTACACCGGTATTTTGTGTTTCTGTGGCTGATATTGGTTGTATAGCAACAGGATCAGCAGACACAACTGGTCGCGCCTGAACTTGCTGAGGTGTATGAACTGGTTCAGCAATCTCTGTGACTGGCTGCATTTGATTTGCGGCTTGCGCCATGATCTCTGCTTGTTCTTGCAGCAACTTGGCATGCATTGCCAAATCATCCGCCACACGCTCTTTTACTATTGGAGCTGCAGCAGGAGGTGCAATCACCACCGGTTCAGATAAGACGGGTGGCGTCAACGACGGTGCGAGATTCGCAGAAACTGCCTTTTGCTGACCATCTACTGCTGCTTGTTCTCTTGCACGAGGCGCAAACGCCAGCATACGCAGCAACGTCATTTCCAACGCGCTGCGACCATCCGGTGCCAGAGGCAGCTCTTTACGGCCATTTAAGGCAATTTGGTAATAAAGCTGTAGCTCTTCTGGCGGAATTTGTTCAGCCAGTTGCTGCAACTCTTCGGCATCATCTGCTGTCGGATCAGTTTGTTGTCCCAGCAATTGCCACATCGCAGTACGATGTAACAGACTCGCTAACTCAACATGCAATTGGTCATAATCGGGCGCCAATTCAGCTAGCGCACCGACTTGTTGCATTAGCAACGCGCCATTTCGTGTTGCCAGTAACGACAACAGACTGTAGAGCTGGCGGTGATCCAACGTGCCCAGCATTTGCTGCACTGTCTCGGCTTGCAACTGACCATTACCATAAGCAATTGCTTGATCACTCAGACTTAATGCGTCACGCATACTGCCTTGTGCGGCTTTTGCCAATAAACTCAGCGCTGCAGGTGCATAAGGTAATTCTTCCGCTTGCAATACTCGTTGTAATTGCTCAACGATCTGTTCTCGTGTCAGTGCTTTCAGATGAAATTGCAGACAACGAGACAGAATAGTGACCGGTAGTTTTTGCGGATCGGTAGTCGCCAGCAGAAACTTCACATGTTCAGGCGGCTCTTCCAGTGTTTTCAATAACGCATTAAAACTATGCCGCGACAACATATGCACTTCGTCGATCAGATAGATCTTAAAGCGCCCTCGTGCAGGGCGATATTGCACGTTATCCAGCAGTTCGCGGGTGTCTTCGACTTTAGTGCGGGACGCCGCATCGATCTCTAACAGATCGACAAAATTCCCCTGATCAATCTCGCGACAAGCACTGCACTGCCCACAAGGTCGCGAGGTGATCCCGGTTTCACAATTCAGACATTTTGCCAATATCCGCGCGATTGTGGTTTTCCCTACCCCGCGCGTACCACTGAACAGATAAGCATGATGCAAACGACCTTGATCCAAGGCATTGGCTAACGCCTGTAATACATGCTGCTGCCCCATAACTTCATGAAAATTACGCGGGCGCCATTTACGAGCAAGAACCTGATATGCCATATCTGCCTGTTAACGGATCAATGTCCGGGAAAATCAACCAATTTAAGAACTTTCACACCCATCGCAGTTAACCGTTCCTCACCACCTAAATCAGGCAATGAAATAACAAATGCTGCATGTTCAACGATACCACCCGCCTGACGGATCATCTTGATGGTTGCTTCAACTGTTCCACCGGTTGCCAGCAGATCATCTACCACCAGTACTTTCTCGCCGGGTTTTATTGCATCACAGTGCATCTGCAGACAATCTTCACCATATTCCAGCTGATAGTTTTGCTCCAGTACAGAACGAGGTAATTTGCCCGGCTTACGCACTGGAATAAAACCTAGCTGTAACGCATAAGCTAACGGTGCACCAAAAATAAAACCTCGCGCTTCCGTACCAACTACTTTATCAAACGACATGGATTGATAGTGTTCTTTCAGCAGTTCAATGGTCTGATGAAATCCCTGAGGATGCTCAACCAGACTGGTGACATCACGGAACAAGATCCCTGGTTTCGGATAATCAGGAATAGTAGCGATACAGGATTGAATGAAATCTAGCGTGTTACGGTTCATGGTATGTGCGTTTCTGAGGATAAAATCAAAACATGTAGGTTATCAGTCTGCAGGCTGAATGCAATGTCTGTGCATCATATGTCATTTTAAGCGCACAAAAATAAAGCCGCCCTTAAAGGCGGCTTCACAACAATCAGCTAATTTCAGACGAAATTAGAAGTTGTATTGGATACCCACACCATAAGTGTCATCGGCATTAGCAACGTCTTGAATGCGGTATTCAGCATACGCTTTTGCTTTTGCAGTGATGTCGTATTGTGTTCCCAATACATATTCTTTAACAGTATCTGTACCAGCTAAAGGATCTCGTTGGTTGAAACCAGCTAAAAATGTCAACGCGTCAACTTTGTAAGTAGCAGCAACTTCAAGTACGTTATCTTTCGCTGTCGCGACATCACTCTCATTTTGCACACGGCCGTAATCCGCGCCCAAATAGAATGCATCATAAGTATAGCCAAAACCTAAGCTATATTGAGTATTTTTATTAACAACTGAAGAACTTGTGGTTGTATCAAAGTCTGCCTGCTGGTATGCACCAACCACTTTCAAGCCGATGTCAGAGAAAGTGTAGCCTTCAGAAAATGCAAATGCATCTTTAGATACGCTAGTAGTAGCAGTTGGTTTAGTACCAACTTTGTTCGCATCTGCGAATGAATATGCTGCACGCATATCCCAGCCATCAGCGGCGTAAGAAACATTGAAAGCATCATCCAGACGAGAAGCAATATCACCGTAAGCAACCACATCACCATACAGGTTGAACAAGTCGGTCAAATCAGCTAATTGAGCATAAGGGTTTGCTAAATGACCAGCTGTAACCTGAACACCGTTACCAAAATCAGCACCAGCCCATGCATAGCGGTTGTCGAATTTTGAGCCTTCAGCTGCTTCAGCAGATGCATCCCACTCCAGCTTACCAATCAGAGATGCGTCATAACCAGTAGCCCATTTACCATTCACACCCAAACGCGCTGTACCATCACCACCAAAATTTTCGGCTTTAGCAGTGTTAGCTGTTTGGTAGTTAATTTGGCCTGCATCATATTCAACACGACCGTACACGTCTACTTGCTGACCATCTTTATCAAATACAACAGCTGCATTAGCGGATGCAGCAAACAGAGAGGAGGTTACTACTGCCAGGAGAGTCTTTTTCATAATTAAATGCCTACTGTAATTAAACATTGAGTTTATTTTTATTTCCCTGTGCGATAGCACATGAATGCTATCTCTATGTGAATCTAACAAGAAAATGTGACGACATCAACACTTTGTATATCAACTTAAACAACATCAATTAAGTGGTGCAATTGTCTATTTTTGACCACCAAATTAGTGCAAAAAAATGTAAAAAGACAAAACAGCTATATATATAAAATTAATTAACATTATAAAAACTTAAATTTAAGTAATATTACGCATATTTAAATCACAAAAAAAAGACTCGATTGAGGTGTGTTTTATTTTCATACGCTATTGCTCTAATCACGCAGAAGATTAGAATGTCAGCCTAGAAATAACCGTTATCAAGGATTAGTTATGACTTTGCTGTTCCGGAATATGTTGTCCTTATCTTTAGGTGTTCTGGCATTATTTATTTGCGCAGCCACATGGGCAGATACAGTTGTTACTGTTCCTCGTCCGTATGCTACTTATCTGGTGGATGGTAAATCTTACAAAACAAATGATTCTGACGTTAAATTGTCAGCTGGTGAGCATCAGTTAGTAATCCGTTTTGAAGGGAATTACAGTAAACGAGATTCTATTGACTTGGTGAGCGGAGAACCGTTAGTTGTAAATTTTCAGACTGATGGACAAGAACAGCTCACTTTTGACCTGCCACAACTAAGAGAAGCACCTCAGGCAAGAGCTTTTCTCAAAACCCAAAAATTGCAGCTAATTGATCGCAACAGCAAAACAGTGAAAACAGCTCATATTTTCGAATTGCCGAAAAAGGAAGGCTTACAGATTGGCCGGGATTATCAGGAAGAGCTTCTGGCAATGGGAAAAGCATTCCAGCAACCAATTATTAATGAAGATGGCTCAATTTCTGTCAACGGTACCGTTCAGACTGGTAACAATAGTGCTGCAGCCGCAATCGGTAGCAAAAATCTTCAATCTTTGGAGATGCTGAAATACTGGTATAACCGTGCCGACCCACAAGCGCGTAAAGCGTTTCAACATTGGATTATTACCCAGCAATAACTGAATTACGCCCAACAAAAAGGCTGCAAACGCAGCCTTTTTTATGAAAGTATAACTATTCTTTCAACTTATCAAACATTGAGCGTGTTACTAGCACTACGCCATTTTCACTGCGGTGGAAACGTCTTGCATCTTCTGCCGGGTTTTCACCAATGATTGTTCCAGGTGGAATATTGCAATGTTTATCAATGATTACTTTGCGTAAACGACTGCCTCGACCTATCACTACATCAGGGAATATAACGGCGCCATCTAACGTACAACCTGAATGCACCCGTACACCCGAGAACAATACGGAGTTGTGAATAATAGATCCGCTGACGATACAACCACCAGAAAGCACCGAGTTTAACGTACTGCCTGATTGGCCATTAAAATCCTGCACAAATTTTGCTGGCGGTAACTGACGTTGGTTAGTCCAAATCGGCCAACTTTCATCATACAAATCCAGTTCTGGTACAACAGAAGCCAGATCCATATTGGCTTCCCAGAAAGAATCTACTGTACCAACATCACGCCAGTAGCACTGACTTTCCTTATCTTCATGATCTTTGCAACCAACACAAGACATGCTGAAAGGATGGGCATAAGCGATGCCTTGTTTAACCACTTTAGGAATAATATCCATACCGAAGTCACGGCGAGAACCTTCGTCTTGTTGATCTTCTTCCAATAATTGGTACAGGTAGTCGGCATCAAAGACATACACGCCCATAGACGCCAGAGAGACTTCTGGATTACCTGGTATTGTTGGCGGATTAGCTGGTTTCTCAACAAACTCGGTGATCTGACGATTTTCGTCAATATCCATGACGCCAAAAGCAGTAGCTTCGTGTTTAGGCACTTCGATACATGCCACAGTCACTTTACCGCCCAATCGCACGTGATCCAGCAACATGCTCGCGTAATCCATTTTATAAACATGGTCGCCAGCAAGCACTAACACATACTTAGGAGTGTAATCGCGGATAATATCCACGTTTTGATAGACTGCATCAGCAGTACCACGATACCAATTCACTTCATCCAAACGCTGTTGTGCTGGAAGCAAATCGATAAATTCATTCATTTGATAACGCAGGAAAGACCAACCAGCCTGAATATGACGAAGAAGACTGTGGGATTTATATTGTGTAACCACGCCTACGCGGGTGATACCTGAGTTAATACAGTTAGAGAGTGCGAAATCAATAATTCGGAATTTACCACCGAAATGTACCGCTGGTTTTGCTCTATTATCAGTCAGTTGCTTCAACCGACTGCCTCGTCCTCCCGCCAGAACCAATGCCAGAGTTTGGTTGATTGCTTCTCTGGCCTGAGTCATGCCCTGCGGATCTACTGAAACCATAAAAACCTCCCGTGATAACAACTAAAAGACACGTTTGGTTGCCAAATGGAGCGAGCTCGTTCATTATCAATCCATTGCAACAAGACTATAATGTTCTTTAAATGAAACAAGTTCCATTCGAGAGATCACGAATCTACGTTTATTGCTGATAATTCTTCGATTTTGTTACTTAGAGCACAACCACATCAGTAAAAAACGAGTTTTTTCTAAGTAATATTGTCAGCTAGCAGAAAAGAGTTGTTTATGTTTTATGCTATAAGGATAGGGCCAAGAGTAGAAAAAATAAACAAGGAGCCATGGATGAAAGAACAAAGTATCTATCAAAAGCAGTGGCTATCCTTAGCCATCATTTTGCTGCTAGCTGTCTCCATCAACACACTAGTTATTTACTATTCGTTTCCTGATTACGCAGGTAGCAGCTTACTACTGATAACTAACGGATTATTGATACTGTCGCTATTAACTCTGCATTGATTGGGGCAATCTTTATTGAAAAAAGCTGAATCAAAAACAGCATCATTACTCCTTGAAAATCAACCATCACCTAATATTTTTCCACTTCTTTCTTCTGTTATTCAGCGCCATAATGATTCTCTGCAGCAAGACATCAACAAAATAAAGAGCCTTAATTCAGAACTGGAACATAAGGCTTTGCAAGATAACCTGACCAGCCTTCAAAATCGCAGCGCATTCCGTAAACATTTAACCGAATTTTTGCAGCAGGAAAATCAATCTGAGCAAGCATGTCTGTGCCTTATTCGCTCGACCGAATTAACCAGCATTAACCACCAACGAGGTCGTGTAGCCGGAGATCAATACCTGCAGGCTATAGCTGAAATTGTGCAATATGTTGGGCACCGCTTTTCTACTGAATATATTTATCGTTTATCCAGTAGCGACTATGCCATTTTAATCAAAAATATAACGCTATCGATTGCACCAATGTTAGGCAAAGAACTTAAACAATTATTTGATAATTTCCAGCTACAAATGTCGATGGATAGTGCCGCATATACTGGCATTACCTTCCTCCGACCAGGACAATTACCTGAGCAAGCATTATCCAGAGCCGATTTAGCATTAGCAAAAGCGCAAACCAGTGTAGTTAATGGTTGGTATGTACAAGAACTTGATGCAGACGATGCATTTCAAGGGGAAAGTCATTGGCGGCAAGCAATTCAATTTATAATTGAATCACGAAATGTCACGTTCAACGGCCAGGCTATCCAACCATTAAATATGGCTGTAAACAATTATATCCAGATTATTCCGCGATTTATTGGCCAAAAACAGCAAGCTCTACCCACTGAAACAGTTTATGCCATGGCGATGCGACATGGCATAATGAGTAAATTAGAAGAGTTGGTTGTAGAGAATATGCTGCAGCAGCATAAACTCCATTCTGAGAATATAGCCCGTTGGGGTTTGAATCTCAGTGTGAATGCATTATTCAATTCATCATTCATGATCTGGTTAGAACGCATTTTATTACGAGAACAGGAAATCGCACCCAACCTGGTGTTTGAAATTGATGAAGAGATACTTGATTGTCATCTTGCTGCCAGTATTCGTATGTTTGAAATGTTGCGCAGAGTCGGCAGTCGTTCCTGTATTTCTAAATTTGGCAGAGGAATGGGTTCATTTCGCCTGTATCGTGAGTTACGGCCAGATTATATCAAACTAGATTCAGCACTGATTGATACCATTGAACGTGACAGTGCAAGCCAACAATTCATACGCATGATCGTTGAAATTTCACATCGTATGGGCTGTGTGGTTATTGCAGAAGGTGTTGAAAACATGTCTCAACGGGAAACGCTGGAGCGTATGTATATCGATGGCATTCAAGGGCAATTAGTCTCTAAGGTAATACAGCTTTAGTCAGTAGTTACGAAACTCTCTGTATTTTCAGTAAATTGTTTTTAAAAGGTATTGTTGCAATTTACAGAGGGTTTGATACTATCAGCGGCGTTTCAGTAATGGCGGCCTGGTGGGTCCTCTCGCATCAATAGTTCGTGAATTCGGTCAGGTCCGGAAGGAAGCAGCCGCAGCGGATGACTTGAGTGCCGAGATGTGGCTTATCAGGCCGCCGCCCTTTCAGCCCTCAAGAACTGTTGAATCCCCTAAATTTTTTCTCAATTCCTGCCAAATCTTAGCTGATTCAGAACCATACTGACGTACAACACTTCTTGCTGTTTCAAAAGCACCGTTTTCCGCCAATGAAGCTAACTGATCATAAAACTTCATCGCTAACATCCGCGCAGCAGCATCGGTAAAATAATAACGCCCTACGCGACGATAAAGGCTCTTGAAGCCATTAAAGATCAGCGCATAGATCGGGTTACCGGACGCTAAAGCCAGAACATGATAAAGCTGGTAATCAAAATCAATATAAGCTTCTGCGGAATCATCAAGTTCAGTGCGGGTCGCAAGCACTGATAATACCGATGACGCATCACGCTTAAGTGCGGCATGGATGAAAATAACACTGATATTAGTACGGGCTGAAAATAACTGCTCAACCAACTGAGGTAGTTTTTCCTGCTCTAATTTAGCCAGAGTATCCAAAATTCCCAGGCTGGATGTTTCCCAGAAATTATTAACCTTGGTTGGTTTACCATGTTGAATCGTTAACCAGCCATCGCGCGCCAGCCGCTGTAAGACTTCACGTAACGTGGTTCTGGTTACGCCAATCAATTCAGATAGCTCACGTTCCGCTGGCAAAATAGTGCCCGGCGCATAACGATGATTCCAAATTGATTTGATGATGTACTCTTCAGCGAGCCCGGCAGGACTCTGAGCCTTAAACACGGTGTGTGGCCTTATTTAGTTAACACTTGGAAATCATAGCAAAGGCAGCTGGTAGTGACTATGAAATCGGCCACTATTTATTAATTAAATCAACGGGAGCTAATTTGC
>JAQUHG010000071.1 GCA_028683735.1 Tolumonas sp. | reverse complement strand
TTTTTGGGCAACCAAGAGAGATAAAACCGACTTTAGGTGCCAGTGCTTTTTGATTCATATCGTTCAATTAATGCTCAATTTCTGCTGTTGAGAAAACCGGCGCATGATAGCTTTTTAGACAGGGGAATACATCACTTAATTGTTGTCAGAAAGTAAAAAATGGATACGGTTTTATTAGGAGCTGCAAATACAATTACTTTCAGTAAGTTGCTCACACAGGGTTCAAGCAGAGAGGAAAAAATCACATTCCTAATATATAAATAGATCATGTCTGTTGTTATCAGACTATGTTTTCTATTGATTGGAACAAACATGGCAGAGTTTATATGGCGGAAATAACACCTTATTCTGCATTTCGGGATGAAAAACATTCCAAAGAAGTCAGGAAGCTCGTTTCAAAAAGCTATTCGACGAAGCCGATGCCATGTCCATCCAAGGATATCTGCCAAATGGCACCGTGGTTTACTGGAATCAGGCATCAGAAAAAATTTACGGTTATACAGCCGAAGAAGCGCTGGGCGGCAATCTGTTAGATCTCATTATTCCGGCGGATATTCGACAAGAAGTCGAAGGTGCTGTGAATTGGATGTTTGAATCTGGACAGGGCATTCCCGCAGGTCGCTTAGCGTTGAAACACAAAAATGGGCATGCCGTTCATGTGCATTCCAGTCACACTGTTATAACGATCCCCAATCATCCGCCCGTACTGTTTTGTATGGATGCGGATATGAGCAGTCTTGTTCGTGCTGAAGCTGAATTACGTATTGCAGCTGCGGCTTTTGAATCTCAGCAAGGCATGTTTATTACCGATGCTCAGGGCGTCATTCTGCGCGTTAATCAAGCATTCACGTTGACGACGGGTTATTCAGCCGAAGAAGCGGTGGGGAAGACGCCAAGGCTGATTCGTTCTGATTATCATCCGGCTGCGTATTATGAAGCGATGTGGCAGAGTTTACTTGATACCGGTTTTTGGCAAGGTGAAATATGGAATAGACGAAAGAGTGGTGAAGTTTATGCCAATTGGATCACGATAACCGCAGTTCGGGATGAAAAAGGACAAATTACCCACTACGTTTGTTCTCAAATTGATATCACGCAGCGTAAAGATGCAGAAGCGCAGATCATGCATCTGGCGTTCTACGATCCGCTGACCCGATTACCCAATCGCCGATTGCTACTCGATCGATTACAACAAGCGATTGCTGCCAGTGCCCGCAATCAAAGCGTGGGCGCTTTACTGTTTATTGATTTAGATAATTTTAAAACCCTCAATGATACGTTAGGTCATGATGTCGGTGACCGCCTTTTGCAGCAGGTAGCTGAACGTTTAAGTAGCTGTATCCGAAAAAATGATACGGTCGCGCGGTTAGGTGGCGATGAGTTTCTGGTTATGTTGGAAGATCTCAGTCAAAACCCGCAAGAAGCTGCCACACAAGCTGAGGCGGCAGGCCGGAAAATCTTAGATGCACTCAATCAGATTTATCAAATTGATAACCATAAATATCTGGGTAGCGTGAGCATCGGCGTCACCTTATTTTCCAAGCAGGCCAATGTTGATGAACTGTTGAAACAAGCTGATTTGGCGATGTATGAAGCAAAATCATCAGGTCGGAATTCGCTGCGATTTTTTGATCTGGAAATGCAAAAAGCCGTCACATTACGCGCTGAATTGTTAAATGGTTTGCAAGAGGCATTACGTGAACAGCAGTTCCGCTTGTATTACCAACCTCAGGTTGATCATGCGGGTCACATTACTGGGGCTGAAGCGTTAGTAAGGTGGGAGCGCCCCGGTGTTGGGCTTGTATCTCCAGTCGATTTTATACCTGTAGCAGAAGAGTCGGGTTTGATCAAGCCACTGGGATTCTGGGTGTTGGAAACCGCCTGTTCTCAACTGGCAGATTGGGCATTACAGCCTGAAAGTGCAGCACTGACTTTATCGGTGAATGTCAGTTCTGTTCAGTTCAACTGTGCTGATTTTGTTGAACAAGTGCTGGAAATTTTGCATAAAACGGGCGCTAACGCGCAACACTTGAAACTGGAGTTGACCGAAAGCCTGTTAGTCGAGAAAGTGGATGAGGTCATTGCCAAAATGTCCGCACTCAAAGCACATGGTGTTGGTTTTTCGCTTGATGATTTTGGTACTGGTTATTCGTCCCTCGCTTATTTGCGACGGCTCCCCTTAGATCAGCTAAAAATTGATCGTTCGTTCGTTCGGGATCTATTGGATGACCCGAATAGCGCAGCGATAGCCCAGACGATTATCGATCTCAGCCAGACAATGGGATTGTCTGTTATTGCGGAAGGCGTGGAAACTGAAATACAACGCGTGTTGCTGGCGAGTTTAGGCTGCCACGCTTATCAAGGATATTTGTTCGGTCGCCCATTGCCGATCGAACAGTTACAAGAACTATTAATCGCCCAAGTGATAACCACCGAGTTAGTGATATGAAAAATAAAAAAATGGGCGAAAAACCATTATCGTTGCAGGAAAGTGAGGCTCGCCTTAAACGTGTTTTAGAAGGGTCAGAGCAAGGGTTTTGGGACTGGGAGCTGCCTAGTCGGCAATTCATCGTCAGTGACCGTTTTGAGACAATGTTAGGCTATGAACCCGGAGAAGGTGATTTCTCCATTGATAATTGGCGTAACCACGTTCATCCCGATGACTTGGCGAAAGCGATAGAGTCAATCAATTTGCATTTAGCTGGGAAAATACCCTGTCATCAGGTCGAGTTACGTATCCGTACCAAATCGGGTGAATGGAAATACGTTCTTACGCATGGCAAGGTGGTTAGCTGGGCTGAAGATGGCACACCACTCATGATGTCAGGTACTCATACCGATATTACGGAACGGAAAAAAGCAGAAAAACAGGTCTTTGAACAAGCTGAATTACTCGATTTGGCTCATGATGCCATTATTGTTCTCGATATTAATCATATCGTCACTTTTTGGAATCGAGGTGCAGAGCGCACTTATGGTTGGTCACAGGAAGAAGTTCGAGACCAAGATCTGCATCAACTGCTGGAGACCCAATTTCCTCAACCGCTGGCAGAAATTGAAGAGATCTTATTTCGCACAGGGCAGTGGGAAGGCGAATTGGAACATGTCACCAAAAATGGTTCCCGAATTGTCGTTGCCAGCCGCTGGGCCGTAAAGCGGGATGAAAATAATCGGCCTATCGCGATCATGGAAATCAGCCGTGATATGACTGAGCGTAAAGCGTTACTGACAAAACTTGAATTGCAGGCTCGGCAAGATTACCTGACAGGATTAAATAACCGCGGTTATTTCATGGAGTTGGCTGAACGGGAAATAAAAAAAGCCTCGCGTTATGGTCATAACTTTTCGATCTTAATGATCGATATCGATAACTTCAAAATTATAAACGACACCTATGGCCATAAATCTGGCGATCAGGTGCTGATTACGCTGGCGGATATCTTTCAAAAAACGCTGCGTGTAGCTGATATTGAAGGACGTATTGGTGGGGAAGAGTTTGCTGTTTTTTTGCCAGAAACTGACCAAGAGAGTGCCGCTGTTGTTGCCGAACGTCTTAGAAGCTCCGTCGAAAATGCTGAGACCCCACTGCATAACGGCGAAGTGGTTATGCGGTTTACCATATCAATTGGCATCAGTACACCAACCTCCGCTGATTACAATCTATATGTCTTACTTAGTCAGGCTGATGAGGCGCTGTACTGCGCTAAACATGCTGGCCGCAATAAGGTTTGTATCGCCTAAAGCCGTAACACGTTTGACTCAATGATTTGAACTTCACCCCAATTATTCGATTTTCTGCATATCCATTTTGGCCATTTTCTTTTTAAGGGTCTCAGAAACATAAAATAAACCCATGAATATTGAATGGACTTTACTTTGGATTATTATAGTTTCAATAGATACCGCTAGTTCTTAAATTTTATTGACGCCCGACAATAAGAGAGTGTTGCCATGCAGCCAGAACTTAAGCTTCAAGACATTATCATTTCACTGGCACATTCTATTGATATGGTCAGTTCGTTTGTCCATCAACATCATCTGCGAGTAGCAATATTAGCCGAAGCGATTGCCGATGAAGCAGGATGGAATGAAGAACAGAAACGACGATTGATTTTAGCTGCGGCGTTACATGATATCGGTGCTGTTTCTTCTTCAGAAAAAATTGAATTACTTCAGATGGATGTCGAAGAAGATCATCCTCATGCCGCATTAGGCGCCGGCATGTTGTGCGATTTTGCCTATTTTGCCGATATTGTTCCCGTGATCCGTTTTCATCATCATTATTGGCACAACGGCGACGGTGTTCTGGTTGGCGATGAAATTGTTCCAGAGGAAAGTTTCCTATTACATCTTGCAGATCGCATTGATATTTCGATTGATCCTAATATTTGGATTTTAGATCAGACCGAAAAAATTAGAGATATTATCCGGGCTTTATCTGGTTTAGTGTTTAAACCAGAATTGGTTGAGGCATTTTTGCGGGCATCATTACACGATGCTTTTTGGTTACGCTTAGATGGCTGTGCCATGGAAACGTTGTTGCATCGAACATTGGCATATGAACCGCCCATTAATGTTGATATTGATGTGTTAGAGTCTTTAGCTCTTACCTTTTCTCATGTGATCGATTTTCGAAGTCAATTCACCTCTACACACTCTGCGGGTGTAGCGGCCGTCGCCTATGAATTAGCAAAACTAAAACCATTTTCAGAGGAAAAGAGCCGTAAATTACGTGTTGCGGGTTATTTACATGATATTGGCAAAATCGCGGTGCCGAGTGAAATTTTAAACAAACCGGATAAATTAACGGCAAAAGAGTTTAATCGTATGAAAGCACATGCTTTTTATACCAATTCAATCTTGAGTGAATTAAATGTGCTGGCTGATATCTGCGGCTGGGCCAGTAATCATCATGAAAAAACAGATGGTTCTGGTTATCCATTTGGTTTGGATGGTCGCTCACTTTCAGAAGAAGCGCGGATCATGACCTATGCGGATGTATTTACAGCACTGAGAGAAGATCGGCCTTATCGCAAATCAATGCCATTAAGTGAGGCGATGGAAGCACTCGTGGGAATGTTAAAGCCAAAAGATACTGATTCAGTTTATTGCTTGTTATGCCAACATCTCACGGAAATTGATGAGGTCAGGTCTCTTGCTCAGCATAAGGCGAGTGCGACTTATCAGCGAATTATTCAAACAGTATAAAAAACGCCGGCAAGTGCCGGCGTTGTTCCAAATGATTGTAGGAATTATTCTACAATCATCATCTTACAAGTATTTGTACCGCCAATACTTTCAATTTTGTCGCCATAAGTCATCAGGATCAGGTCGCCTGATTTCAGATAACCACGGCTCTTCAGCTCTGAAATTGCGTCACGGCAATTCTGGATCACTGGTTGTGATTCATCAGCGTCAAAGAATACCGGCGTAACACCGCGATACAGAGAACACCAGTTCAGTGTCTGCTGGTGGCGTGACAAAGCGAAAATTGGCAAACCAGAGCTCAAGCGTGACATCAGCAGTGGGGTAGTACCTGATTCGGTCATCGCGACAATACCTTTAACGCCCTGCATGTGGTTAGCCGCATACATGGTGCTCATGGCTACGGTTTCTTCAACCGAGTTAAAGGTGTAAGTCATGCGATGATTTGATACGTTCACGCTTGGGTGTTTTTCTGCACCGACACAAACGCTGGCCATAGCTAAGACGGTTTCAATTGGGAAATCACCGGCGGCTGTTTCAGCTGACAGCATGACTGCGTCAGTACCGTCCAATACTGCGTTGGCAACGTCCATGACTTCGGCACGTGTTGGCATCGGTGCTTTGATCATCGATTCCATCATCTGGGTTGCAGTGATGACGACGCGGTTTAATTTACGGGCACTGCGGATCAGTTTTTTCTGCACACCCATCAGCTCAGAGTCGCCGATTTCCACACCCAAGTCACCGCGTGCAACCATCACTACGTCAGAAGCCAGGATGATGTCTTCCATCGCTTCGTCAGTGGCAACTGTTTCTGCACGTTCTACTTTAGCCACGATCTTAGCGTTACAACCAGCTTCACGAGCCAGTTCACGCGCATAGTTCAAATCGGCACCGTTACGTGGGAAAGAAACAGCCAGATAGTCAACTTGCATCAACGCGGCAGTCTTGATGTCTGCTTTGTCTTTTTCAGTCAACGCAGGGGCTGACAGACCGCCGCCTTTTTTGTTGATACCTTTGTTGTTAGACAGTGGGCCACCCACAGTCACGGTGGTGAAAATTTTGCTGCCTTCAACGCTGTCTACTTTCAACTGCACACGACCATCATCCAGTAACAGAATGTCACCGCTGATCACATCTTCCGGTAGTTTTTTGTAGTCGATACCGACTTGTTCCTGTGTACCTTCGCCTTTACCCAGCTCGGCATCCAGCAGGAATTTGTCGCCTACTTTCAACATAATCTTGTTGTCTTTGAATGTAGACACACGAATTTTCGGGCCTTGCAGGTCGCCCAGAATAGCAATGGATTTACCCAGACGGGCTGCCAGTTCACGAATATGTTTCGCGCGGGCAATATGATCTTCTGCTGTACCGTGAGAAAAGTTCATGCGGACCATGTTGGCACCAGCTTCCAAAATCCCTTCCAGAACGCCTTCACGATCAGTTGCCGGACCCAGTGTGGTCACGATTTTAGTTCTTCTTAACATCTTCAGCTCCATGAGTTAGTTATAAATAGCAAATAACAGAAAACGGAAATTGATATGAAAAAAGTGACCTGCAATAAATGTGCGAGAATGTAAGTTGTAGGAACATTACAGGTCGGTTGTGTCATTTCGATGATACAAAACGACACATTTCGATACACAATGAGGGCATGATGAGGGATATAAGAAATGATTTCACTGATGCAGTGATTCAAAGCGAGAATCTTTTATCCCTTCTTTGACCTTCTTCAAATTTTCGCGGAATTTTACGCCGCGGCGTAATGTAAATCCGGTCGCTAATACGTCAATTAATGCCAGTTGTGCGATACGTGACGCCATTGGTAAATAAACATCAGTATCTTCTGGTACATCCATTGATAACACCAGATTACATTGCACAGCTAAAGGGGAATCCTGTGCTGTAATACCAATCACGGTTGCATCATTGTGGCGCGCTAATGCAGCGATCTCAACGAGCGCTTTGGTACGACCGGTGTGTGAAATAACGACGACAACATCACCATCACTGCTATTAATACAGCTCATTCGCATCATGACGATGTCATCAAAACAGACAACGGGAATGTTAAAACGGAAGAATTTATTCAAGGCATCATGGGCTACTGCTGATGAGGCGCCCAAGCCGAAAAATGATATTTTTTTGGCCTGCGTGAGTAAATCAACACACCGGTTAACTGCGGTTGTATCCAGACTGTTTTTGGCTACTTCCAGACAAGCGATGGTCGATTCAAAAATCTTGGTGGTGTATTCATCTGGCGTGTCATTTTCTTCGACATGCAGATTCACATACGGTGTGCCATTAGCGAGGCTCTGAGCCAAGTGAAGCTTGAAATCTGGGAAGCCTTTTGTGTCGAGACGACGACAAAACCGGTTCACTGTTGGTTCACTGACATCAGCCATTTTTGCGAGCGTAGCGATGCTGGAATGAATCGCGACCTGAGGCGAATGTAGAATCACTTCGGCGACTTTGCGCTCTGATTTACTGAAATGTTCCAGATGTTTAGTGATTTTTTCCAGAGTATTCATGCTTAGTGATCCAGCTCGCAGCGAATAGTGTTGGTTAGTTGTTATTAATGTTAAAGGTAACAGATAAAGTTAGCATAGACAGCAAAATGTAGGAAAAAAACAACATTTGTTGATCAAATCACAGATGCTGTGATCTATTTGGCGTTTTCTATTTCTGACAATATGTAGACTTCTGATTCGTGAAAGTAAACTATTGTAACTATATTGATATTCCAACATGAGCGACTTTTGGGGAGATTATAATGGCTGAGCAGGTTCTGGTGGGCGATGTTGGTGGTACTAACGCGCGTCTCGCATTGTGTAGTTTGCAAGATGGTAGTTTATCGCACATCAAAAACTATTCAGGTGCTGAATACCCATCTCTTGAAGCGGTGATCCGCGTTTATCTGGAAGAGACGGCGGCTAAAGTCAGCAGTGCATGTATCGCGATTGCTTGCCCAATCACAGGTGACTGGGTTGCTATGACCAACCACACCTGGGCGTTCTCACAAAGTGAAATGCAACAAAATCTGGGTCTGACACACCTGTCTATTATTAATGACTTTACCGCGATTTCCATGGCTATTCCGGCATTGAAAGCGGAAGACAAGATCCAATTTGGTGGCGAAGCGGCACAAGCTGGCAAGCCGATTGCTGTTTATGGTGCCGGCACAGGTTTGGGGGTTGCTCATCTGGTGCATACCGGTGAAGCGTGGATGAGCTTACCGGGGGAAGGTGGTCACGTTGACTTTGCACCTAACAGCACTGAAGAAGTGATGGTATTGGAAGCGCTCCGTGAAGAACTTGGTCACGTATCGGCGGAACGTCTGCTATCTGGCCCTGGTTTGGTGAATATTTATCGTGGTTTAGTGTTGTCTGATGAGCGTGTACCAGAAAATCTGCAACCGAAAGATGTTACTGAACGGGCATTGGCAGATGAAGATATTGACTGCCGTCGTGCACTGAGCTTGTTCTGCGTGCTGATGGGGCGTTTCGGCGGTAACTTGGCGCTGAATCTGGGCACTTTCGGTGGTGTTTACATCGCTGGTGGTATTGTTCCTCGCTTCCTCGAATTCTTCAAAGCCTCTGGCTTCCGTGTTGCGTTCGAAGATAAAGGCCGTTTCCACTCTTATCTGGAATCAATCCCTGTTTTCCTGATCACGCATGAACAACCGGGGCTGTTAGGTTCTGGCGCTTATGTACGTCAGAAACTGGGCTACAAAATCTGATTTAACTGTCCAACTTGTTGTAAATATCAAAATAGTAAAACGCCCCGACACATTGCGGGGCGTTTTGTTTTTCCAAATCAATTTACGCGCTTGCGGTGGTCACTGTGTTATCGATCAAATGGCAATCGATATAACGCTGGCGTTTGTTCTGCTTCATTTTGTGCACATCAATTAACACCAACCCATCAACACAGTTACCAAAATCAGGGTCGATGCCAAAATCCAGAAATTGTACGCCACCAGGTTCGCATAACTCGGAATATTGCTTATATAAAGTGGGAATGCTGCAACCCAGATTATCGAGCATTGACTTTAATATGCCTAAATCTTGCTGGTAATCATTACCGATAAATTGGCTGGCAATGTCCAGTGAACCATTCGCATACGGTTGACGTGAACGCGCTAATGGCCAACGGGGGCTGAAATGCAGTTTATAAAATGAAACCAGCAGGTCACGTGCCGGCGTCGGCAAACTGGCTGACATCGACACCGGCCCGAATAAATAACGATATTGCGGGTTCTGTGCTAAAAATGCGCCGATACCTTGCCATAAATAATCGAGGCTGCGTTTCCCCCAATAACGTGGCTGAATAAAGCTACGACCAAGTTCAATACCCTGATCGAGAATATGCGTCATTGCGGTGTCGTAATGAAATAAGCCATAACTATATAAACCTTTATGGCCTTTCCGTTCTAATTGCTCTTTAGTCGGCATAAAACGGTAAGCACCGACAATTTCCAGCTCTTTGTTATCCCACAACAATAAGTGGTAATAATCATCATCAAAACTATCGAGATCACGGCGCAGGCCGGTGCCTTCTCCGACCGCGCGGAAGGCAATTTCTCGTAAGCGACCGAGTTCTTTTAAGATCACGGAAGAGGGTGCTTGTTCACGGCGATAGAGATAAATGTGTTTACCATCTGGGGTATTGCCCAATGGCTGGCAAGCTTCAACGGCTTTTTTCAGTTTTACCCGATTTTCAGCTAAGGCGATGGGGGCTTCCGTTGTCAGAATGCCGGATTTACCTTTGCCTAAGCGGTAAAGATGTTTACGAAACAGCTTGGCTAATGCCTTACCGGTGACGGGTAATTTTGACCATTCATTGAACGGGATTTTTGCCCCGATGCGGATTTTAATGTGCCCTTTACGCTGGTGGAACATTTCGCGCACCAGCAACAGCGTCGACAGCGATTTATTCAGTAATGACGTGCCATAAAACAGCCATGAGTTATGTCCTGAGATATGGATCGGCACAATCGGCGCACGGTGTTGTGTTGCCAGACGTAAAAAGCCGTTATTCCAACGGCCATCATAAATACCGTGAATGTTTAAGCGTGATACTTCTCCGGCAGGAAACACGATCAGTGCACCGCCTTTCCCCAGATGTTCATTAATTGCCGTGATCTGCTGTCGTTGTGTGTTTCCATTCATGTTATCAACGGGCAGCAACAATTCATTCAGTGGTTTGATC
Source organism: Tolumonas sp. (assembly GCA_028683735.1). Lineage (GTDB taxonomy): Bacteria > Pseudomonadota > Gammaproteobacteria > Enterobacterales > Aeromonadaceae > Tolumonas. Next base: position 2,112 of record JAQUHG010000071.1, on the reverse strand, counting down.
TGACTGAGCAATTGATTAGCGATAATTTTCACATCGCCGCGCACGCGAGAAATGATTTGCAGCAGTGCTAACCCGTCTAATGAACCAATCGGATGATTCGCTACAATCACAACCGGCCCTTGTGCGGGAATATGTTCTAACTCATTTTCACAAACATCACAGGCAAACGATAAGTGACGCAACGCTTGTTCAATGAAATCGAGACCGTGCAAATTTGGGTATTTTTCGCCGAAACGTTGGAATTCTTTTTCACACAATAAGTAGCGCAGAAAAGGTTTGTACCAGCGGGGCACCGGTTTAGAACTATGGGTCGCGAGTAATTCGTCGACTGTAAACATCAGGTAAACTCCATCTAGCCCAGACTACGCTAGTCTTGCGCTGTGGAGTGACGCTTCTGTGTCAGCAGGTTGACATTTTAATGACAGGGAAGATGTTGTTTTATGCAACCAATGCTCTAAGATTTACACAATTTTACTGTAGGGCATCCTGTCCGGAGTGTGTATGAAAAAAAGCCTGTTAGCTGGTATAACTCTTTGTCTGTTGAGTGCTTGCGCTGTTTCGCCCACTGGTCGCAAGCAATTGTTATTAATGGGAAATAATGATATCGCTCAAATGGGGTTATCGTCTTTCCAGCAAATAAAACAAAAAGAACAAGTGTCGACAGATGCAAAACAAACGCGCTATGTTCAGTGTGTTGCTCAGGCTATTACTCAGGCCATTCCTGCGCAGTTTGCCAACACTAACCCCGGACAATGGGAAGTGGTGGTTTTTGATTCTAAAGAAGTGAATGCATTTGCGTTACCCGGTGGCCGCATTGGTGTGTATACCGGTTTGCTGAAAGTGGCTAAAAATCAGGATCAGCTGGCGGCAGTTATTGGCCATGAGGTTTCGCACGTATTAGCGCAACACTCGAATGAACGTTTGTCTCAGAGCCAGGTGGCTAATATGGGCATGGCGGCGGCAGATAGCATTCTGAAAAACAGCACGACGAAAGGTCCGGCTATGGCGGCGTTAGGCATGGGTGTGCAATACGGGGTATTGATGCCATATAGCCGCGCGCATGAAACAGAAGCTGATGTGCTTGGTTTACAGCTGATGGCTACTGCTGGGTTTAATCCCAAAGAGTCAGTTAGCTTATGGTATAACATGGCTGCGGCCAGCAATGGTCAAGCGCCGATGGAAATATTGTCTACCCATCCTTCAGACCAAACTCGTATTAATAAATTACAATCGTTAATTCCTCAGGTTATGCCGATGTATCAGCAAGCACAGGCAGGCGGTGTTCACCCGCAATGTGCCGGATAGGGTTCAGTAAAGGTAACAGGTCTGTTAACATGCGGGCTTTGTGATAATCGCGGAGTGTTTATGTCTAAGTTTCAAACAACCGAACAGCAAGCCTGTTACGGTATTGGCCGTCAGATCGGTCAGCAGTTAACGGAGCAGTCTTTTGCTGGTTTTGATCTGTCAGCTGTGCAGCAAGGTATTGAAGATGCAATCAACAACGCACCTTTTGCTGTTGAGCATGAACAAATCGGCGAAGCATTCCGCATTCTGAATGAAAGAATGGCTGCTGAAGAAGCTGAACGTGCTAAAACCATGCAAGCTGGCGGTATCGCGTTTCTGACCGAAAATGCTAAACGCCCAGAAGTAAAAGTGACCGAATCAGGTCTGCAATATGAAGTGCTGGTTCCAGGCTCAGGTAAACAACCTGCTGCTTCTGACAAAGTACGTGTGCACTACCACGGCACTTTCACTGATGGCAACGTGTTTGACAGTTCAGTACAACGTGGTCAACCAGCTGAATTCCCAGTTGGCGGCGTGATCGCTGGTTGGGTTGAAGCACTGCAACTGATGTCAGAAGGCGCGAAATGGAAATTGTTCATTCCGCACAATCTGGCTTACGGCGAACGTGGCGCAGGTTCAATTCCTCCGTTCTCTACGCTGGTTTTTGAAGTAGAATTATTAAACGTATTGGCGTAAGCCGGAAAAAGGCCAGACATCTGGCCTTTTTTGTATCTGAAAAACCATATCTGCTGACGAATATCAGCAGGTCAGAAATTGAATGAGGAACAAGATGACCGCTCCGATTCGTATCGCATTGATGGGCTGTCA
>JAQUHG010000347.1 GCA_028683735.1 Tolumonas sp. | reverse complement strand
TGAACAATCGCCCGGTCGATCCGATGCGTGTCGATTTGCCAATGAATGAACCAATGCAGAATAAAGCCCGTAAAACTTTGGTGGCTAAAATTCAGGAATATAAACGTCAGCTGAATGCCGGTTAACTGCGGATTACCCAATCGATAAAACTTGATAGATAAAGAAAGACCGGCTTTTCAGCCGGTCTTTCTTTATGCCTGATGATATGTTTCTGAAAATTGATGCACCGCATCGACAAAGGTATTGACCCGCTCAGGATCAATATCCGGGGTAATACCATGCCCAAGATTAAAGACATGCCCAGAACCATGCCCATACCGGCCTAAGATATCCTGCACTTTCACTTTCACTAACGCATCATCACCGTATAACACCGCTGGATCCATATTGCCTTGCAGGGCGACTTTATCTCCGACTCGTTGCCGGGCAACGGTAATATCGGTCGTCCAATCCAAGCCTATGGCGTCACAACCTGATGTCGCAATGGCTTCCAACCATTGGCCGCCGCCTTTCGTGAATAAAGTTACGGGAATAGTTCGACCTTCATAGTGGCGATGAAGCCCCTGAACGATCTGCGTCATATATTGCAGTGAAAAATCACGGTAATCCTGATGCGATAATACGCCGCCCCAGGTATCAAAAATCATCAATGCATCCGCACCTGCGGCGATCTGTGCATTAAGATATTGCGTCACACTGGTTGCTAATTTACTGAGTAAACCATGCAGTAAATGTGGCTCCCGATACATCATCTGTTTAATGCGCGAGAATTGCTTACTGCTGCCGCCTTCCACCATATAGGTAGCAAGTGTCCATGGGCTGCCAGAAAAACCAATCAACGGAACTTGTTGTGCCAGTGCCTTCTTAATGGTGCGGACTGCATCCATGACATAACGCAACTCACCTTCCGGATCAGGTAACGGCAATGCATCTACATCACGCTGATGCTGAATAGTCTTCGCAAACTTAGGCCCTTCACCAGCACCAAAGGTCAACCCTAACCCCATGGCATCGGGGATGGTCAAGATGTCGGAAAACAAAATAGCCGCATCAAGCGCATAACGACGTAATGGTTGCAGCGTTACTTCACACGCCAGCTCCGGAGTTTGACACAAAGTCATAAAATCCCCGGCCTCGGCACGTAGTGCACGATATTCCGGCAGATAACGACCAGCCTGACGCATTAACCAAACGGGGGTGCGATCAACGGGCTGACGCAATAGCGCTTTCAGGTAACGATCATTTTCTATCTTAATCATTTATCTGTTCTGGTTAGTCAATATCCGACAATTCTAACATTCTGATGATTAACATGCTGCTAACAATCAATAAACTGTTTAAAGCCTAGGCGGGACATGACAGGAAAAGAGACATGGTTAACAGTTGTTAACTTCAATGGTGGGTCATTTGTAACAAAGGCCGCACAATGAGTTTAGAAAGAAATAAACACTTTAAATGGTAAACCAAGGAGGCAACATGCTGGTTACTCTTGATAAAATACGCCAACAAGTCGCCGGAAAACACCCTGCTATCGATTCATGGCTGGATGTGCGCCGTAACTTGTTAGTTGAATACATGCAGTTAGCTGGGCTTATGCCGCCTTACCGTAAGGTACAACCCACTACTCAGGCGCTCTCTGATTTCTGTGATCATTTGGTTGATTATGTATCTGCCGGGCATTTTGAGATTTATGAAATTCTGATCCAAGCGTATGAACAGACAGAGGGTAAACATTTATCACTGACTAATCGCTTAATTGATCGCATTCAAGATACAACAGAATCCATTCTGGATTTCAATGAACGTTATGGCGATATCAAAGATGACGAAATGCCAGAGCTGGAAACGGATCTCAGCCAGTTAGGTTTGGCATTGGAAGAACGTTTTAAATTAGAAGACCGGTTAGTGCTGGTTTTGAATGTATTCGGTAATTCAGCGTCATCTGAGAAATCAGCAACAACAGCCTGATTTCACTTAAGTAGCATGTTACATTCCATCTAAGCTATTTGGCAGTAATAGGGATCGACAGAGTATGATTGAACGGCGTCGCTTTTTTCGGGTGGTCTATTCAACACCAGCCCGACTCCAGCAAGGAGAGCATATTTGGTCGACAACCTTATTGGATCTGTCGTTACAGGGTGCGTTGCTGGATCGCCCTAAACAGTGGGCCGACCAAAACGCCGGTTTATATACCTTATCTTTCTCATTGGCTGATTCAGAGATCCAAATCAATATGGAAGTTGAGCCGACGCATTTAGACAGCAAAAAACTCGGTGTCTATTGCCATCATATTGATATCGATAGTGCCTCTCATCTGCGCCGACTCATTGAACTGAATGCCGGCGATACGGAATTATTATTGCGAGAGTTTGCTCATTTACTGGAAGATCACCAGGAACATGAGCACAACTCTCCTTCTGACTCAGAGTAATTCAATCACTTCTTGTAAACAGGTCACTGGCATTATTTTCATGCCGGTGATTTCGTGTTTCGGCATATTGGCTTTCGGAATGATGGCCTGACGGAAACCATGTTTTGCTGCCTCCTGCAAACGCTCCTGCCCGGAGGGTACTGGGCGGATCTCGCCAGATAAACCAACCTCGCCGAAAATGATCAGATCCTTAGGTAATGGGTTATCGCGGAAACTTGAGACCATTGCCGCAATCAATGCCAGATCGGCACTAGTCTCTTCTACTTTTACCCCACCAACGACGTTGATGAATACATCCTGATCGGACATCTGAATACCACCATGCCGATGCATTACCGCCAGCAGCATCGCCAACCGGTTGTGTTCAGCACCGACAGCCAGACGACGAGGATTGGCTAATTGTGAATAATCAACCAACGCCTGTAATTCCACCAGCAAAGGTCGAGTGCCTTCCCAAATAACCATCACCACTGAACCCGGGCTTTCGGCTTCACCACGATTTAGAAAAATAGCCGATGGGTTACTCACCTCTTTCATACCCTGCGACGTCATCGCAAATACACC
>JAQUHG010000346.1 GCA_028683735.1 Tolumonas sp. | reverse complement strand
CGCACTGCCGCCGTATTTTGCTGCTGCATGTCGCCATTATTCCGTTCGAGGATGCGGCTGGTGGCGATCACCTGACCTAACACACCATCGAGATGATCGATCATGCTGTTGACCCAGGTGGCCATCATGCCGCTTTCATCGTTATGGGCTTGTTCGCGGGGAATTCGCATGCGTAAGTTACCGCCACCTTCCACGATCTGACGCAACAAACCGATGGTATCGCGCAGACGTGAAGAAAGCGGTTTACTGAGTAGACTATTAAACGCTAGTGCACCAAGTAACTGTAAACCGAGATAAATCAGGATAGTAATCAGCGCACTGGGTTGTAATGTGAGTTGCAGCAGCGATGCCAATAACGCGGCACTCACGGCAGTGGTTAAATAACCGCCGGTGAGTCGCTGGCTAATAGAGCGATAGCGATAGGCTTCTTCCAAATCGGCTTCACACATCATCCCCCAGACATCGGGTGAGCCTTGCAGCTGAAAAGTCACGCCTTTGCCAATGACCGGAATGTAGCGGTAGTCAGAATAGCCGGGATAACTGACAAATAAATTTTGCCCGTGACGGATGGTTTCCCGCACACCAGGGTGTAACTGACCGGTCGACGGGTCGTTAAAAATCAACTCAAATTCGGTATGGTTTTTTACCTGTACGACACCAAATGCGGTTTGTACGCCATCTTTCAGGTTGTCACCGCGGGTAAATGCCCGATCTTCAAAACGTGAACGGGAGAGGGCAACCCCTTGTGGCAATGAAGAATCAAAATTGGATTTCACCATGAACAGGTAGTTATCACCTGATTCATGAAAGATATGGCCGGCTTCACGCTGAATTAAATCGCCAACTACATCATTTGGCACCCGGGCACACAGATAACCCACAAGCTGACCATTTTGTTGCAGTGGCTGGTAAAACATCAGTGTCACTGCATCATGAAAAGCTGATGTGCTGGCACCCAGTGATAAGGTGACCGGATCAATGTACGGGCCGTGTAAAAAAGGGTGTTTTGCCGCTTGTTGTAATATTCGGGTGTTGATGGCGGGGGCTGTGCGTCGATCGCGCGAACTATGCAGTAATTCACCTTGTGAATTGAGTACAAACAGTTCACTACAATCGGGCAGCAGGGAGTTTTTTTCTTTTAAAATAGAGCTGGTGAGCGTTTCTGGTTGCAGGCCGCTATCAGCAATACTGGATAAGATCCGCCATTGGTGTTCAGCCCATTGTTGCAGTAGATTAACTCTATAATTTGCAAAGTTTTCAAAGGCATTCTCCATTGCCAGATAACGGTCGCGGTTTAAGAAACAGGCCCAGCGCATCGCTAATTTTCCTGTTTTACCAAACCACGGGCGCCAATGCCGTTCCTGCGACGACAAAGTCATACGGTTACTCTTCAGTTCCATTGTTACAAGTCCTTTGTAAATCCCACCTGAATCTATATTTGTTTTTTTAGAATAATTATTGTCAAAAATTTTCCACCACAGACTATATATTCATCTTTGCATGGTTTGGATTAATTCCTGTAAACCATACTGCTTTTACATTGAGAAAGTTTAATTTATACAAGGTAGGGGATTACAGAACGCAGGCATTACTAAAGATACAGCGATGATATCGTGTAAGGTGTCGATTTGTTCGCCAGTTAAGATTGGTGATGGCTATTTTCTATTGACAGTTTTATGAGCTGTCCCTATTATCCGTGTCGCTTCCGTTATATGGTTGCATCCAGCATTGTGGGGTTATAGCTCAGCTGGGAGAGCGCTTGCATGGCATGCAAGAGGTCCGCGGTTCGATCCCGCGTAGCTCCACCAAATTCTGATTCATTTCAGATAGTAAATACCGAATTTCGGGGTTATAGCTCAGCTGGGAGAGCGCTTGCATGGCATGCAAGAGGTCCGCGGTTCGATCCCGCGTAGCTCCACCAAATAAAAAGGCTCGTCAGTGATGACGAGCCTTTTTTGTGTTCGTATTTGGCAAGAATAAGGTAGCCCGCAAATGAATTACGGGCTGATAGGGTTATTCGTCTTTGCCCAGATGAAACGCGGGTAAAGAGAGATGCAGGAAGATGGCTGGCACGCGTACACACAGCAGACTGAGCATGCTGGCAAACATCGACGCGACATGCCCCATACCCCATTCCAGCAGTACAACATAAATCGAACCGCTCAGCAGACACGCGGTCACATAAACTTCTTTACGTAATACCATCGGAATTTCTCGCGCCAAAATATCCCGCACTACGCCGCCAGCCACGCCGGTAATACAACCCATTAGCACGGCAATCAAGCCTGATGTGCCGTAACTTAGCGCTTTTTGCGCACCGATCACCACGAACAAGGCCAGCCCGACGGCGTCCAGCAGTGGTAATACATACCAAGGCCAGCGATGTTGCACGCGAGCAACCCCCATACCGACAACCCCAGTCAGTGCAATGGTGAGCAGATAATGCGAGTCTTTGATCCAGAACACCGGAGTGGCGCCAATCAGCAGATCGCGGATCGTACCACCGCCAATAGATGTCACTGCCGCTAACACCAGTACACCGATAATATCCATCTTTAAGCGGCCAGCCACCAACACACCGGAAAAGGCAAAAACCACGGTACCTAACAGGTCGATAAAGTAGATCAGATTGTCGATAAACGCAGGTTGCATGATGTTCTCAAATTACGATGAAGGTAAAAAAGCCAATTGTAAAAGTTATGTTAACTTTGCTCAATTAACGGTTTGCAAAGAATTTTTTGGCAGCTTACTGGCCATTTCAACTTTGCTGCACACTTGTTCAATGCCAAGCACGATCCGTGGTGATAAGCGGTGTAACCAATCGGCATTTAGCAAATACAGTTGTTTGTTTTTTACTGCAGCCAGTTGCGGCCATTTCAACCAGTGTTGCAGATCACTGCCATGCTGAGTGGCAAAGATCACTTGTGGGTTGGCTGCCAATACCGCTTCTTCACCTAATTGGGGATAGGGTGCTTTACTGGCGGCGAACGGGTTTTCCGC
>JAQUHG010000345.1 GCA_028683735.1 Tolumonas sp. | reverse complement strand
TGCCTTTGTTGAAGATCCGGATGGTTACAAAATTGAACTGATCAGTAAAAAAGATGCTGGTAAAGGTTTAGGTAACTAAACAACTTAAAAATGGCCTCATCTCGAGGCCGTTTTTTCCATATTAAACTCTGGTGGTGTCCAACGTTGCATGGAAATTACCACACGCCGGTTAACTTCTCTGCCACGTTCCGTTTCATTTGTGGCAACATGTTGTTTTTCACCATGCCCTTCTATCTTTACACGTTTTTCATCAACCCCAAGCCCAGTAAAAAATTTCTTCACGCTGTTGGCTCGTTTTTCTGATAACTGTTGATTTGGCCATTTAGCTCCCATACTGTCGGTATAGGCATCCACTAACGCCAGATCAATTTGCGGATCAGCCTTCAGGTAATCACTGATCATAGCCAAGCGACGTTTCGAATATGGTGTTAATTCATCACTGTTTTTTTCGTAATTGAGAATAGTGAATGCAATATCCTCAAAGGTGTAAGGCAGTAATGATTGCATGCAACCCAGAAAATTCTGATACGTGCTGCGAAATCCAACAGCAGAAACAGATACAGTGATTGGCTGATTTTGGTGATACCAATCTCTGAACAGAAACGAAGGTGTATATCCGCCTTCCAGTTCGTCCAGCATGGTCCATGCCGCTTGACCATTCACTAAACCGTCAAATTGTTTATAAAACTTTACTCGGGAAATACCACTTTCCGCCACGCCAGGGCGCCATGATGGCGGCATTGAACGTACAGTCACTGTTTGAATACGAGCTTGAGGCCGCAACGGTTTTAACTCAAAGTCCATATTGGTATTTTTACCGGCATGGCTAACAAAAGCCCCTTTTCCCCAACCGGGAATAATGTGTTCCAACCGACATTCCAGAGGTGTGGCTGCGGTCATTTTCCAGACAGACTGATCGAGTGATGCGCCATATTCCAGCATACCCGCCTGACTGATTGGGATAAACAAAGATCCCAAAATTCCAATCCAGTATTTCACTGTACCACCTCCTCTGCCTTATCCCTCTATCGGCCATATTCCTCCAATCTTTAGAACTATTATTAGCTCAGCTATTTCTGCTGAATCCCATATAAATGAAAGCCTGTTTTTGCGATAATACTCCGATTTTTTGGATTTAATTATTGCATCTCTCAATGAAAGGAGGCGTCTGTGCGCACACAGATTATTCAGGTTGATGAACGTCCGCCGCTACTACAAGCGATCCCGTTAAGTCTGCAGCATTTATTCGCCATGTTTGGTGCATCTGTGCTGGTTCCGATGTTGTTCAAAATCGATCCGGGCACTGTGCTGTTATTTAACGGTATTGGTACTCTGATTTATCTGGCGTTATGTCAGGGTAAAGTTCCTGCTTATTTAGGTTCCAGTTTCGCATTTTTATCACCTGTTTTTGCCGTGATGAGCAGCGCCAGCTATAACGCAGCGTTAGGCGGATTCATCGCTTCCGGCCTGATTTTCATTACTGTCGCCTTGATCATTAAAGCATTTGGTCACCACTGGATTGAGGTGGTATTCCCACCAGCTGCCATGGGCGCGATTGTTGCGATCATTGGTTTGGAACTCGCTCCTGTCGCCGCCGATATGGCTGGTTTAACAGCCAAAACTTTAGATGCTAATACTGTTACCGTCTCTATGTTTACTTTTGGTGTCGTGGTTTTTGGTTCTGTTTTATTCCGTGGTTTTCTTGGCGTTATTCCAATTCTGATCGCGATCGTGGCGGGTTATTTGCTGGCACTGTCGATGGGAATGGTTAAATTTGATGCGGTTAATACGGCAGCTGTATTTTCTATGCCGACATTTTACGCACCAGAATTAAACTGGGGCGCCATCATTACCGTTATTCCAGCCGCTTTTGTGGTTATTGCTGAGCATATTGGCCACTTTATTGTGACGGAAAAAATTATCGGTAAAAACTTGAGAAAAGACCCCGGCATGCACCGCTCTCTGATGGGTGATGGTGTATCAACTACCCTGTCTGGTTTCTTTGGTTCTGTACCAACCACCACTTACGGTGAGAACATCGGCGTCATGGCGATCACCCGCGTCTACAGCGTTTGGGTTATCGGCGGCGCGGCTATTATCTCGATTGCGATGGCATTTATGGGCAAATTTACTGCAGTTATCGGCAGTATTCCTGTGCCAGTCATGGGCGGTGTTTCTTTACTGTTGTTCGGGGTAATTGCTGCATCCGGTGTCCGTATGCTGGTGGAATCTAAAGTCGACTACAGCAAACCGAAAAACCTGATCCTGACCTCTATCGTGTTGACCGTTGGTTTATCTGGCGCGCACGTTGAAGTCGGTACTGTCTCTCTGAAAGGGATGGCATTAGCCACATTGCTGGCCATCGTAGTGAGCCTGCTGTTTGGTTTGTTTGAAAAATTGGGTCTGATGAGCACCCAAGACATCATCGAACCGTAAAAATTATAATTAATTCTGAGTTGGTATCTGTTTATGTGCTTGAAAGAACGCTTTCGTGGTTATTACCCGGTTGTGATCGATGTAGAAACTGCCGGGTTTAACCCGAAAACGGATGCATTGTTGGAAATTGCAGCGACAACATTACAGATGGATCAAGATGGCTGGTTGACTCTCGACCAGACCGTTCATTTCCATGTTGAGCCTTTTGAAGGGGCTAACATTGAAAAAGCCGCCATTGATTTTAATGGCATTGATCCATTTAACCCGTTACGCGGTGCAGTCAGTGAATATGATGCGTTGCATGAGATATTTAAAGCTATCCGTAAAGGAATGAAAGCGGCGGGCTGCAATCGCGCTATTGTGGTTGCACATAATGCGGCGTTTGATCATAACTTTCTGATGGCAGCGTCTGAGCGCGCATCTCTGAAACGCAATCCATTTCACCCTTTTGCTACTTTCGACACGGCAACTCTGGCGGGTCTGGCATTAGGTCAGACCGTGCTGGCTAAAGCATGTCAGACAGCTGCAATTCCGTTTGATAATAGTGAAGCACATTCTGCTTTATACGATACA
>JAQUHG010000070.1 GCA_028683735.1 Tolumonas sp. | reverse complement strand
TACCCATGCCGAACACAGAAGTGAAACGTTGTAGCGCCGATGGTAGTGTGGCATTCGCCATGTGAGAGTAGGACACTGCCAGGCTCCTAATTGCAAGACACAAAAACCCCGCTGATGCGGGGTTTTTGTGCTACTAAGTTTTTACTAAAATAATATTTTAAGTCGTGTAGTCCTATTTGGTCTACTTAGGTTGCTTTTCGTGGCGATCCAAGTAGAATTACGCGGCTTATTCTAAGCTGGGGTTCGTATTAAGTTGTGAGCCTTGTTCTATTAAAGTTAATGAGGACGATATGGTAACCATTCGTTTACAACGTGGCGGCGCGAAAAAGCGTCCTTTCTACCAAGTGGTAGTTGCCGATGCACGCTTTGCGCGTGATGGTCGTTTTATTGAGCGAGTTGGTTTCTTTAACCCACTGGCTGCCGGCCAGGCTGAGAAAGTAAATCTGGACCTAGCACGTATCCAACATTGGGTAGGTCAGGGTGCATCTCTGTCTGATCGTGTTGCTAAACTGGTTAAAGACGCTTCTAAAGCGGCTTAATTGCTATCTGGTAGGTGAGTGGGAAATCAGCGCGTGGATAATCCAGTTGTTGTGGGTCGTCTTGGTGCCGTATATGGCATCAAAGGTTGGCTGAAGGTCAACTCTTTCACCGATAATCCGGAAAGCATTTTTGATTATATGCCCTGGCTTATTCAGCAAAAGGGCGTGTGGCGTGAAATTCAACTGACCAGTTGGAAACGTCACAATAATGGTCTGATTTGTAAACCTGAAGGTATTGATACTCGCGAAGATGCGCAAGCGCTCACTGGTGTTGATATTGCCGTGTTACCTCATCAGATACCATCTTTGCCGCAGGGCGAATACTATTGGCGTGATCTTATTGGTTGTGTCGTAGTAACTACTCAAGGCTATCAATTAGGAACAGTGTCCGAATTAATGGAAACTGGCTCTAATGATGTATTGGTGGTTCAAGCCAATTTAAATGATGCCTTTGGTATGAAAGAACGTTTGATTCCATTCATTGATGAGCAAGTGATTAAGCATATTGATATCACCGCTCGTCTGGTTGAAGTCGATTGGGATCCGGGATTCTAAACCCGAAGTTCGTTGTTGTACGGAGGTCGTATGTGGATCGGGGTAATTAGCCTCTTCCCAGACATGTTTCGTGCTATCACGGATTTTGGTGTGACAGGCCGAGCGGTTAAACGAGGTTTGCTAGATATCAATCTCTGGAATCCTCGCGATTTTGCCCATGATAAACATCGCACTGTGGATGATCGCCCTTATGGTGGCGGCCCCGGTATGCTGATGATGGTGCAACCGCTTCGTGATGCAATCCAGGCTGCGAAACTGGCTGCTGGAGATGATGTGAAAGTGATTTATCTTTCACCTCAGGGTAAAAAGTTAACACAATCGGGTGTAGCTGAGCTGGCTCAGCACCGGAAGCTGATTTTAGTCGCTGGTCGATACGAAGGTATTGATGAGCGGGTAATTCAGTCAGAGATTGATGAAGAGTGGTCGATTGGTGACTATGTGTTAAGTGGTGGGGAATTACCTGCTATGACCTTAGTCGATGCCGTCTCCCGACTTGTTCCAGGTGTATTGGGCGATATGGCCAGTGCGGAACAAGACTCTTTCACTGATGGTTTGCTTGATTGTCCCCATTATACTCGTCCGGAAAATCTGGATGGTGTGATGGTTCCTGATGTGTTGTTAAGTGGTAATCATGAACATATTCGTCGTTGGCGGTTGAAGCAGTCACTGGGGCGGACATGGCAAAGAAGACCGGAATTACTTAATAACCTAGCTCTGACTGACGAGCAAGCCAAGTTGCTTGCCGAGTATGTTCAGGAGCGAAATGCTGAACAGCAGTAGAGTTTTCAGTTTATTCTAGGTAGGAAATATAATGAGCAACATTATTAAACAACTGGAACAGGAACAATTACGTACCGACATCCCTGCTTTTGCTCAGGGTGATACTGTCCGTGTACAAGTTCGTGTTATCGAAGGTGGTAAAGAGCGTCTGCAGGCGTTTGAAGGTGTGGTTATCGCTAAGCGTAACCGTGGTCTGCATTCTGCTTTCACTGTACGTAAGATTTCTAACGGTGAAGGTGTGGAACGTGTATTCCAGACCCATAGCCCGCTGATTGCGAGCGTAGAACTGAAACGTCGCGGTGATGTGCGTCGTGCGAAACTATACTACCTGCGTGATCTGTCAGGTAAAGCTGCTCGTATCAAAGAGAAGCTTAACTGATAAAGTAAAAAAGCCTACTTCGGTAGGCTTTTTTATTATCTGCAAATATGGATTATTGCTGAGAGACACTAATGATGGAGTTTTCGCCACCAAACGGATTACTGCAATAGCCATCCGCCTGTACTTCATTATCAAATTTCTCTGAACCGTCTGCTAGAACAAAACGATATCGATATTGATAACTATCTTTTTGGTTAGTCGGCAGATTGATTGTGGTTTTGAATGCCCCGTTTTTTAGTTTCTTCAGTTCCACTGGTTCCCAATCAGCAAACTCACCCACCACATAAACTTGTGAGGCACTCTCGGTTGTGTCTACCTTGACCTCAAACGTTACCTGCACTTCAGGTTTGGTTTTTAAGAATTTCTTTGTAACAGCCATGTCAACTCCTTGAGTCTTAACCGTGAACAACGCCAATAATCTTTATAAATAATAAGATAAAAAATAACCAGTGATATTGTTAGCCGCAGAGCTTTATCCAAGTCCATGAATTCTGTCTAATGTTAGTTTATATCGGGACAGACCTCACAGATGGAACTGATCTTGAAGTAATTTTTGCGTGAACGAGCTCCGAAGATAAAAACCTCTCGGTCGCGTTTGGATCAATGAGCCATTGCGACCGATTGCCGGGGTAAGTGATTTACCATTCGCCGCCTTAGGGCGCAATTGTAAAACTTGACCATGTCGAGCACTGATCGATTCTACTCTGCCTAATGCGATCAATTCCATGATCTCCTCCCAATCTTGCTGAAGCAATTGTTCTTCATATGTGGAAGGATGCCAGAGCCATGGATTGCCAATCATGCGGGAGCCGAGAGTTTGTTGGCGATCGCCGAAAATGGGCACCCACAAGACGGTTGATAACTTATGATGTACGTTCGATGTAGTCCATTTGATGTGTTGCTGATGCAGAAGCGGGGCAGTGCAAACGAAAGTACTTTCCAGAGGCGTACCATTATGAGTCAGTGGTAATGTTTTGAGTTCAACACCTAATTCAGGGAAATCCTGTTGCGGCTTACTGCCGGCTGATGCACCGAGCGCCAACTCTAACAATTGACCAATCCAGCCTTTTTCCCTGCGCAGTGATGACGGTATCGCGACGCTTAGATTTTCTGCCAGTTCCGCCAACGTTGTTCCTGCTAATTGCTCTGCAGCATGCACCAGTTCATCAATAGTTTGATACATAATTTTATCTAATTAACGCAACGATAATACCGATCATACCATGTTGAGTATTTCTTCTGATGCAGGAATAGATACCGGATCTAACGTTCTATCCGAAGATTGTAGCTTACAGCATTCGCTATAGCTCTCACTCTGGGAATGTCTGTTTGCTGATCTGAAGCTAATATGAAAGAATCGGGTAAGTTCAAGTTGTTACATGCAGGTGATTGCGTGATTGATGGCGATGGTTTCCGCCCGAATGTAGGAATTGTGATCTGCAATCGCAATGGACAAGTGTTATGGGCTCGTCGCTATGGACAACATTCCTGGCAGTTTCCTCAAGGTGGTGTTGATGATGGGGAAACTCCGGAACAGGCAATGTTTCGCGAGTTGTACGAGGAAATAGGGCTGAAGCAGGATGATGTAACTATCCTCGCGACTAGCCGTAATTGGCTGAAATATCGGCTGCCAAAGCGTTTGATTCGTTGGGAAAGCAAGCCGGTCTGCATCGGACAAAAACAGAAATGGTTTTTATTGCGTTTAGATGCCTCTAAAGAGGCAAGTATTCAATTTGGTTGTCATGGTCAGCCGGAATTTGATGATTGGCGCTGGGTGAGTTATTGGTATCCTGTCAGACAGGTCGTGTCATTCAAGCGTGAAGTTTATCGCCGGGTGATGAAAGAGTTTGCAACCATTGCGATGCCTTATACAGCTCCTGTAGCTAAAAAAGATCTGAAAAGAAAAGCGTATCGATAGTTATCGCTAGGTAATACAAGGAGAAATATTGTGCTGACAACATTGCGGCAAATTGTGGAAAGTGTAACGGCTGCGCCATCGTTATCGGAAGCGATGCGTACACTGGTACAGCAAACCCGTGCTGCTATGCATGTTGATTGTTGCTCGGTCTATATTTCTGAAACCCAGCGCCAACGTTACCGCTTGGTTGCTACCGATGGTCTTTCTCTGGATGCGGTCGGGAAAGCCGTGTTGCCATTTAACGAAGGGCTGGTTGGCTTAGTCGGTCGTCGTGAAGAATTAATTAATCTGGCAGATGCTCCTGCTCACCCGAGCTTTAAATACTTACCAGAAGTTGGTGAAGACGAGTTCAAAACGTTTCTAGGCGTGCCCATCATGCATCAGCGTAATGTGCTGGGGGTGTTAGTGGTGCAACAGGCGTTATCGCGCCAATTTACTGAGCTTGATGAGTCTTTTCTTGTGACATTGGCGGCTCAGTTAGCGGTGCGTATTGCGCATGCCGAATTGAAGGGGCTGATCAGTTCTTCTTCTGGGAATCATCGTGCTGTGCATGGTATTGGTGTCTCTTCCGGTATGGCCATTGCGAAAGCGTGGGTCTGGCAGCCGAAAATGGCGCTGTCTCAGGTTAATCTTAAACATAGCGATGAACCAGAACTGCAGTTGGAACTGCTGAATCAGGCTGTGTTGCAGGTGCAGATGGATTTGGATGCACTGGCTATGCGTTTTCAGGATGCAGTTCAGGTTGATTCTCAGTCTATATTTGATATTTATCAGCACATTCTGGCTGATCCTAATTTCATTTTTCAGATTGAACAGGAAATCACCGAGAATCAGTGGAACGCGACCTCCGCCGTGCGCCAAGTGAGTGAGCGTTTGATCGAGCAATTTTCTGCTATGAGTGATCCTTACTTGCGTGAGCGGGCGCTTGATATTCGCGATGTTGCCCAACGGTTGTTGAGTAGTTTGGCTCACAGCCATATGGAGCAGTTCGATTTTCAAGAGCCAGTCATTCTGCTGGCAGAGGAAGTCACTGCAACATTACTGGCGGAGATCCCGAAAGATCGCTTGGCAGGAGTGGTTTCCATGCGTGGTGCGGTCAACTCTCATGCGGCTATTTTGGCCAGAACCATGAGTGTGCCCGCAGTTATGGGGCTGGAGCTGCCACTACAAGAGTTAGATGGGCAGGAGTTGATTATCGATGGCGCCAACGGCGATGTCATTATTCAACCGAGTGGCGCTGTTCTGGCGGAATATGAACAGCTGATCCTGCAAGCGAAAGCGTTTGATGACTTGGTCGCGAAAGAGGCGTTGTTACCCTCAGAAACGCAAGATGGTTGCTCTGTTTCAGTCTTGCTGAACGCGGGGTTAAGTCTGGACGTTGATAGCTGCTTGATGGATTGTTCCGATGGTGTTGGGTTATACCGTACTGAAATACCATTCATGCTGCATGACAGCTTCCCGTCAGAACAAGAACAGGCGACGCGCTATCGGGCTATTCTTGAGCAGTACAACGGTCGTCAAGTTTGCATGCGTACGTTGGATGTGGGTGGTGATAAACCGCTACCGTATTTCCCGATTAGCGAAGAGAATCCGTTTCTTGGCTGGCGTGGGATTCGTATTACTCTCGATCACCCAGAGTTATTTCTGGCACAGTTGAAAGCGATGTTACGTGCCAGCGAGCACAATGATAATTTGGCAATTATGCTGCCGATGATCTCCAGTGTCAGCGAAGTGCAAGCAGCACGGCGTTTGCTTGATCAAGCTTGGCTGGAAGTTTCTGATGAACTTCGCGCACGTGGCAGTGCGATCCGTTACCCAAGCTTAGGGGCTATGATTGAAGTACCTGCTGCGATTTATCTGTTGCCTGATTTAGCGCCGTATGTAGATTTTTGGTCGGTCGGTACGAATGATCTGACACAATACTTACTGGCGGTCGATCGGAATAATGCACGGGTAGCCGACATGTATGATGGGTTACATCCTGCAGTTTTACGGGCTTTACAACAGATCATTCAGGTTGCTAACCAACAAGCCAAACCGGTATCAGTCTGTGGTGAGTTAGCCGGTGATTCAATCGGAGTGCTGATTTTACTGGCGATGGGTTACCGTCGTTTCAGTATGAATTTGAATAACATTGCTAAGGTGAAATATTTACTGCGCCGTGTACGGACTGATGCACTGACACCGTTACTGGAGCAGGCTATTCAATTGAGCGATTCGGCTCAGATCAGAAAAATATTTACCAACTATCTGGAATCGTTAGGTTTGCAGAGCTTTATTAATAAAAAAGCGTAACTGTAATTAGCGATGACAGAGTGAAAAAAGGGAGAGCAACCAAAGTGTGCTCTCCCTTTTTTATCGGAGACTAAACCGAAAATGGGTATTTGATCGCATCGTGGTGTTGATAGCCAACCACATTAAAATCATCCAAGGTTACCCAAGTCTCTAGGTCTTTTAAGCTCTTAATATCCGGATTAATTTCAAGTTTAGGTGATGGGTAGGGTTCCCGTTTTAATTGCACATCGCGCATCAATTCCACTTGGTCTTCATAGATATGGGCATTGATGATTTTATGATAGGCCTGCCCAGGCGTCTTGCCGGTGATCTGCGCCATCAATGCCAATAATGTAAACACCTGAATTTGATTGAAATTCAACCCTAGTGGCACATCACACGAGCGTTGATAGCTCGTCAGATATAAGGTGTCACCTAACAGGGAAAAAGTGTGTGTGTGCATACAAGGACGCAAACAACCTAGCTCAAACTCCCCCGGATTGTGAAAGGTCAGGATCTCGCCGCGGTCGTCAATACCATTGGATAAATTGTGAATAATCTTTGCCAGTTGATCTAATTCAGATCCATCATGTTTTTTCCAGTGACGACCTTGAACTCCGTAAACCCGCCCCATGTCATCATGGCCTTTGCGAGCCGGGTTGTTCAGCCATGCTGCATTTTCATTGGCGTTGGCGTCCCATGATTTGGTACCTAAAGCACGGAAGTCGGCGGCATTATCATAACCACGAATGTAGCCCAGCAGTTCTGCGATAGCGGCTTTCCAAAAGCTTTTGCGTGTGGTGATGATAGGAAATTGGTTATTTTTCACATCATAAGTTAAGTCTGCATTGATCACGGTCAGGCAGCGTTTGTCAGTTCGTTTGTTCTCAACCCATACGCCGTCGTTGATGATGCGCTGGCAAAGATCTAAATATTGCTTCATGTTATTTCCTAAATATTAATGACGAATAAACGTGCTACTGACCGATCTTTCTATCGTTGCCGATTATACCAGCGCTGTATCATTTTGGCGTTTGATACATTTTTTACGCATTACCTGTCGTTACTGATTTTACAATTACTCGGTAATATCGAGTTATTTATCGAGTTAAATGGATTTTTACTGATAATAGATAGTCGCTATACTTAGTTTACTTATGGCGGGAGGTTTTCGATGGTCAGTTTAGTAAAGCGATTTCTGCATCTGGAGGCAGCCAGTGGCGTTATTTTATTCTGTGCTGCCATTTTAGCATTGTTGATGGTGAATTCGCCTTGGCAGTCTTTTTACCACGCCTTCTTGGAATTACCGTTACAACTACGGATTGGCGAGCTGGATCTGCATAAACCATTATTACTGTGGATCAATGATGGTTTGATGGCCATTTTTTTCCTGCTGGTTGGTATGGAAATAAAGCGTGAAATGCAGGAAGGGTCACTTTCCAGCTTACGTCAAGCCAGCTTGCCGGTTATTGCTGCCATTGGTGGCATGGTTTTTCCGGCATTATTGTACTGGTTGGTTATCCGCGAACATGCAGAACTGACCTCGGGTTGGGCTATTCCGATGGCCACTGACATTGCCTTTGCATTAGGTGTCTTGTCATTGCTCGGTTCGCGTATTCCAACGGCGTTGAAAGTATTCTTGCTCGCGTTAGCCATTATTGATGATCTAGGTGCGATCATGGTAATAGCACTAGTTTATACAGAAGAATTACATCTGTTACCGTTAGCGATTGCCGCCGCATTGAGCGTTATTTTACTGATAGCAAACCGGATGCGAGTCATGCATTTGGGCGTTTATCTGTTATTAGGTGCTTTTTTATGGGTGGCAGTGCTGAAATCGGGTATTCATGCCACCATAGCGGGCGTGATTTTAGGCTTTGCCATTCCACATCGTCGCGCTCATCCTGATACACCATTGCGTCGGTTAGAACATCAGCTGCATCCTTGGAGTAGCTATTTTATATTGCCCTTGTTTGCCTTTGCGAACGCCGGATTATCCTTTGATAACTTATCCTGGTCTGATCTGGGCAGTGGATTGCCACTGGCTATTATTATCGGATTACTGGTGGGTAAACCACTGGGTGTCTTGCTGACATGCTGGAGTGCAGTAAAAGGTGGTTTGGCCGTGTTACCTAACAATGTTAGTTGGCGTCAGTTATCTGGGTTAGCTGTGCTGTGTGGTATTGGTTTTACCATGTCAATTTTTATTGCCGGGCTGGCGTTTGATACAACTGGGACACATTTTGAACTGGCCCGCTTTGGTATCTTGCTGGGCTCATTGCTAGCCGCTGTTTTCGGATATAGTTTGTTGTGTCGTACTGTGCGTACGGGGCTGATTAAGGAGCAATAGGTGTTTCATCTTAATTACAATCATCTGTATTACTTTTGGATGACGCAGAAAAAAGGTTCCGTGACGCAGGCTGCCGAAGCGCTCTATCTCACCCCGCAGACTATCACAGGCCAGATCCGTCAGTTGGAAGATCGTTTGGGTGGTCGTTTATTCAAACGGAAAGGCCGGAATATTGAAGCAACCGAATTAGGACAATTGGTGTTTCGTTATGCCGATAAAATGTTTTCGCTGTCTTATGAAATGCTTGAGGTGGTGACATTCCGAAAAGAGAATGAAAGTTCTTTTAACGTTGGGATAGCCGATGTGCTATCAAAACGGATCGCTTCAAAAGTATTACTCGCTGCATTACCCGTCGATAGTGCCGTACATCTGCGTTGCCTTGAATCAACACATGAAATGTTGTTGGAGCAATTGCGTGAACATAAGCTGGACATGATCTTGTCTGATTGCCCTTTAGATTCGACACAGCATCCCGATTTGTTGTCGAAGAAATTGGGCGAGTGTGGTGTGAGTTTTTTCTGTCAGGCGCCGTTACCAGAAAAGCCATTTCCGGAGTGTTTGATGGAAAGAAAATTGCTCATTCCTGCTCGCATAACCGCAATGGGACGGCAACTGACGCGATGGTTTGATGAACAAGGTCTGGCACCACAGATTTTTGGTGAATTTGATGACGCCGCGTTGATGAAGGCGTTTGGCCTGTTCAACCAAGGGATTTTTGTGGCACCCACTCTTTATCAGGAAGAGTTTCTGGATGGTCAGTCTGTAACGTTATTAGGCCAGACGGATGAGTTAAAAGAAGAATATTATGCTATTTTTGCGGAAAGGATGATCCAACATCCTGCGGTTAAACGACTCTGTGAAAGTGATTTTTCAGCATTATTTGCTGGACTTGAGCAGTAAATCGCATTCTCATTTATTCTCATTATCAGATTTACTGCTATGATGGCACGCTTTTTGGCCCAAAGGAGTAGATATAAATGACCATCGAAGAAATGGAACTTGGCGCCGATCAGGCGGTGTCATTATTGAAAGCGATGGCCAACCGGCATCGACTGATCATCTTGTGTTGTCTGCAGGGTGGTGAATTATCAGTTGGTGAAATGAATCAGAAAATTGGTCTCAGTCAGTCGGCTTTATCACAACACCTTGCTTTATTGCGTCGGGATAATTTGGTGAAAACCCGGAAGGAAGCTCAGACAGTTTATTATTCGCTGAGTAGCCCAGAGGTCGAGGCAATCATCGCCACGTTACACAGTTTATATTGTGCCTCGTAAAATATTTCATCCGTGTAAAAAACAAAAACCGGCCTAAGCCGGTTTTTTTGTCTGTGCAGACACGAAGCAATATTATTGCATTGCGTGAATTTGCGCAGTCAGACGAGATTTATGACGAGCAGCCTTATTCTTGTGGATCAGGCCTTTGGTCGCCATGCGATCCAGAATTGGCTGTGCAGCCGCGAAAGCAGCCTGAGCAACAGCTTTATCACCAGATGCGATCGCTGCTACTACTTTCTTGATGAAAGTACGAGTCATGGAACGACGGCTGGCGTTGTGCTTGCGGGCTTTCTCTGCCTGGATAGCGCGCTTCTTAGCAGATTTAATGTTAGCCAAGGTAAAACTCCTGAAAAAACGGTCTTAGCGAGTGTTATAAAAAGGCCGAGAAATATGCATTCTCAACCCGATAAAGTCAATCGATTTGTGCAAATAACCGCCGCACTCTTATAGCCACCCAGAGCACAGATAGTTAAACTGTCGGTCGATTTTAGCAGGAATCTGGCTGCTGTACAGTTTTCGAGGTCTATCTTGAGCAAGAAGTTAATAAAATCTGGTCTAATGGTGACTACGGCGACCTTTGCCTCGCGTATTTTGGGCTTAGTTCGGGATATTGCCATCGCCCATCTGCTAGGGGCTGGTGTTGCGTCGGACGTATTTTTCTTTGCCAATCGCATTCCTAATTATTTACGTCGTTTATTTGCTGACGGTGCATTTAATCAGGCGTTTGTGCCAGTCATGACAGAATACAAAGCGAAAGGGGATAAGGTTGCTGTCAGAGAGCTATTAAGTGCAGCTTCCGGCACATTAGGATTAGTGATCACCGTTGTTACAGTTATTGGCGTTTTAGGGTCCACGGTCATCTCAGCTTTATTTGGCTGGGGTTGGTTTATGGCCTGGTGGCACAATGAGCCGGGGGCTGACAAATTTGAGTTGGCTAGTCTGCTGTTGAAGATCACATTTCCCTATCTCTGGTTTGTGACTTTTACTGCGATGTCTGGTGCGGTGCTGAACACCTATGGCCGGTTTGGGGTTTCATCATTTACGCCCACCTTTTTAAATGTCGTGTTGATCGCCACTGCCTGGTGGGTTGCGCCGGGGATGGAACATCCTGAAATTGCGTTGGCAGTGGGCACCTTTATTGGTGGTTTAGTGCAGTTGCTGTATCAGATCCCCTATCTGTATAAGATGGATTTTATCGTAAAACCGACCTGGGCCTGGCATCATCCTGGTGTAGTTAAGATCCGAACTCTCATGCTGCCGGCTATTTTTGGGGTTTCGGTTAGCCAGATCAATCTGATGTTTAACACCATGCTGGCCTCTTTTCTGGCCACCGGTTCGATCAGTTATCTTTATTATTCCGATCGTTTGCTGGAGTTTCCACTGGGCATGTTTGCGGTCGCGATTAGTACGGTAATTTTACCATCGCTGTCGAAACGGCATGTGGATGCGGATCCACTGCGTTTTTCTCAGACCATGGACTGGGGCGTGCGCATGGTGCTCTTTTTAGGATTACCGGCGATGACAGGTATTATGGTGCTGCGTGAACCGATATTGCGTGTGTTGTTTATGCGTGGTGAGTTTGGTGCTCATGAAGTTGGCATGGCAGGTGGTAGTTTGCTGGCTTCGGCATCGGGTTTGTTATCACTGATGTTAGCCCGCGTGTTAGCGCCTGGCTTTCATGCCAGACAAGATACCAAAACGCCAGTGCGTTATGGTATGCATTCCATGGCATCAAATATGATCTTTAATGCGATGTTAATTTATCCGTTAGGTTATATCGGTCTGGCATTGTCTACGGCATTATCCGGCACCGTGAATGCGATTTCACTGTTTCAAGGTCTGTATCGTCGCCACATTTACCGTCCCGGCAAAGATACGGCTATTTTTGTTATCCGCTTGGCCTTGGCTACATTGCTGATGGCAGCAGCATTAATTTGGTTGAGTGCGCCACTGTCCAGCTGGACAGCTTGGTCACAATGGCGTTCCATTTGGGAATTAACGAAACTTATCGGTATTGCTTTAATCACGTATGGTTTGGGGATGGGATTGGTTGGTTTACGGCCTCATCATTTCAAAACCGTGACAGAGGGCTGATCAGTGGCGGCGTTCAGTATATAATCCGATAGTTTTGCAGATGTAACAGGGCTCCCGTATTTATGGAATTGATCCGCGGTATTCACAATCTCCGTTCTGAACATGTCGGTTGTGTGCTCACAATTGGCAACTTTGACGGTGTGCACCGGGGACATCAGGCCGTTTTGCGTCGGTTACAGGAGCAGGCAACCCAGTTGAGGTTGCCATCTTGTGTGATGGTTTTTGAGCCGCAACCGCTGGAGTTTTTTGCTGGCGATAAAGCACCGGCACGCCTGAGTCGCTTACGGGATAAATACGAAGCGATTGCCGCGTTAAATATTGATCGGCTGTTATGCGTTAAATTTGATCATGCGTTTGCTGAGTTAACGGCCGCTGAATTTATTGAACAGATATTAGTTCGTAAATTAGCGGTGAAGTTTCTGGTGATTGGCGATGATTTTCGTTTTGGCTTACAGCGCCGGGGCGATTTTGCGTTATTGGTGGAAGCAGGCAGGCAGTATGG
>JAQUHG010000344.1 GCA_028683735.1 Tolumonas sp. | reverse complement strand
ATTACTGTATCTCCATAATCGCTAATATAAAGATAGACGATTAATGAAAATAGCCAGCTTGCTTTCAGCGTTTATGTAATGAAGGTAACAATGCCGTAATCACCCCCATGAGGGGCAACCAGCCGCATATCTGATAAACAAATTCGATGCCATAGCGATCGGCTAACTGCCCCATCAATGCAGCGCCAATACCCGCTACACCAAAGGCAAAGCCAAAAAACAGCCCTGAAATCGTCCCAATTCTGCCTGGTACCAGTTCTTGCGCGTAAACCAATATTGCTGAAAATGCTGACGCCAAAATAAAACCAATCACAAAGGACAAAATCGATGTCCATAGCAAATCAGCATGCGGTAAGGCCAGCGTAAAAGGCGCTACACCGAGGATGGAAAACCAAATCACTCTTTTGCGCCCGATCTTGTCGCCAATAGGGCCACCAAGCACCGTGCCGGCAGCGACAGCAAAAAGAAAGATAAACAGATGATATTGCGCCGCTTGCGCATCTAAGCCGAAATGGTGCATCAGATAGAAGGTGTAATAGTTCGTCAAACTCGCCAGATAGAGATATTTCGAGGTAATAAGCAAAAGCAACACACCCAATGCCAGAGCAATCCTACCGCGGGATAATGATGATGTTTTAGGCGCAATATGCGTTTTCTGGCTGCGATGTTGCTGGCTATACCAGTTTCCCACCTTCCACAAAATAAACATGGCCAGTAATGCGGCCAGAGAGAACCAAGCCAGACTTCCCTGACCCAATGGGAAAATCACGATTGCCGCTAAAAGTGGGCCAGTGGCTGTGCCTGCGTTGCCACCTACCTGAAAAATCGATTGTGCCAAACCATGTCTGCCACCGGAAGCCATACGGGCAACCCGCGACGATTCCGGGTGAAAAATGGAAGAACCCAGCCCTACCATTGATGCAGCCAGAAGTAGCAGCGGAAACGTGTGCGCGTGACTGAGCAATAATAGTCCCGCACATGTTGACCCCATCCCCACCACTAACGAATAAGGTTTAGGGTGTTTATCGGTATAAAAGCCAACCATGGGTTGTAAAATGGATGCAGTTAATTGATAAGTCAGAGTCAAAAGGCCAATTTGCGTGAAATTCAGGTCGTAATTGCCTTTCAAGAGCGGGTAGATAGCAAAAATCAGCGATTGCAGCATGTCATTCAGAAAATGCGACATGCTGATAGCACCTAATACGCGAAAACGGGTATCACTCGATTTACTGCCAGCAATAGTTCGGGTCTCTTCCATTAGAAATTCTTATCAGATGTGAAAGTCAGAGCAATCATTCTAACGCTATTCTCATATCCTTTTAGATTTTTCTCTTACCATCATGGGTGAAAAACCAAACCGTTTACGAAAACGCATGGCAAATTTTGACTGCGATTCATATCCCACATCCTGAGCAATCTGGGATACAGGGTAATCCGTTGACTGTAATAAAGTGAGCGCGAAGTTCATACGAACATCACTTATTAATTCCATTAGCGAGCCTTGTTCTGCAACCAGCCGACGACGAAGTGTTGCTTCACTCATCGCCATCAGGCTCGCAAAATGAGGAGCCGTCCATTTATATGCAGGGTCGCGAGCAACCAGCTGGCGGATTTTGCCAGAAATCGTCGTAATTTCACGGGGCTGAAAGCAAATGCCATAATGTGCCAGCCAGATTAAAACTTCATGTAATTGATGCCTGGCAATAGTCACTGGAACACGGGTTTCATCTGATAAAGCGGTTAATGCTTTTTCCAGTGATTGTTGAAACACAGGCTCAATCTTCCGAATGGGCCACACGCTAATTGTATTTTTTTCTGTATAGGTTAACTGTCGATTATGCTCAGCCAGTAAATGAGGATCCCATGCCATCCACCAAGCCTCATACGCACCAGACGTTGATGTTTCATTTACAATCTCGAAGGTTAAACCGCCATCAACTGCAACACACTCACCCGCCCGAATGATATGAGTTTGATTCTTACTGCGAAGCGTTTTTGTTCCATGCAGTACAAAAATCAATGTTGGATATTCGAAGTCCCGAATAAACCCCAGGGAATTACGCTGAATAATATGGGCAGTAACGCCCACACCGGCACGATTGATAATTGTTCGAACCATCTGACATCCATGCATGATGTTTACAAAGTCAAAGCGAGTCTAAACCCGCTATGACTTTATACATTAACGACCGTATTTAACTGTTTTAGTCGCCTTTCCCAGACTATTCATGTTGGTCATAAAACCCACCATTGCACCTGTTGAATCAGCTGTCACATCCAGCTTTTCTACTTTTAGTGCCGTAACCGTAATTGTGTATCGATGAGTCTGACCAACAGGCGGGCACGGCCCACCATAACCCGGTTTTCCAAAATCAGTATTGGTCTGCAGTGCACCATTAGGTAATTTACTCGTATCGCTACTCGCACCTTGTGGCAATTCATGCATCTTCGCAGGAATATTAGCTACAACCCAATGCCACCAGCCTGAACCACTCGGTGCATCTTGGTCATAAATACTAACGACAAAACTTTTGGTGCCCGCAGGCTCTCCATGCCAGCTCAGCTGCGGCGAAATATTTTTTCCACTACAACCAAAACTGTTCAATACCTGCGATTCAGCAAATTTACCATTACTCAGGTCTGTACTATCCAGCTGAAATTTAGAGACCGCATTGGCTGCACCAACATTACAAATCAGTCCGGCCGACAATAACAAAGGAAAAATCAAGGTACGCATGATAGAAAATCCTGTAGTGATAAAAACAAGATCAGTATTTCCCATTATCGTTATTAAAAAGACTCTGAAACAATCAACCTTAGTCCCGTTCCGCTCAAACCCTCATTTGAAACTTATTTTGCAGTAAATTCATCACTACAAACCGGATATTTCTGATCGATTAATTCCGCAACAAAAGGTGATACCTCTGTTGGATTACAGACTAGATATACCCGATGCCGGGCACGTGTTAATGCCACATAAAACAACCGGCGCTCTTCCGCATCGGGGAATTGTTCTTTTTCAGGCAAAAGAAACTCT
>JAQUHG010000069.1 GCA_028683735.1 Tolumonas sp. | reverse complement strand
ACCTTTGTCCTATTGGATGAGTGCCAAAATCTCACCGCATCACAGTTGAAAACCATCATCACCCGCTGTGGCGAAGGCACTAAAATTGTCTGCTCCGGTAACTTAGCGCAGATCGATTCTAACTATCTGACCCCGGTGACATCCGGCCTGACCTATATTGTGGAGCGTTTTAAAGACTTTGAAGGTAGCGCCAATATCTTCTTAAATGGCGTTATTAGAAGTCGATTGGCCTCGTTTGCCGAAGAGAATTTGTAATTTCCTGCCTGCCCCCTTTTTTAAGGGGGCATTCAATACTACAGCCCTAAGTAAGCGGCGAAGGCACGACTCGGTGGCTGCTGCAATGCTGCCATCGGTGCGATAAAGGCCAGTTTCCCGTCATCGACAAAACCCAGCCAGTCGGCCAGATCTTTTGCTTCCTGTGGCTGATGTGACACCAGCAAAACACCAATACGTTGTTCTGTCGCCAACATACGCACCTCCTGCATCATCTCCTGCCGTAAGGCCGGATCAAGCGCGGAAAAGGGTTCATCCAGCAACAAATACGGTTTACGTCGTACCAGACAACGCGCTAACGCAACCCGTTGTTGTTGCCCGCCAGAAAGCGATGTCGGTAAACGATCAAGCAGTTCGCTGATCTGTAATCGTTCTGCTGCTTGCTGCAATGCGTTTTGCTCCAGGCGGGATAATTTCAGATTCGGCTGCAGACCCAGCCCAATATTCTGGCGCACGGTTAAATGTTCAAACAGGTTGTGTTGTTGAAACAGCATGGTAAATGGGCGCGCAGCGGGTGGCAGCGCGGCGATATTCTGACCATCGGCGAGCAGGGTTCCGGCGTTGGTTGGCACAAAACCGGCGAGCATTTCCAATAAAGTCGATTTACCGCTACCGGAGCGCCCCAACAATAAGCCTATGTCACCCGGTTGCAGGCACAATGAGAACTCAAACTGGCGCCCTTGCCGTTGGGTTTGTAACTGTTCGACCAATAACATTATGACTCCAGCAATGACGGCGGTTCGCGGTGTTCAGTGCGGCTGGCCAGCCATTCCACCAACCAAAGTAATGTAATGCACAGCAGCAGCAAGATGAGCGCGGTTGCTGCTGCCGCGCGCATCTGATAATGCCCAAGCTGCTGATAGAGCAACCATGGCAGTGTTTGTAACTCATCACTGCCAAACATAGCGATCGCGGCTAAATCGCCAAGAGAAAATATCATTCCCAAGGCCAACGCGCGGCCTGCCGGTCGGCACAATAATGGCCACTCCAGCCAGCGCAGACGGGAAAACCCGGTTAAACCTAAACTGTCGGCCAGTCGATCGTAACGGAGCAACACATCAGCCATCGGTTCTTGTAATGCCCGTAACGTATAGGGCAAGGCTGCTAAAGCATTGAGCAACATGACCAGCCAGAAACCATGGGCAAACAGATCGACTTTTTCCTGCAGCAAAATAAATAAGCCGGTGCTGAGCACCGACGTGGGGATCAGTAAAATCAACGACCCGGTGCCCGCAAGTAAGCGCCCCCAACGTGGTGACTGACGACGTACACTGAGATGACGACAACTCAATAACAAACCGATGCTCATAACCAGCGCTAATGTTCCTGCACTTAGCGCAATTTGTAACGACTGCAAGGTGGTGTGTAACAGTATCGATTGTTGCCATGCCAGATCAAACAAGGCCTGCAAGCCATACCAGACAATAGCGGCGAGAGGGGGCAGGAACAAACCTAAACCGCACATTAAGGCCAGAGCATCCGGTAACAGCGTATGGCGCTGATAGTGGCGTACCGGTTGATGTGACGATGACAAGCTCGCGGTTGCAGGTTTTAACCAGCCATAACTGAGCACCACGAGTGTGCCCAATAACAGTTGCCAGCATGCCAGTTGCCCGGCAGAAGCCAAGTCAAAATCAAAGCGCAATGCCTGATAAATCGCGACTTCCAGCGTAGTCGCTTGCGGGCCGCCGCCTAACGCCATCACGATGGTAAAGCTGGTAAAACAGAGCATGAAGATCAGGCTGGCTAAACCCGGTAATAGGCGACGCATCGCAGGCCATTCCAACCAGCAAAAACGGCTCCATTCCGGCATATCCAGCTGAGCGGCCTGACGCCAATGATTGGCCGGAATTTGTTCTAATGCTTGCACCAACCAGCGGGTTGCCAGCGGCATATTAAAAAAGACATGTGCCAGTAAAATGCCCGATAAACCAAACAGATAATCCGGTAGTGGCAGGCCGATCTTTCGCATCAGTTGTGTGAGCCACCCTTGCGCACCATGCACGGCGACCAGTCCAAACAGGGCAATAATAACCGGCAACACCTGCGATAACCCAAACAGATGTAATAACAGCGTTTTTCCGGGAAATTGACGGTAGAACAACGCCCGAGCGAGAGGAATAGCCAGCAGTAAACTCAGCAGTGCAGAAAGCGCTGCCTGTTTGAGGCTAAACCAGGCCACATGCGTCAGATAGCTGTCTTGCCATAATAAGAGCGCGCTGGTTTCCGGCTGACTTAACAGTGCCGCCAACGGGCCAAGAGTGACAGATAAAATCAGGGCGGCCACCAGACCGCCCGAGACCCACCAGAAACGGCGTAACATCAATGGCTGACAGCCTGTAGCCACTCTTTTACCCAAACCTTACGTTGCGTGCCCAGTTTTTTGGCATCCACCGATAATGTTTTGGCTGGCGTTTCGTTTTGGTTGAAATCTTTTGGCAGTGTTACATTGGTGACCGGATACATCCAGTTCCCTTCCGGGATCAGATTCTGGAAGCGATCAGTCAGCATAAATTGCATAAATTGCTGTGCCAGCTTTGGTTGCGTGGCCGTTTTCAATTGGGCGGCCACTTCCACCTGACGCACATGCCCTTCACTGAACAAGGCAGCGCGATACTGCAGATTATGTTCTGCCAGACGGTGATAAGCCGGCGAGGTAGTGTAAGAGAGCACCAGATCAGACTGACCTTTCAGAAACATGCCGTAAGCTTCGCTCCAGCCCTTGGTTACGGTGACGGTTTTTTTCGCCAGTTGTTCCCACGCGGCAGGCGCTTTTTCGCCATACACCTGTTTTACCCACAACAACAGACCTTGCCCGGGTGTGCTGGTGCGCGGGTCTTCATAGATGATTTTCAGATCGTTACGCTCGACCAGCTCTTTCAGACTTTGCGGTGGCTGTTTCAGTTTGCTGCTGTCATACACAAACGAGAAATAACCATAATCAAATGGCAGGAAGGTGTTGTCTTGCCAACCGCCGGGTAGACTTAAGCTCTTCAGATCTGTGTGATGTGGTGTAAACAATTTACTATTATGCGCATCGGCCAGCATGGCTTCATCCATGCCCAGCGCGACGTCGGCTTTGCTGTGTGAACCTTCGAGTTTCAGGCGATTGAGGATCGCCACGCCATCTTCGAGTTTGACCCATTTCAACTCGCAGTTACATTCCGCTTCAAAGGCGAGTTTGATTTTCGGGCCCGGGCCCCATTCGCCGGCAAACGAATCGTAGGTATAAACGGTTAACACCGGTTTTGTTTCGGTAGCTTGAGTAAACCCAGATGCAGTGAATAAAGCGGCAGCCAGAGATAATGACCAGGAAAGACGCATGCTGTACTCCATAAAATATTCTAACGGTTCATCATGAACCTTATTGAAACAACAGGATGATCAGAACGGGCGTCAATCGTTTGTAACAGAAACGGCATATCGTGGCTTATCTCAAATCCCTACGCCAGTATGAGCTGGATCAGGTTCACCGGGTGTGATCTCAGCGGACGCCCGCACCCCGTTTGAGAAACAATCATATTTTAATATCGAAACGTTATTCTAGTAACGAAACTGGGGTAAAACCAGTGACGGAACGGTTCAGTGGTGCTAGTTTTTGATGGTATCCGGTTGAGTTTACAGAAGCCATGACTGATTTTTAATCTTTTTTCGAGGAGAACACTATGCTGACGACTACCCGGGAACGCCGTACCTTCATGCGCATGGTGATCAACGCACCTGTCACGTTGGTGCGTGGTTCAGAACGGATTATTGCAACTTGTCGTGATCTCAGTGCTAATGGGATGTCGATTGAAGCAGAAGTGGCCACTGTTTTTACCGTCGGTGAACAACTGAGTGTCAGTTTGTCGACCAACAGTAATGCACTGCCGCCGTTTGTGGCCGAGGCTAAAATCATTCGCGCAGATAAAGTGGAGGGTGTTTATCAGTTAGGGGTTGAGTTTGTAGTCGTAAGCTGAACCCGCTCATATTGATACTGATTATTCCGGATGTATAACTGACTTTTATCTCCCGCTATCCCCGGTGGGATCTCTGCCGGGCCAGTGACTTCCAGCGGGATAAACGGTTGACCATCTATACTGATGGTCTCTTCATTGCCTGCCCGTCGTGATAACGTGATCGCCAAAAACGCATGATCCGGCACATAGACAATCGCCTGTGGTAAATCCGGATACAGTGCCATCAGCAATGACATCAGCAGTGTGCTTTTACTGTCACAATCCCCCCGGTTTTGCGCTAACACTTGCTCTGGCATCAGAAAACCAACCCCACGCTGACCATTCACGGTTTCCAGTGGGTCGTACGGGATCGATTGCACGAAATTTAATAAACCTGCGACCACCAATGATTTTTCATCGTTCTGATAACGTTGTTTTTGTTCTTCAGAGGCCGAGCTGAGGATCATGCGCTGCAACGCTTGTGCTGTTTCCTGCAATTCCGGGCTGCTGTCAGTCGCGATCCGAACATGATCAGGGCGGATCAAATGACCATTATTACCATCATGACGTTTGTAGTAATGCTGATCGAGATACGCCATGAACAAGGTTTCTTGTTGCTGCGCTAACCAGCTTTTTATTTGCGGTAACAACGTTTGATCCGTTGCTTGAAAATCTACGGTGCTTCCATCAGCAGTTTTACTATAGCGAAAGCGGGCATCTGGAAATTGCTCGCGGGCATCGCGCAGTAATTGCTGAAAGACAAATGCATCTGCCTGAGCTGGCCGCCATGCACTCCAGGGTGGCAAGGCGGTTTCTTCCGGCAGTGTCAGTGTAAAGGCCTGTGTCGCGGCCGTTTCATATTGCCAGACATAATGCAGTTGTAAGGTTTCGCGGGAAAAAGCGAGTTGTCGTGCACTGGCTGTGCCGCATAGCACCGCCAGTGTCAGACCAAGCATGGGGATCAGGCGAATTGCCATTGTCCATTTTCCTGCCATAACAGCTTTTTCTCGTGGAACGGATGCAAGGTGCTGCGATGGCCAACACTGACCATAATGGTCTGTGGCAACTCCTGACGCAGCAGGCGATAAAGCAGCGCTTCGCTTTGTTCATCCAGCGCCGAAGTTGCTTCATCTAAAAATAGCACATCCGGTTTCACCAGCAGAATACGGGCAAATGCGACACGCTGCTGTTCACCGAGACTTAAAATCTGCCCCCATAGCTCTACGTCATCCAGTTTAGCGGCGACTTTTTCCAACCCGACAGCCTGCAGCGCTTTCATGGCATCAGCACTGCTGACTTCCGTCAGCGGGTAACTCATGGCCTGTCGCAGACTGCCTAACGGCAGATAGGGTTTTTGTGACAAAAACAGCGATTGGCAATTTGCCGGGTAATTTACTTTGCCGGTCGCGAAAGGCCATAAACCCGCCAGTGTGCGTAGCAGTGTCGATTTACCGCAACCGGATGGGCCTTGGATCAGCAAGGAATCGCCGGCGGTCAGCTGCCAGTTGGCATTTTCCATTAAGCTGGTGCCGTCCGGTTGTGAGATACCTACTTTTTGTAATTGCAGCGCGTTACCGGTTTTTTCTGGTTGCAGACGCGGCAAGTTTTCTGCCTGTTGTAAGCCTTGTTCAAAGGTCGCCAAACGGTCGACCACCGATTTCCAACGTGCCAAATCGGTATAGCTGTCGACCAGCAACGACATCGAGCCTTGCACAATGCCAAACGCAGAGAGGGTCTGCATCAGATCGCCCAAGGTGATCTGTTTAGCGAAATACAGTGGTGCCGCCAGAATGACTGGGAAAATCACCGCCGTCTGGTTAAAACCCAGCGTGAAAAAGCCGAGAATTTTCTGGCGTTTCATCAAGGCATAGAAGTTATCGACCACTTGCAGGAAGCGTTGGCGCAGATAACCACCTTCTTCCGTGGCACCTTGATACAGCGCGATAGACTCGGCATTTTCGCGCATGCGCACCAGTGAGAAACGGAAATCCGCTTCATAGCGTTGCTGGTTAAAGTTCAACCGCACCAACGGGCGACCAATCCAGAATGTAATGACCGTACCAAATACGGCATAGGCCAGCGCGGCCCACACCATGTAACCCTGTGCCAGTTGAAATGTGGTGTTACCGAGAGTCAACGTAGATGGTTTGGATAATGTCCACAATACCCCAAGGAAGGTGAACAGGGTGGCAATTTGTGACAAGAAGCCAATCGACAAAGACAGTGTGGAACCGACAAACTCATTGATATCTTCGGCGATACGTTGGTCAGGGTTATCGGTTTGCCGGTCGGTCAGTTGCAGGCGGTAGAAGTTATTATTTTCCAACCAGTGCGCGATCCGGTTTTGTGTCAGCCAGCGACGCCAGACGATCTGCAGCATCTGATTGAAGTAAGTGCGATGCACACCGACTAAGACCCAGATTGCTGCCAGCCAACTGAAAGTCAGCAATAAACTTTTAAATTCGGGAAAATCATAACCTTGAATCGAGTTATAAAACTGGTTATGCCAGCTGTTCAGCACTTTTTGCAGATAGACGGAACCAGCACTCAGTGCCAGCACCACAATCAGCAGAATGAGACCTTTTGTCTTGCCTTCTTTCGATGCCCAGAATGGCTTTAACAGCATCCAGAAGTTGCGCCACAGGTGTTTGACCGGTGGGGTAGGTGTCATGATTTAACTCCCGTTATGACAGCATGTTGCGGTCATGTTGCCAGAGTTGTATGTCAAATCAAAGTGATAGAAAAGAAGATATAAAAAACCAGTGGCTGGTGACCACTGGTTTTGGATTGGAACATGTAATAAGCCAGCTTTACTGACGTTAGTCAGCGCATTGCGAAGCGTTATTTCAAGCCCAACGCTGTACGGATCGTGAAGTGCAAATCAGTCTGATCGGTTAAACCCACCACGTTGCCAGCATGCGGGCCAAAGGCGGCAATACGCAATTGCGCACCGGTGTGTTCCTGATCATCGGCATCTTCGGAGTTGCCATAACTGACAGTCATGGGTGAATCATCATGTGTGATCAGTGTTTCGGCTAACCCAGGTGCTTTCACATCATTTGGAATGATCTGACTGGCATGTGCATGGTCTGCTGTTACGATCACCAGTGTGTTGCCATCTTTGCGTGCAAACTCTAACGCTTTTTGCACTGCTTCATCTAAATCAACCGTTTCACCAATCTGACCACAAGGGTTGGCGGCGTGATCCTGTTTATCAATCGAAGCCCCTTCCACTTGCAGGAAGAAGCCATTTTTATTGGCTTTCAGCAGATCAATGGCTTTTCCGGTCATATCAGCCAAAGTTGGAATGCTCGCGGTTCTGGCATCGTTGATTTCACATTTTACCGGGTCTTTTTCCAGATTGGCGTGCAGAGAGGCTTTTGGCCCTTTCCAGCGTACCGGCATATTACCTTCGGCAAATAAACCTAACAGTGGCTGTTTCTGATTTGCGGTTTTGATCGCTTTCAGGCTATCGAGGTCAGAGACAATTTGATAGCCCTCAGAACTCGCTACATCATGCAATGTTTTGTCTTTCCATTCACCAGCGGGAACTGTTTCCGCGAATGTTTTGGCGCCACCACCCAAAGTGACATCGGCTCGTGCTTTTAACATCTGTTCCGTGATGGAACCTAAACCACCATTTTCGATGGCATTATCGGGGCATTTTTCTGTAGTGGCTTTCGGGCCATAGCATTTACGTGCGGTGACATGGGCAAACAGCGCGGCCGGTGTGGCGTCTTGTAGTTCCGCGGTTGAAACGTTTCCTGTTGCTTTACCTGCTTTTTTTGCCATTTCCAGCAGCGTTGGGAATGGTTTGCCGTTCACGTCGACAGCCAATGCACCGTTATAGGTTTTCACGCCAGTTGACCAAGCCGTTGCTGACGCGGCTGAGTCGGTGACATAGTTTGGCTTGTGTGTTTTTTTATCCAACGAGTAATGGGTGTACTGACCTGTGAACGGTAGCGCATCAATACCTTTGAAGTAACCGCCGGCGCCCATGGCATAGTTACGGGCGATCGTAATTTCAGAATCGCCCATACCATCACCAATCAGCAGGATAACGTTTTTAGCTTTTTTATCTGACAAAGAGGCTTTCAGCATTTCAGTTTGATCAGCAGTCAGGCGACGAGCGCCGCCTTGCTGAGTGATATCACCTTGTGCATGGCGGTCGGCGTAATTGACAGCGGCAGAAGCAGAAAAAGTTATTAAGCTGGCGCCGAGTGCCAGAACCAATGCGGAAGTGGTGAGGTTAAGAGTAAATGATTTATCCATCGTGCTTTCTCCTGTTTCGAATAAACAAAAGAGTGTCGGATTCATCTGACGAATTCATGACAGCGGGATAACAGAAATATGACACAAAGAAAAGGGAGCCGAAGCTCCCTTGTGACATGAAGATATGAATTACAACCAGGCCGGTTGTTTGGCTTCATACGCATCAATCGCATCAGCATGTTGCAGTGTCAGGCCGATGTTATCCAGACCATTCATGATGCAGTAACGGCGGAAATCATCGATTTCAAACTTGAAGCAGTAATCCGCAGCACGCACTTCTTTCGCTTCCAGATCGACGGTAATAGTTTGGCCTTCGTTGGCTTCCACCAGCTTGAACAACGCATCCACTTCGTCGTCTTTCAGACGTACAACCAGCAGGCCGTTGTTTAGCGAGTTGCCGTAGAAAATGTCGGCAAAACTTGGTGCGATCACCGCTTTCAGACCGTAATCCGCCAGCGCCCATGGAGCATGTTCACGGCTGGAGCCGTTACCGAAGTTTTCACGCGCTAACAGGATGGAAGCTCCCTTGTAGCGTGGGAAATTCAGTACGAATTCTGGGTTTGGCTGCGTGCCAGCGTCATCCAGAAAACGCCAGTCATGAAACAGATTCTGGCCAAAACCCAGTTTGGAAACACGTTGTAAAAACTGTTTCGGAATGATCTGGTCAGTATCGACGTTGGCACTGTCGAGAGGCACAGCCAGACCGGTATGTTGTTTAAACTCTTGCATGGCGGTGCTCCTTACAGTTCACGAACGTCAACGAAATGACCGGCAATCGCGGCAGCGGCAGCCATCGCTGGGCTGACCAGATGAGTGCGACCACCACGGCCCTGACGGCCTTCGAAGTTACGGTTGCTGGTGGCAGCACAACGCTCGCCCGGTTCCAGACGGTCGTTGTTCATTGCCAGACACATAGAGCAACCTGGCAGACGCCATTCAAAACCCGCTTCGGTCAGGATCTTATCCAGACCTTCCGCTTCCGCCTGTGCTTTCACTTGTTGTGAGCCAGGAACTACCAGCGCCTGCACACCTGCAGCGACTTTACGGCCTTTTGCCACGGCTGCAGCAGCACGGATGTCTTCGATACGGCCATTGGTGCAAGAACCGATAAAGGCTTTATCGATCTTCACGTCAGACAATTTTTGACCCGCGGTCAGTGCCATGTATTCCAGTGCTTTTTGCGCAGAACTACGGGCGACTGGATCAGCAAAATCTTCTGGTGCCGGGATCGGCGTATTGATGCTGATCACCTGGCCTGGGTTAGTGCCCCACGTCACTTGTGGTTCGATCGCGTTACCATCTAATACCAATTCGGCATCAAATTTGGCACCGGCATCGGTTTTCAGTGTTGACCAGTATTCAACCGCAGCATCCCAATCAGCGCCTTTCGGTGCAAACGGACGGCCTTTCAGGTAATCAAAAGTTGTCTGGTCAGCAGCAACCATACCCGCTTTCGCACCCAGCTCGATCGCCATGTTACAGACGGTCATACGTTCTTCCATGGTCAGTGCCTGAATAGCAGTGCCACAGAATTCCACCACATAACCCGTGCCACCCGCGGTGCCGGTTTTACCGATGATCGCCAGTACGATATCTTTTGCCGTCACGCCCGGACCAACTTTACCGGTCACTTCGATCTTCATGGTTTTAGCGCGGCTTTGTTTCAGGGTCTGGGTTGCCAATACATGCTCAACTTCCGACGTACCGATCCCAAAGGCCAGTGCACCAAACGCACCGTGTGTCGCCGTGTGCGAGTCACCACAAACGATGGTGGTGCCCGGCAGTGTCAGGCCGATTTCCGGGCCCATTACATGCACGATACCCTGCCATTTGTGGTTCAGACCATACAACGGCACCCCGAAATCTTCGGTGTTTTTCATCAGTGTCTGCATCTGCACACGCGCCATCTCACCGGAAGCGTTGATGTCGTTAGTGGTGGTGGAAACGTTGTGATCCATGGTCGCCCAGGTACGGTCGGTACGACGTACTTTACGGCCTTTTTCACGCAGACCATCAAACGCCTGCGGGCTGGTGACTTCATGCACCAGATGACGATCGATATAAATGATCGGTGTTTCGCCTGCGGCTTCGTGCACCACATGCGCTTCAAATACTTTCTGATAAAGCGTCTTAGCCATGCTTAGATCTCCCGGATACGTGCGGCAATTTGTGAACCCATATCGCTGGTGCTTTGCACCGGATGTTTGCCAACACCTTGTGTCAGATCGCCAGTGAAATAACCATCGGCCAGTGTTTCGGCAATTGCGCGTTCAATCGCTTGGGCTGCATTTTCTTCTTTGAAGCTGTAGCGCAGCATCAGTGCCGCAGACAGGATCTGCGCCACCGGGTTGGCAATGCCTTTACCGGCGATATCTGGTGCCGAACCACCTGCGGGTTCATACAGACCAAAACCATCGGCATTCAGGCTGGCAGAAGGCAACATGCCCATGGAACCGGTGATCATCGCGCATTCGTCAGACAGAATGTCGCCGAACAGGTTAGAGCACAGCAGAATATCGAACTGGGATGGATCTTTCACCAACTGCATGGTCGCGTTGTCGATATACATGTGGTTGAGTTCCACATCCGGATAATCTTTCGCCACTTCTGTCACTACCTGACGCCACAGAATCGAACTTTGCAGTACGTTGGCTTTGTCGATGGAAGTCACTTTGTGACGGCGTACACGGGCAGATTCGAATGCGATCTTGGCAATGCGTTCGATTTCATAGCGGTGATACACTTCGGTATCAAACGCTTTTTCCATCGCGCCTTCGCCTTCACGGCCTTTCGGTTGACCGAAATAGATACCACCAGTCAACTCACGCACACAGACGATATCGAAACCGCGATCAGAAATATCTGCACGCAGTGGTGACAGCGCGTTCAAACCCTTGTGGATTTGTGCCGGACGCAGGTTACAGAACAGCTTGAAGTGACCACGTAATGGAAGCAATGCACCGCGTTCTGGTTGTTCGTTCGGTGGCAGATGTTCCCATTTCGGGCCACCGACTGAGCCGAACAGCACCGCATCCGCGGCTTCACAGGCTTGCAGTGTGCTCGCTGGCAGCGGGCAGCCATGATTGTCGATAGCAATACCACCGACATCATGCTGACTAAATTTAAATTCGATGCCAAAAACGGACTGAACCTTGTCCAGAACCTTGATCGCTTCGGCCATTACTTCCGGACCGATGCCATCACCGGGCAACACCGCGATTTGGTAACTTGCCATTACAGAGTCTCCATGACTGATTTTTGTGCGAAACGTTCTTTATGCTCTGCAACCTGCAAAGCACGATAAATATTGTTGATCACATGCACCAAGGCTTGCGCTGATGACTCGACGATGTCGGTTGCCAGACCCATGCCGTGGAATTTACGGCCCTGGAATTCTGCCACGATATCAACCTGACCCAGCGCATCTTTACCAATGCCTTTGCTCTTCAGATCATATTTACTGATATTGATTTCATAACCTGTGATGCGGTTGATGCATTGATATACTGCATCGACCGGGCCGTTACCCGTCGCCGCTTCAGTGACTTCTTCATCACCCACTTTCATGCGCACGCTTGCGGTCGCCATCACGCTACCACCGGATTGCACGCTCAGGTAATTCAGTTTGAAATGTTCAGGTTCTTCCTGAATTTGAGAGAAGAACAACAAGGCTTCCAAATCATAATCGAAGACTTGGCCTTTTTTATCCGCCAATTGCAGGAAGCTGGTGTAAATCTGATCCAAATCATAGGAACCTTCGGCATAACCCAACAAGGCCAAACGGTGTTTGATGACGTGGCGACCAGAGCGGGAAGTCAGGTTCAGCGTATTCTGATTTAAGCCTACACTTTCCGGGGTAATGATTTCGTAGGTGTTTTTCGCTTTCAGCACACCATCCTGATGAATACCAGAGCTGTGTGAGAACGCATTGCCGCCAACAATGGCTTTGTTCAACTGCACCGGCATATTGCACAATTGGCTGACCAACTGGCTGGTACGGTGAATTTCCTGATGTTTGATATTGGTGTGTACACCAATCAGATCCTGACGGGTTTTCAGGATCATTGCAATTTCTTCCAGCGAGCAGTTGCCGGCACGCTCACCGATACCATTGATGGTGCATTCGATTTGGCGTGCGCCCATCTGTACGGCACTGATTGAGTTGGCGACGGACAAGCCCAAATCATCGTGGCAGTGTACCGAAATAATGGCTTTATCAATGTTTGGCACACGGTTGAACAAGGTGTGAATGATGCCGCCAAATTCAGATGGAATAGTGTAACCGAC
>JAQUHG010000068.1:11184-12786 GCA_028683735.1 Tolumonas sp. | reverse complement strand
TTACAAGCAGCAAGAAGTGCTCAGATGGATTGTGTATTAATCATCGATGGGAAACCAGACTGGAACACCTTTACCCGATTTAATGCTGATAATCTGTGCTGATTAATCTGATGTTAGTAGCAAAATTAAGGAAACATGGCGCCATTTAAATTACGCCACGTTTCTTGCCAATATTAAACCACCCCAGACTCGCCATTATCAGACGATGATGAACCTGTATTATCGTGAGATTCATTCTGATAGCGAGGCGGACGGCGGCGCTGGAATGTATTGCTGCTTGCGCGATTCCCCAAAGGAGCAATGGTCGAAATCTTTGCTTTATAGATCATTTGTTGGTTGTTGTGCGCATCTGTCAGCAGCACACTGTATTGATCGAAACCGCTGATAATCCCTTCCAGCTTGATACCGCTTACTAGAAAAATAGCCACGTTAGTATGACTTTTCCGCAACCAATTCAACGCGGAGTCCTGACCATTGCCAAGCGAAAACGCCTGCTCAAGACTGGTATAGTTCTGATTTTCGCTTGTCATTTTTTATCTCTCTTCAAGCAATAAGGTTATTATATCTTTAGCTTATACCCTAGTTTATTACTGTAAACAAAAAAGCGAGCTTAATGCTCGCTTTTTAATTCTATATAACAACTTTAGCCGTTGTCATTAGCATCAAATGGTGCCTTTATTGTTCCACCTGCACCAGTAGATGCACTAGCACCAGTCGTAGCGCTGATAGTCAACGTTCCTGTTGTTTTACCATTAGCGGTGCTTTCTGGCTTAACAACAAAATAGAAGTAGTAAGGTCGTATAGCGCCAACATCGGTGCTACCACTAATATCAGTCGATATAGAAAGATCTATAGGCCCAGTTTTATCTTTAGGATGTA
Organism: Tolumonas sp.; assembly: GCA_028683735.1. Classification (GTDB taxonomy): domain Bacteria; phylum Pseudomonadota; class Gammaproteobacteria; order Enterobacterales; family Aeromonadaceae; genus Tolumonas. The sequence goes on along the minus strand of JAQUHG010000068.1, from coordinate 11,907 downwards.
TCGATGCATAATTATTAATATAAGTATTATAACTATCGCTTTCTTGAGCTACTGTACCAGGAATAAATCCTGCTGGTCGACCGTTAGTAATATCACCACCATTGGTTGTGCTAACACTAATTTTGGCATTGCTTGGTAGTGGATTATAAGTTTCATTGTCTGCTGCCACATTTATAGGTAAAAAGCGATAATAGCCTGTAACAGATACATCTAACGGGTTTGTAGCCGCGACCCATTTAGAGCCATTCCACTGTTCAACAATAATTCTAGAGTTATTGATGATCGAACTAAAAATAAATTCGGCATTGTGATAGAGCTGAATAGTACTGCGGTAACAAACACCATTTGTTACCAAACTATCATCACATGCCAACCCATGATATACACCATCGGTCGCATCCCATGTCTGATTAGTAGTAGGATTTAAGTTGACAAATTGTTCACCGGAATCATAACCGCCTGAATAATTAGCATCCAGATAAGGTTCGCTGTCTACGTTATCAAATAATAATTCACCATTCACGTAATCACCTATATCAAGAATGCCATTACCGTTTTGATCTTCAAAAGACTCTTCACCTTCCGTGTATGCCAATACAGTCACACGCCCGTCTGTAGGTCGAGGGTTCATCGAGGTTAATGTCGCAGTACAGCTGCTATCGCTGGTAGTGCAATTAGGTGTCGAACCGATAGTTCCATCAGATAAAGTTCCCTTGATTGAAC
>JAQUHG010000068.1:0-11174 GCA_028683735.1 Tolumonas sp. | reverse complement strand
CTTCTGTTGTGAAATACACCTTAGTACCATCAGGAACAGGGTTATTAAAACGATCAGCCATTCGCAAAGTAATTGTAGCCGTAGCCCCATCATATGCTTTCCCTTCAATCGAATATACATCGGCAGAAAAGCTGAAACTATTTGAATCAGGATAGCCTGTACCAACGGAGATAGGTAATGAAACAGTATGAATATTTGTCTCAACCCCAGTGATATTATCAGCAACAGTTGCTATGACGGCCACAGAAACAGGTATGGTTCCTGCGTTTACCGTAACAGATGCCTGCCCGCTACTATCGGTTGTTGCTGAGGCTGGAGACAAGGTGTACCCATTAGTGGCAGCAATATCTGGCAGTGCGAATCTGAAGTGGACTGCTTGGCTAGGAACCGTTGTACCTTCACTGTTTTTCACCGTAAATGTAATGTGAGAGCTGTTGCCATCATACCCACGAAGCCGAATAAATTCAGGTGAAGGTGTGCCAGCAATAATAGTGCTACTGGCTGCTACTTGATTAGTAATTGTCAACTGCTGCTGGGTGTTGTTATCTAGAGTAGCGACAATTGTATCAGCCGTCCCACAAGGTTGTGTGCCATCAGCACTGACACCTTTGTAGGTAGTTGATGCCAAACCGTTTGTATCAGTTGTTACCTTGCTGGCTAATACTGCTTTACCATCTGTAAGGCACGGAGAAGAAAAACTAACACTGACGGGTGTTTTATATGGCTGCCCGTTCAATGTAACAGCGATATTGAGTGATGCAGTCGAACCTTGGGCCAACGTGGAAGCACTAGATGTGAACGTAAATGCTAGATTTGCATTACTACCATATGCGATAGAGTCTGTTATTGAAGTCGCGCTAGTGTTACTAATTGTGATGTTACTTAGCTCACCCGCATCACTCAAGCCAGTAGATGTCAGAGAAAATACGGCATAGCCATTACTGTCAGTAAGTTTTCCTGAAGAGGGTTTAACAGTGCCTCTATCGGTAGTTATTGTTACCACCTTACCGGAAACGGGCTGCCCGCTTGAATCTAAAAGCCGAGTAGCAACATAATTTGTATTCTGCAGTGATAACTCTGTAATTGTATCGCATGCAGTAGCAACAGAATTGCTGCATGTTTGAGCAGATAATGTATATGATGCGGTTGTAGTTGTTGTTCCGCTTCCTGATGAGCTTGATCCACTCCCTGACGAGCTACTAGCTCCACCGCTAATATCTGTTCCGCCACCACCACATGCGCTTAAGAACGCTCCAGCTAACAGAATAGCAAACATATTCTTACGATAATTCATAATTTTTTCCCTGACTAATGTCTTTATCCGAGCTCTTTACATATTCAGACATTATTATTGAAAATCAGGGAAAAGCAATTGAGACCTACCTCACATATGAAATAGGTCTCAATTTCTCAAAAAAGGCTAAAAAACACTCAGAAAATGTCGTCCGTACCTGCAGCCCCTGTCGGGGATGTAGAAGCTGCAGCAGATGTTGAAGTTGATGGTGTTTGCTGTGGTGTACTCTTGATATCACCATTATCAAACAGCACACTTTCTTGCTGACCAGTAGCAGATGGCTCACTACCTTTCTCAAAAAACTCCTCTCGCCCTCCAGGTGAAGAGCCTGTCATTGCTAATCCAGAGTAGTTATTGACGTGCATAGTCACAACATCATCGGGCTGATTCAATTTACGATCTGGAATGCCGCGCAAAGCAACTTTCATATATTCAATCCAGATCGGCTGTGCTGCACTAGCACCAAACTCATTCCCTGCAATACTTCGGCCTAATGCTCGACGGTGATCATCAAAGCCAACCCATGCTGTTGCAACTATATTAGGGGTAAAACCGCTAAACCAGGCGTCTTTAGCTTCGTTTGTTGTACCAGTTTTTCCGGCTAAATCACCTCGTTTTAGCTCTTTGGCTGCTCGCCATCCCGTACCCATCCAGCTGCCCAATCCACGATCCGCACCACCATATATAGCTGAATGCAATGCTTCTGTTATCAAAAACGCATTCGCTGTACTGATAATACGAGGAGCTTGGTTTTGTTGAGTAACCGGATCTATCGGGCATTGGCTATGCCAATCACCTAATTCATCTTTATAGGCATCTGGTTTATCCAGGCCCGCTTCTGCTAATTTACCGCAACCGGCGCAAGCTATAGATGGCGTAGCTTCATAGATGAGATTCCCCGTAGCATCTTCAATATGATCGATAAAATAAGGTGTTACCTTAAAACCACCATTTGCAAATGCAGCATAACCACTTACAAGTTCTAATGGGGTAAATTCAGCCGTCCCCAAAGAAATAGATTCATTGCGTTGTAAGCTACTGTCAGGAAAACCAAATAAATGTAAATGACTCAAAACATTATCAATTCCAACACTACGCAGCAACCGCACGGTGACCACATTTTTAGAACGAGCAAGCGCTTCACGTAAAGGGATCGGACCATCATATTCCGGCGGTGAGTTTTTAGGGCTCCAACCAGATGTTCCACCATCCCACTGTGTAATTGGTGCGTCATTGATGATAGAAGCTAAAGTGAAGCCATTCGCCAGTGCAGAAGAATAGATAAAGGGCTTAATGTTTGAGCCAACTTGTCGGCGAGCCTGATCAACACGGTTAAATTTGCTGATATCGAAACTAAAACCACCAACTAACGCTTGAATGGCACCATTTTTAGGATTTAAAGCAACGAAAGCTGCATTAGCATCCGGGATTTGAGCTAAACGAAGCTCATCACTGTTTTCATCTTGCCAAACCCAGATCTGATCGCCAACTTGAAGGATATCTGCCGCTTTCCGAGGTGCAGCACCTTGTCTCTCATCACTGATAAATGGACGTGCCCATTTCAAACCATCCCAAGGAATAGTCGCATCAAGCCCGCCTTTTACAACCACGGTTACCTCTTTATTATTCACCGCAGTCACAATGGCTGGTTCAAATGGCTCATAACTGGGTAAATCATTAAGATAATTGGTAATCTGCTCGCTGCTCCAAGTTTCACCTTTTGACCAGAGATGCTTTTCAACACCCCGATATCCGTGACGAATATCATAATCCAGCAACCCTTTAAATACTGCTGATTGGGCAGCCTGCTGCTGTGTTGAACTTAGGGTTGTATAAACTTGATAGCCCTTGCTGTAAGACTCTTCACCATATTTATCCAGCATAAACTTTCTGACCATTTCAGCCAGATAGGGAGCATCTAAACCAACATCGGTACCGTGATAGTGCGTAATAATAGGTTCAGCGACTGCTTGTTGGTATTCATTTTGTTTGATCATACCAAGCTGCAACATTCTGGCTAAAACCAGATTGCGACGAGCTAACGCCCGTTGTGGTGAACGGATAGGGTTCAACATTGATGGCGCTTTAGGTAAACCAGCAATAACAGCTGTTTCACCCAGTGTTAGCTGATCAACAGTCTTACCATAATAAACTTGTGCTGCAGCACCGACGCCATATGAACGATATCCCAGCGGAATTTTATTCAAATAAAGTTCAAGAATTTCACCTTTCGATAATTCTCTTTCAATTCGCCAAGCTAAAAATACTTCCTTAATTTTGCGCAGCAGTGTTTTTTCACGACTCAGGAAAAAATTTCGCGCAACTTGCTGTGTAATAGTACTAGCCCCCTGCTGCATTCGACCTGAGACAGCCCAAACAACGCCTGCACGAGCAATACCTATCAAATCGATGCCGGGATGTTCATAAAAACGAGAGTCTTCTATAGCCAAAAAGGCTTGCTGCATCCGGAGGGGGATCTGCTCAAGCTGCAAAGGGATTCTTTTTACATCACCGAATTCGGACATCAATACACCATCGGCACTGTAGACTTTCAATGGTGTTTCCCACGTTGTATCTCTTAACATAGATACATCAGGTAAGTCCTTCTCAAGATGAAAATAAAAAGCAGCGACAGCAGCGATACCAACTGACAACAATAAGAGCAATAACCATAACAATCGCTTAAACCATTTAAACATAACTTGAGTATCCGCCATCAAAGAGCCTATGGGCATGCAGTATATAGTGTTATCTGCTTCAAATTCGAGAGAATTGAAGGACACATTCGTATCGCCAAAATCTAACCTTACAGCTATAGTTAAAACACTGTTTGGCGTACGCGCCTATTTTAACAACAACCGCATGGATGCCTCTATGTTCAGGTTAATAAAAAAGAGCACGAACACCCCCATGCTAGGGGTCGATTTCGGTAGCAGCACGATTAAAGCAGTCGCTGTTTCAGGTAGTGCGGATAAATTTTCTATAGATGCATGGGCGGAAATAGCAACACCGAAAGGTTCTATTAGAGATTTTCAACTACAGGATGTTGATCGGATATCACAAGCATTTAAACAATTACTGAGGATGTTACCCAGTAAGTATAAAAATGCAGCAACAGCTGTAAATGGTTCAAGCGTAATAACAAAAATTACACAAGTCGCAAGTAACATCAATCAGATTGATTATGAAAATATAGTCATGATGGAAGCCGAACAACTCATTCCCTTCCCTCTTGATGAAGTTAGTCTGGATTTCGAGGTCTTAGGCCCAAACATCACCGATCCTGCTCGTAATGATGTTCTCATCTGTGCCGCTCGTTCTCAATCCATAGCCAGTGCTATTAGCGTCTTCAATGAAAGTGACTTAACCGTTAAAGTGGTTGATGTGGGTATGCATGCATTGACCCGCGCGGTTGTATCTCTGGAAAAATCACTTTTAACAGCTGATGCGAATAAATTTTGTGCAGTTGTGGATATTGGCGAATTGTCGTTAAGTTTTGGCATCATTTTTCAAGGTGAGTTAATTTACTCTCGTTTGCAGGATTTTGGGGGGGCAAGTCTCACTCGTTCCTTAGCTACGTTCTATAACTTACCGCCAGAAGAAGCTGAAAATGTGAAACTAAAAGGAGCCCTTTCTTCTTATAGTGACATTGATGTCGTCAACTCATATATCAATCAGCTGACACAACATATAAAACGGAATATACAATTATTTTGTAGTTCATCCGGTAATCGGACCGTGGAAATGTTAGTTCTTTCTGGTGGCGGCAGCTTAATTCCAGGCTTGCGACAGCAACTGGCATTACAGTTGGAAATGGATGTCAGACATCCTGATCCAGTACTACTATATAACCAGCATAAATTGGCGGATAACTTCGGCCATGGCGCTAAATATATGACCGCCCTTGGATTAGCGTTAAGGAGTTTTACCCCATGTCAAATATAAACCTCCTACCATGGCGCGAATCTGCTAAAGAGCGTCAAAAACAGGCTTTTTTCATTTTACTCGGCATTACTTGTGCCATAGCTGCTGCGATTGTATTTGCTGTGAATCAATATTTTAATCATCAGATTAGTGCTCAAAATCAGCGAAATCAGTTTCTCCAACACGAGATTGCCATCCTAGATACACAAATTGGTCAAATAAATGAAATCAAAGCTCAAAAGAAATCTCTTGTTAATCGAATGAAACTGATTGATACCCTACAACAAAGCCGAAATGTGTCTGTCAAATTGTTTAATGACCTTCCTGTCGTAATTGCCAATGGTGTGTATCTTCAGTCAATGAATGTGAATCAATCTCAGATTGATGTAGTCGGAAAAGCAGAAGCATATAACCGAGTTGCAAGCACAATGAGACTAATTGATGCTAGCGGTTGGTTAGGACAAACTGCAATAAATTCTATTTTTGCCAACGACTCTGCACTCATGAAGTTGAGCGAATTTTCAATGCGATTCAATGTATTGAATAACAGTAATTCTAATCCCGCTCCAAAACAATAAGAGCACAGGGGGCGTAATATGAACATTCAAGACTTAAATGATTTAGATATAAATGATATAGCATCATGGCCAGTGCTAGCTAAAAGTATTTTGATAGCATTTATTTGTGCATTAATCGGGGGGGCTGGATACTATGCACTTATTTCAGACTCCATAAAGCAACTGGATCAAACCAGACAACAAGAAATTGACTTGAAAAGTCAATTTGAAGTTAGAGCATCCCAAGCAAGCAGTCTAAACGCATATCGTCAACAGATGGTTCAATTGGAAGAAATGCTTAAAAACCAATTGAAACAACTGCCAAATAAAAATGAAGTTGCTGGTTTACTCGATGATATTAGTTATATCGCAACTAATAATGGTTTGAAGTTGCTTAGAATAAACTGGGAACCTGAAATTAAAAAAGAATTTTATACTGAGCTTCCTATGCGAATTGATCTTTCTGGACAATATAATCAACTAGGTCAGTTTTCAGCAGATATAGCTGCATTACCGCGAATTGTTTTACTTGGTAGTTTTACTGTAAATAAAGAAGCTAAAGATGGCAGCAACAACATATTGATGTCCGTTCAAGCGAAGACCTACCGTTATGACCCTGACCAAAAACAAAATAAGGGAACGGTGAAAAAATGAAATATAAAACACTAATCCTTTTTCTAGGTGTAGTTGTGCTTTCTGGCTGTGATCAGAATGCTGATTTACAAACATATGTAGCTCAGGTTAAAGCCAGACCTGCGCAACCTATAGATCCATTACCAACAATAACACCTTATGAGCCAATGACCTTTTCAGCTCAAAATACGCGTAATCCCTTTACTGATCCCAAACCGGAACAAGGTCAAATGATCGGAAAAGTGAAAGCGAAGTGTATACAACCGGATATCAGTAGACCAAAAGAAGAATTAGAACAATATTCTCTTGATAATCTACAGATGAAAGGAACATTGGCCGATGAAAGAGGTTTGTGGGGCTTGGTGCTGGCACCTGGAGGAATTGTGTACCGAGTTACTTTAGGTCAATACATGGGGTTAAACCACGGTAAGATAGCTAAAGTAACTAAAGATGATATCGATGTAATAGAGATGATACCGGATGGTAGTGGTTGCTGGAATAACAGAACAACTAAACTAACACTCAATACATCCGCTACTAACGCTAACAAAAAACAGGGATGAGTCATGCGAACTAACAGACTATTTCACTCAGGATTATATACGGCGGCTGTGCTTTCTTTCGCTGCATACTCCACTGCGGTATTCGCCCTGACAGAGCTTCAGAATATCCGGGTTAGCCCGCTGAGTGGAGATCAACTTGAATTACAGTTTGACTTCAATGAACCACTGACAACATTTACTGATAAGTTGAAATACCAACCAAATCAGTTATATCTGAATTTTCCTGCAACTAGTTCCTCTTTACGACAAAATACGATTCCAATCGAACGTTTAGGTATACAGGACATTCAAGTCAAACCTAAAAATGCAGGCTTAGATGTTTCGGTAAATCTTGAACGTTTGATGCCTTATCGCATTAAACAAGATGGTTCGCATATATCGGTCACTTTAGGACAATCATTGTCTAATGATGCCAAACCGCAAGCAATGTCAAACAACAAACTTGCTGCGACATCAACAAACAATACAACTGATAATAATTCGATGAAAAGCACATCGGGTGTAATCAATAGTATTGAGCATGTTGACTTCCGTAGAGGTAAAAATGGGCAAGGCCAGTTACTAATCAATTTACAAAATAGTGCGGCAGCGGTTGAAGTTAGCGCCAGAGGCGACCATGTAATTGCATCTTTTAATGCAACGGCAATTAAGCCTGATTTATTGGCTTTAATGGATGTTGCTGACTTTAATACACCAGTCTACAACGTTGATATCAAGCAAAATAAAAGTAATGTAATTTTTGACCTCGGTATCAAAGGTAAATTTGATTATAAGTACGATCAGTCAGGTAACTTATTCATTGTAGAGGTTAGCCCTCCGCTACGAACAACTAAAGCTGATGCTCCAAAAAAATACAAAGGCAAGCCAATTTCGCTTAATTTCCAAGATGTTCCTGTTAGAACGGTATTACAACTAATTGCCGATTTTAATAAATTAAACTTAGTCACAACTGACTCTGTTGGCGGTAACATTACATTGCGATTGGATGGTGTACCGTGGGAACAAGCACTGGATACAGTGCTGAAAGTAAAAGGTCTGGATAAACGTTTAGATAATAATATTCTTTTAGTTGCGCCTGCGGCTGAAATCGCTACGCAAGAAAAACAACAGCTGGAAAATAAACAAAAAGTAGCTGATTTGGCACCGCTAGTAACCGAATATGTACAAATCAATTATGCCAAAGCGCCAGATATGGCTAAATTATTAGCCGATGATAAAACTCGCCTATTATCTCCGCGTGGTGCAGTAAGCGTAGACGAACGAACCAATACATTGCTGGTAAAAGATACTGCTGATGTTATTGATCATATTAAAGATATGATTAAAGTGTTGGACGTTGCTGTTAAACAGGTAGTTATCGAAGCACGCATGGTCACCGTTACTGACGGCGTTGATGATGCACTAGGCATTCGGTGGGGAGTTACAGATGTTAATAACAATGGTAGCGTCTCAGGGACATTAGAAGGCTTAGATACAGCGGCAACTGGTTCAACTCCATCTGTAGATAGTCGGCTAAATGTTAATCTGGCTGCAACACCATCGACAGGCACGGCAGCAAGTATTGCATTTCAAGTTGCAAAATTAACTGATGGTTCCTTGCTCGATTTAGAACTCAGTGCACTGGAAAATGAAAATAAAGCAGAAATCATTTCTAGCCCACGGGTTACCACAGCCAATCAGAAAGAGGCACTGATAGAACAAGGTTATGAAATTCCATATAACGAAAGTGCATCAAGTGGAGCAACAACTGTTGCGTTCAAAAAAGCAGTATTGAGTTTAAAAGTTACACCTCAAATCACCCCAGACAATAATGTAATTCTGGATCTGCATGTAACTCAAGATGATATCTATAAAGATGTCAGCACAGGAAATGGTGGCACCGCGGTAGCTCTGTCAACTCAAGCCATTAACACTCAAGTGCTTGTAAAAAATGGAGAAACATTAGTATTAGGTGGTATCTATAACCGTTCTATCAAAAAGACGGTCAGTAAAGTACCTGTATTAGGTGACATTCCAGGCATTGGTATCCTATTCCGTAGTACTACTAATGCAAATACGAAAAAAGAACTGCTGATATTTGTTACACCTAAAATTGTAACGGGCAATTTATAGCCAGACACAGTAAAGTAATTACATTAGACCTCTGCCATGTGCAGAGGTCTTTTTTTATAGGATAATCACAGTATCTTTATACTTGAATATGATTTTTATGCCGTCAGCTGAGTTCAATAACTTATCGTCTTTCCTAATCAGACATAGTTCGTTATTTCAAAATAAAAATATTCTGGTTTGTGGGCAACTTCAATCCGTATCTTTAAACCCATTATTAGCTGAGTCAAACACCACTTTTCTTATCTCTGATTTCAGTATTTTCAATCAGCTTTGCATCTCAGCGCCGGAGTTAGAAAAGCGATTACAATTTGGCTTTTTGCCCCCACAAAATGATTCATTCGACGTCATCCTCTTATTTATGCCGAAAGCGAAGCAGGAAGCAGGGCTATGGTTAACTAGCGTATTGCATTCATTAAAACCGAATGGTGAAATTTTCATCATTGGTGAGAATAGAGGCGGTATTAATGCAGCCCCTAAGCTACTGCATTCGTATAGCAGCAATGTACAAAAACTAGATAGTGCCAGACACTGTTCCCTATATTATGCTCAGTTAAATGCGCCTCAAGCCCCACCTGAATTGCAATCGCTGTATTCCCATTACTCACTACAACTCACATTGGGTTTGGCTGAATTAAAGATTGCGGCTCTTCCTGGTGTATTCAGTGCTGGAGAATTGGATGAAGGTACAAAGCTTTTACTGACAAGTTTGCCTCAGCTTGAAGGTGATATTTTAGATTTAGGTTGTGGCGCTGGCGTCATTGGTGCAACACTTTGTCAAAGATCATCGACAGCTAAAGTGGTCATGAGCGATGTAAACACGCTAGCCTTGCATTCTGCAGCTAAGACATTGGAAGTAAACAATCTGACAGCACAAATAATAGCCTCAGACATGTTTTCTGATATCACAACAAAATTTGACTTCATAATTTCTAATCCCCCATTCCATGCAGGATTAAATACAAATTATGAAGCAACAGAACGTATGCTACGACAAGCGCCAAACTACCTAAAAAAACATGGCCAGCTCTTTTTAGTCGCTAATCGTTTTTTACGCTATGAGCCTATCCTTGCTGAAGTTTTTCAGACAGTTTCAGTTATAAATGAAAACTCTCGATTCAAAATTATTCGAGCATCTTAATGCTATTAGCATTAACAAACTCATACAGGATCTGTTAGATTAAAACGGTGGCGTATGCCATCGTTGTTCTTTGTCATCTCGTAAGTACTGCCCTTCTGATTTTTGTATTCTTTCTTCTGTTGTTTGCTAACTCTTGACATACACCACAGGCTTTTTGGCTTTAGCCGTCTACACTTAGCTAATGACTACTCATATCTGGATCTCTTGCTTCGGATAAAAACATCCATATCAGATTAAACAGCAGCACTTGATCGATGATGACAAGATAAATTTCTCAGGATCTAACACCTAAAAAGATCCTTGCCTTTATGTATTAATAAGACTTTAGATTAAATCAATATAGGAGCACATATGTCTGGTGTATTAGCGATGATATTAGCTGGTGGTGAAGGAACTCGGTTACAACCATTGACCGTATCACGAAGTAAACCAGCAGTCCCATTTGGTGGAAGTTATCGCTTAGTTGACTTCGTTTTAAATAATTTCATCAACTCAGACATGCTGCGTATTTATGTATTAACACAATTCAAATCTCAATCACTCTACATACATCTAAAAAAAGGGTGGAATTTAACCGGGATCAGCGGGCGTTTTATTGACCCAATCCCAGCGCAAATGCGTATGGGTAAACGCTGGTATGACGGTACTGCAGATGCCATTTACCAAAATATCGGTTTCATTGAATTAAGTAGTCCAGAGCATGTTTGTATTTTTGGTAGTGACCATATCTACAAAATGGATATTCGTCAGATGCTTGATTTTCATAAAGAAAAACGAGCCGTACTTACGGTAGCTGCTATTCGGGTGCCTATCGAAGAAGCTTCTTCTTTTGGTGTTATTGAAGTTAATGCAGAAGGTCGAATGATCGGTTTTGAGGAAAAACCTAAAAATCCAAAATCAATTCCCGGTGATCCTGGTTTTGCCTTAGCTTCGATGGGTAACTACATTTTTGA
>JAQUHG010000343.1 GCA_028683735.1 Tolumonas sp. | reverse complement strand
ATTGCTCAGTGGAGTATGCAGATTCCCTCATCCATGAAGTTATCAATGATATTTGTAAGTTTGAATTTGATTGGGAAGGACACATCTTTCATGTGGGTGCCAGTGCCGGGCTGGTAGCAATCAGTGCTCAGTTCACCAATTTCAATACGCTACTGGCTTGTGCCGATCAGGCTTGCTACGAGGCGAAACGGGCGGGGCGTGGTCAGGTAAAACGGGTCTCCACATCTTTTTGATGGTCAATAGCGTCGGTTTCTGCTGCGGGCTGTTATAATCGGGTTTCTTCTCTTTTCGTTTGTCAGTACCTTCCTCACATGAATCAGCGTCAAAAACTAGAATTGCTGGCTCCGGCCAAAAACCTCGAATTTGGTATCGAAGCCATTAACCATGGCGCTGATGCACTGTATATCGGCGGCCCAACTTTTGGCGCCCGTGCCGCAGCAGGCAATAGTGTGGCGGATATTGAAAAACTGGCAGCGTATGCGCATCGTTATGATGCCAAAGTGCTGGTGGCCTTTAATACCATCTTGCGTGATGACGAATTAGAGGATGCACAACGCCTGACGCATCAGTTATATGATGCCGGTGTCGATGCCTTAATTGTGCAGGATCTGGGTTTGCTACGTCTGGATCTGCCACCGATCGCGTTGCATGCCAGTACCCAGCTAGATAATCGGACCCCCGAGAAAGTCCGTTTTCTGGAAGAGGTCGGTTTTTCACGTGTCGTGTTGGCGCGTGAATTGTCGCTGGCGCAGATCCGCGAGATTGCGCAGCAAACATCGATCCAGCTGGAGTTTTTTATTCATGGTGCACTGTGCGTCAGTTACAGCGGTCAGTGTTATATCAGCCATGCCATTACTGGTCGCAGTGCCAACCGTGGTGAGTGTGCGCAGCTTTGCCGTGTGCCTTGCACGTTGGAAAATCGCGATGGTGTCGCGCTGGCAAAAGATCAGCATCTGCTATCACTGAAAGACATGAATCAAAGTGCGAACTTGCAAGCACTGGCCGAAGCCGGGATCAGCTCGTTTAAAATCGAAGGTCGCTTAAAAGATCTTTCCTATGTGAAAAACGTAACAGCCTGGTATCGCCAGCAGTTGGACGCCATCATGGCCGGTCAACCGCAATGGCAACGTGCTTCTGTGGGGCGCAGTCACTATACCTTTACACCGAAGCCAGAAAAAAGTTTTAACCGTGGCAGCACTGACTATTTCCTGCATGGCCGTCAGATCGAAATTAATTCATTTTTAAGCCCGAAATTTGCCGGTGAACCGGTTGGTACTGTCAGCCGGTTAGGCGATAAATGGCTGGAAGTGCAGAGTAATGAGATTTTTCATAACGGCGATGGCATCAGTTATTTTAACCAGAAAAAAGAGCTGGTGGGGTTGCGGGTGAATCGTGCGGAAGGACATCGCTTATTCCCTGCCGAAGCCATGCGTGGGCTCAGTGTGGGTACGGAATTGTTTCGCAATCATGACCAAGAGCTGGAAAAGCTGCTGGAGAAAAAATCAGCGGAACGACACATCAGCGTGAATATGCAGCTTAGTGAGACTGACGAAGGTGTTAGTTTACAAATCACCGATGAGCAAGGTGTCAGTGCCTCTGTCGCGTTAGCGCTGGTGAAAGAACCTGCCAGTAACCCTGAACGGGCAGTGACGACACTGCAAGAACAATTGGCCAAACTCGGGAATACCATGTTTGTTGCGGATAGCGTGGAGCTAACACTCTCCCAGCCGTGGTTTATTCCGGTCAGTAGCCTGAATGCATTACGACGCGATGCCGTGCAGCAACAGGAATTAGCCCGTGCCGCTGCTTATCAGCGCCCGGCGCCCAGCACACAGCGTTCACCACTGGCGGTATTCCCGCAGCAAAAACTCACCTATCTGGGCAATGTCTATAATCAGCAGGCGGCGGCGTTTTATCAGCAACACGGTGTTGGTACGATTGCACCGGCTTATGAGATGAATCAGGAGAGTGATGAAGTCTCATTAATGATCACCAAGCATTGTTTGCGTTACAGTTTTAATCAATGCCCGAAAGAGCGGGAGCCAGGTTTTAAACCCGAATCATTGGTATTAAAAATGGGCAAAGATGCCTTCCGGCTGAAATTTGACTGTAAACGTTGTGAAATGCATGTGCTGGGCAAATCGAAGCAATCGCGCTTGAGCAAATAAAACGGCGTAGCTTTACACTACGCCGGAAGAAATATTCTATCTAGACGCGGAACTGCCCAAGCAATTGTCGCAGCCGTTGTGCCATCTTCACAATATCATTGCCGGCCGATGAGGTTTGCGTGGCCAGTTCGGCTTGCTGGTGGGTCGCCTGATTCAAATCGGTCAGGCTGTGATTTATCGCTTCAATGACGGTGCTTTGTTGTTCTGTCGCGGCAGCGATCTGGAAGGTCATATCACTGGCCTGACTGATCACCCCCTGAATATTGTTTAAGACACTCGATGCTTCGTTCACCATGTCTAAGGTATCCGCCATCTGGCTGGAACCTTTTTCCATGGCCGTTACCGCATTATTAACGCCTGATTTTAATGACGAGATCATCTGTTGTATGTCAGCCGTCGATTTTTGTGTGCGACTGGCCAGTGTTCTGACTTCATCGGCTACCACGGCGAAACCGCGTCCTTGCTCACCGGCACGGGCTGCTTCGATGGCCGCATTGAGTGCCAGCAAGTTGGTCTGCTCAGCAATACCGCGGATCACGTCTAACACTGAGGTGATCTTTTCTGACTCCTCCGCCAGTTTCATGATCATGCAGGATGCCTCGTTGACCGACATCGAAAGTGACTGGCTGTTTTCCACGTTACGTTGTAGCAGGGCAATGCCTTGTTTCGTACCACGTTGCGCTTCTTCCGTCTGGTTAGCGGCTGATTGCGCATGCTGGGCGATATCACGTACCGCATGATTTATTTCGGTAAATGCCGTCACCAAGCTATCCAGTTCCTGACGTTGTTTTTGTGTTAAACGATCAGATTGCTCTGAAATATCATGCAACTCATTGGTTGATACATCTAAGGTGTTGGCATTTTGTTGGATCTCTCGGATCAGCGTTTGTAGTT
>JAQUHG010000342.1 GCA_028683735.1 Tolumonas sp. | reverse complement strand
GAAATCCCGGGTTGAGCATGCGAGACCTGTGGACGATGATGATGACCGCGATGGTGGTGATGAATAAATAAAAAGGCCAGTATGTGACTGGCCTTTTTATTGTTTAACGTTTGAAATTAGCGTTTCATCAACAGCTAAATTCGTCAAATTTATCTGTTGGTGATTTTGGCGTTGGTTTGGGTTTAACTATAGATATATGAGCTAATCGACGAAGTAATTTTCTGCCATTCCACTCTTTTGTTACCACACTAAAGCAAGCCATCTGTAATTCATCCAGCTCAGCTTTCACCTGAGTATAAAAAGGTAATTGTTCAAGGCAGGTGAAGGGTTGAGCACAACGTTGTGATGCCCAGACTAATAACGCCTGATAAGCTAAAAGCGGATCGTTTGTCAGGCAGCAACGTTTGAGAGTTTTCCATAATTGATAGCGTTCATAACGCATACGAAGCGCTTTTCTGTAATACCAGAGAATTGCCAGAATGGGCGTCAGTAGTGCAATTATGCCTCCTGCAATAAAGAGTATCTTTGGCAATAAAATGCGCCACATCTCTACATTTGATGATGTTTTTATTGTCGCTGCAGAACTTGCTACAGGCTTCGTATTGGTTGCAATGATAGATGCCATAAATTTACGTTCATCCAGCGATGCAATTTGTGGTCGATCACTAATCGTATTCCACCAATTCAAACGTATTTCCGGTATCACGAAAGTAATATTTTTTTCTGGAACAAAAACCTGCTTAATGGTTTTTTTACTGATCAACATGCCATTTTGATACTGCTGTTCATTTTTCTCGCTATCACGGTACACCTTTACATCAGCAATAGCCGGAGTCGGTATATCCGGGAGTTGCTCTGAAACGTTATTAATCCCTGTCAGGGTAATAGTTCGGGTTAATGGTTGACCTGTTTTGGTATAGCTCGTTTGTGGCTCCCATCGATCTTCAATGGTAATACCTGCGCTTGGTAACCACTCTTTTTCTGTACCATGAAAAGAAGAGGGCACCGATTTAATTTCGATAGTATGTTCATCTGATATCTGTTTATTATCGGAAGCCAGCGTGGCTCCTGGCAGAGTTAATGTACCTGTTTTTTCTGGAATCACGATGTAGTTATATGCCAGTGTTTCCTGATAGTGATCAGCAAATATTTCTTTATCTTCAACGGGATCTCCTACCGGAATAATCTTTAAACCCTCTGTCTGCGGAATGACGGGCGGTCTATTTTCCGGATCAGCTCTTTTAGCCATGGTTACTGTGTAAGTGAGTAATTCATCTTTGTATGCACTTTCAGCGCTGATCTGGCTTTCTAATAAATGAACTGGTTGTAGTGCTTCTGTTTGTTCTTGTGATGATTGATCCGTAGTTGCAATCTGATTTGAGTTGGCATCATTGACTGTAATTTCGATGGGTTGAGATTCACTATCAGCAATTTTTAGCGCTGGAATAGTAATTTCACCGGCAGATACTGGTTGTAGAGGAATAGCCCAGCTGGTGTTTGTTGTGGATGGGTGTGTGATTTGCAAATTTCCAATAATGAAATCTTTAAATAGAGGTCGGATATCAAGGGCATCATCGTTGAGATTTGCATCAGCAGTTAGTGTGTAGGTAAGACTATTGCCCAGATCTAAACTCTGTACATCGACATTGCCTGTAACTTGAACAGCTAAGGCTGATGAACAACAGAGAACAGCTAAGCTATATAAACAGTAATGATATAATTTCACAGTCATAACCTAGTCAGACTTATTCTTTTGTTGTAGTTGTAATCTTTTTTGCATCAGATCGCCAGGCTCTTCCGGTAAGGCTTTCAAAAAACTAAGCGCTTTCTCAATATTTTCAGATTTGTTCTGTAATGCTGTAATTGCTTCATCTTCTTTATTTTCTGGTGTTTGCATTTTAAGCCAAGCTTCGAGAATATTTTTATTGTCTTTAGCTTCTTTCAGGTTGGGGTTAAGTTGTAATGCTTGTCGATAGGCTAAAATTGCTTCTTTTATCTTACCTATGTGGGCTAAAGCATTACCTCGATTATAATTTGATATATCAGTGTTAATTTTTTCATAAAAGAGAATGGCAGTATCGAATTTTCCCATACGATACATGGCATTTCCTTTCCAAATGAAATCATGGAAGGTATCGGCTGCTTGTTGGTATTTGCCTTTTTCATACAATTCCACGGCAGTATCTTTCGCAAAAGAATAATGAGGCGTTGAAATTAAAAACAATATACAGAGGATGTATCCTCGTCGAAATAATAGGCACATAAATAATAATGGAATAACTACGAAATACCCTAATTCATTATAAATAATGATTTCATTTTGTGATTTTTGAGAATTTTTAGCAGTACTAATGATGGCGTATTGATCGAAATTATTTATGTCTACTATATTCCCATGCAGTTTTTCAGCTGCTTCTTTTAATACCGTCATGGGTGTTTTCGCGACAATTAATTGTCCTGCCGGTGTACGTAATAATCCGCCTTCAGGCAATGGAACGACAGAGCCTGCTGGCGTACCAATGTAAATAATATCTATTGGCCAATTAAAGTTTTTCATATTGGCGACAATATTTTCGGATTGTAATACCGTCAGCTGATCTGTCACCAGCAAAATTCTGACTTGGCTGTTTGGTTTTAATTGGGTTATGAGAGAGTTAGCAAGCTTTACCGCATCTGGCACATTAGAACCCGGTTTTGGCATAACTTCAGGGTTAAGTGCGTTAATGAAATGAATCAATGTTGTATGGTCGTCGGTAAATGGTGAAATGATATGTGTAGTGCCCGCAAAGGCTATTAATGCCGTATTGGTCGTTTTGTTTTTTTCCAGAAAAGCGATCAGTTTTTGTTTGGTTAGAGCTAAGCGTGATGGTTTTAGGTCATCAGCATGCATGGTTTTATCCATACCAAGCAAAATGACAGTATTCATATTTGATTTCGTTAACGCAGTTTTTTGCGGTATTGCCGGGCCTGCGAGTGCAATAACAATTAAACAAGCAAATAAAAACAGTACTAAAGGAATATTGATCTTAGATTTATGTGGTTCACTTTTCATCATTACAGCAA
>JAQUHG010000341.1 GCA_028683735.1 Tolumonas sp. | reverse complement strand
CCCTTTTACTTTATTTAGACATCACCACGTTTAATATCACAGCAATGCTAACAATGCCTGCACTGGATGTTTTAGTTTATTACCATCGATCCGTTTTACCTGACCCCGGCAGGAATAACCGGTCGCCAGTGCCTGCGAGGTTGGCAATTTAGCCAAGGCTGGTTGCCAGCTGTTTTTATAGATCTGACGCGAGTCATCCAAATGTTTAACATCATGGCCATACGTCCCCGCCATACCGCAACATCCCACAGCAACCGGCTGCAATTTGGCACCCAGGCGATTAAATACTTTCGCCCAATCACCATTACTGCTTGGTTCTGCGGTTTTTTCGGTACAATGCCCCATCAGATAGAATGTCTCATCACCTGCTTCTTTTTGCGGTAACGAATCAAGCACTGACAGCAACCACTCTTGCGGTAATTGCACTTTAAAATCGCCCCGCGCATCACCTAACGCACGCACATACTCATCACGGTAGCAAAGCACCATGGCTGGATCAGGCCCGATCATCGGTACATTCAGCTTGTGTAAACGATTCAGGAACTGCGCGCTATCCGCTGCAGTACGCGCAAAACTACGCAGGAACCCTTTGATATGTTGCGGTTTACCGTTAGGTTTGAACGGCAACAATAATGGACGGTAACCCAGTTTTTCCAGCAACAGGATCAAGTCTCGCACCACATCCGCATCATAGAAAGAGGTAAAGGGATCTTGTACCACCAACACCACTTTCTTGCGGGCATCCGGCGACATGGCTTCCAGTTTTTCTAACTGGAATAATAATGCTTCGTGGCCAGCTAAATGCTGTTTCAGCGTCGGCTGACTCAAAATAGGCACATCCACCATACCGATAGTCTTTTCGGTCAGTTTTTGCACCCAGTTTTGTTTCAAAAAGAAGTTCACGGCTCCCGGCGTTTTTGCCATGAGAGGTGCGTAGGTTTCTACCGTTGCCACAAAGTAATCTTTTGCAGGGCGTAGATAACGCTGATGATATACCTGCATGAAACGAGAACGGAATGCCGGCACGTCAACCTTGATCGGACATTGGCTGGAACAGGCTTTACAAGCCAGACAGCTTTGCATGGCATCCATCACTTCATGCGAGAAATCGTATTCCCCACGGCGTTTAGCAAAGGTATTTAGCGCCCGATCCACCAGATCTTTCCAGCGAAACACACCATGCTGGATAGCCCCTTCTTCAGTCAACACATCCACGCCTTGTACTTCCAACTGACGCAGCCATTCACGCATTAAACCGGCGCGCCCTTTCGGTGATTCACGGCGATCACCACTGAGTTTAAATGACGGGCACATGGGTGAGCTGGTTTCAAAGGTGAAACACAAGCCGTTGCCATTACACTCTAATGCTTCTTTAAAGGAGTCGCGGATCTTCACCGGGATCTGGCGATCATACGCACCACGTTTGGTCGCATCGACAGAAACCAGCTCATCGTTGGAATTTACTGGCGTACAAATCTTGCCGGGGTTCAGACGGTTATCTGGGTCAAACGCCCCTTTAATGCGGCGTAATTCAACAAACAACTCGCCGAAAAACTCCGGACCATATTCGGAACGGAAACCACGGCCATGTTCACCCCACATCAAACCACCGTATTTCGCAGTCAGTTTAACGACTTGATCAGAGATTTTACGTAAAGTCACTTCCTGTTCAGGGTCGCACATATCCAGCGCCGGGCGCACGTGCAACACACCGGCATCAACGTGACCGAACATACCGTAAGTTAATTGATGAGCGTCCAGTAAAGCTCTGAATTCCATGATGAAATCAGCCAGTTTTTCTGGTGGCACAGCCGTATCTTCGGTAAATGCCACCGGCTTTTTACGTCCCGGTGCATTACCCAGCAGACCCACCGCTTTTTTACGCATGCCATAAATGGCTTCGATACTGCCGAGATCTTCGCAGATCTGATAACCAATAATGCCGGCTTTGCCTGCGGCCATTTGTTCATCAATTTTCTGACACAGTGCCTGCATTTTAGGCTGCTGCTCACTCGCCTCAGCGCCAGCATACTCAACGATGTTTAAGCCCATCATCTCTTTACCCGGCACATCGGTGATCAAATTTTTCACTGAATGCCAGACAATATCAGAACGCGCCAGATCCAATACGCGTGAATCAACGGTTTCCACCGACATCGCTTCGGCAGCGAGCATTAATGGCGCGTTACGCAGTGCAGATTCAAAACTATCGTATTTAATGTTCACCAATGCGCGATAAGTCGGGATCGGTGTCAGATCGAGCAAGATTTCAGTAATAAAGGCTAGCGTGCCTTCCGAACCACACAATAAGCGGCTCAGATCCAGCGTTTCAGTGGCAGGATCATAGACATGTGTCAAATCATAACCGGTCAGAAAACGATTCAGTTTTGGAAACGTCGCTTCGATATCGGCACGTTTCCCTCGGGCGATATCCCATACCAGACGGTAGATCTCACCTTCCCGATCTTGCTGCGCCAGTTTCGCCTGCAAAGTCTCACCTTGCAGTGGTAGAGCTTCGATTACCGAACCATCCATCAGCACCACACGCACGCCTAATACATGATCCGAAGTCTTGCCATATTTCAGCGAGCCCTGACCTGACGCATCGGTATTCACCATGCCACCAATCGTTGCACGGTTACTGGTTGACAGTTCTGGCGAGAAAAACAGACCATGCGGTTTCAGCGTGGTATTCAGCTTATCTTTAACTAACCCCGCCTGCACTTTGACCCGACGGGCCGCAACATCCAACTCTAATACCGATGTCATATACAGCGACAGATCGACCATGATGCCATCGCTCAACGACTGACCGTTGGTGCCTGTACCACCACCACGTGGTGAAAACGTAATGTGACGATATACCGGCTCTGATGCCAGTTTCAGCATTAATGCGATATCGTCAGTGGTTTTTGGGTGCACCACCGCCTGCGGTAACCACTGATATACACTGTTATCAGTGGCTACCGCCAAACGGCTGGAATAAGAAGAGTCAATATCGCCGCTGAATCCGGCGCGTGTTAATGACGCCAGAAAAGCAATATACGGTTGTTTCAGGCTGTCTTGGGGTGTCAGTCTCGGGATCATGCTGTCTT
>JAQUHG010000067.1 GCA_028683735.1 Tolumonas sp. | reverse complement strand
CGGTGTAAAACGACTGCCTTCAACAAAATTAATCACCGTCGTCGGAATGGTACGGAATTTGGCACACGCCTCACGCGCCGTAGTCACATCTTTGCCGCGCAACTCCGGGTTTTTCAGTAACTGCTGACGGCTGTAACGACGCATAAACGGCATGTCCAAGCCCCAGCACGCCAGACCGACAAACGGCACATACAACAGATCGTGTTTTAAGAAAAATTTCGGGGTTGGCAAACGGTTACGGAAAATATCACCTAATAACACGATATCCGCCCAGCTTTGATGATTACAGATCACCATATGCCAGCCTTTCTTATTCAGATTGGTGGTGTCATGCACTTCCCACTCCACTTTATTCACCAGTCGCAACATCAGCGCATTACCACACAACCAGCCGTACATGATGAAATTACAACCACGGGTCAGGTAATGATTAACCACCGCAATCGGGATCAACAATTTCAGCAAGGCCTGGATGCCAATCAGGAAAGACACCAGTGCGGTATTCAGGATCACAAATGCAATACTGAGTGGTAATAAGATAAAACCGGGCAGAAATGACAACATAATTAATTCTGAATAATGAGGGTTTAACACCACTGACCGCTCATAGTCAGCACGAAGGCGCGCATTATCACCGCAAGATCGGTACAGGTGAAGCAAAAAACCGCAGTTTTAGCCGAGTTTATCCGTGAACTGAATTTGCTCAGTAGCAAATCAAACGGTTAGCAATAGGAACATATTCATTTGAAGCAATGCTATGAATTTGCTGAAATTGTTGTAAGAATGAACAACTCAATCTGTATGGGATAATAAAATTATGGAAACCAGTGTTTTTAAACGCGTACACCTCTCGGGCGTGCAACAAATCAGCCCGTCGTTATATAACCTGACTATCGGCCTGACTTTATGCTGGGGCTTTTTTGTTAACTGGCTGATGATGATGACGATTCCGGTAGAAAGTCTGTATGCCATCGATCACCGACTGTTTTTTATCGGTTATTTCCTGTGTTGTATGGCCGGCAGTTTTATTCTGAATCGCTCCGAAAACCCGTTGATCAGCTTCTTCGGCTATAACCTGATTGTGGTGCCGTTTGGTCTGGTGCTGAATTTAGTCGTCAGCCAATTTGACAGCGCACTGGTGCTGGAAGCGATGCGCGTGACCGGTGAAATCACCTTTGTCATGATGCTGTTAGGCAGCATGTATCCGGCATTCTTTCAGGGTATCGGTCGCGCGCTGTTTTTCGCCTTGCTGATCACCTTGGTCGTGCAGCTGGCGGAAGTGTTTATCTTCCACAAATCACATCCGCTGACCGACTGGGCGGTGGCACTGATTTTCAGTGGTTACATCGGTTACGACTGGGCACGTGCCAATGCGATCCCGAAAACGCTGGATAACGCCATCGACAGCGCCGCCGCGTTGTATCTCGATATCATCAACCTGTTCCTGCGTGTCCTGCGTATTCTCAGCCGTCGCTGATCTTCCCCGCCTTTTCCCACAGGCTCCTATACTTACAGGAGCCTGTGACCGCTATTTTTTGCGGAGCCTTATTATTTTTCGGAGTCTAGCGTGCAGCAGCGAATTCAAGCCGTTCTGAGTGAACTAAACCGGGTGATTTTAGGTAAGGAAGAGGAGATCCAGCTGGCGGTCTGTTGTCTGTTGGCGAAAGGTCATCTGCTGATTGAAGATCTGCCCGGCATGGGCAAAACCACGCTCGCGCACGCACTGGCTACCGTGATGGGATTGCAGTATCAACGCGTGCAATTTACCTCCGACATGCTGCCGGCCGACCTGCTGGGTGTCTCGGTCTTTGAACAACAAAAAGAGTTCGTTTTTCACCCCGGCCCGGTGTTTACGCAGGTATTGCTAGCCGATGAAATCAACCGCGGTAGCCCACGCACGCAAAGCGCGCTGCTGGAAGCGATGGCCGAACGCCAGGTCAGTTTAGATGGCGAAACCCGCGCGTTACCTGAGCCGTTTTTCGTCATTGCGACGCAAAACCCGCAGGATCAAGCCGGCACCTACCCACTGCCAGAGTCGCAACTCGACCGCTTTCTGATGCGGATCGAGCTAGGTTATCCGGATAAAATCACCGAAAAACGCATGTTGCTGCAAAGTGGCATCATCAATGTCACGCCACTGCTGGATGCGCAACAGTTGCAGTTGATGCAACGACAAGCTGAACAGGTGAAAGTGGCTGATGCGGCGCTGGATTATCTGCTCAGTCTGGTGCAAGAAAGCCGCACCGCCGGCATCACCCCGCACGCACTATCGCCGCGTGCCAGCAAAGCATTGCTCAGTGCCGCCCGGGTTTGGGCCTATATGGCCGGACGTGATTATCTGCTGCCGGATGATATTCAGGCGATTTTTGCCCCCGTGGCCGAGCATCGTTTACGCAGCGGCTATAGCGGTGCGATTGGCGGCCGTAGCAGCCTGAGTCGTGCCTTATTAGAACGTGTGGACCCGGTGCGATGAAACTGTGGCCGTCGCTGCATCAGGCGTGGCAACAACGCATGACTGCGTGGTTAGACCGGCGCATTCCACCCACCAGCCAATATCGCTTAGATCGCCATAATTTGTTTATTTTCCCCAGCCATACCGGCTGGGTTTATCTGTGTCTGACGGTGGCGATTTTCCTGCTCGGTTCCAATTATGAAAACAATCTGGTGCTGGCGCTGGCTTATCTGTTGTTCAGCCTGTTTGTAGTCTCGATGCATTACTGCCACTACAACCTCAGCGGGTTAACGGTGGAAGCGCTGACGGCACCAACCGGTTATGCCGGGCAATCGTTACGTTTTCTGCTGCAATTACAAACGGAACGCCCGCGTTATGATCTGCAATTAAGTGCTATAGATGGCTTAGGCGAACATCTGCCCGAACTGGAAAATCGTGCACAACTCGGGGTGACCTTTATTGCCGCCCGCCGTGGCTGGTTGCAACCGGGACGGTTACGCATAACCAGCCAATGGCCGCTCGGTTTGCTGGAGTGCTGGACACAACTCGATCTGCAACAAACCGGGCTGGCTTATCCGCGCCCGTTATTGTGTGAACTGCAGTTACAGGCCGGAAATACGCCACAGGCGGAAGCCAATGCGCCAGCTTCCGTCAGTCAAACCGCGGGCATGGATGAAATGCAGGGTGTGCGCCCGTATCGCAGCGGTGAATCTTTGAGTCAGATCGCCTGGAAGCAGGTCGCACAAGGTCGTGGCTTGGTCAGTAAAGAGTTCATGACACCGATCCCGCAACTCTGCTGGCTGGAGCTGCAAAAAACGCCGGGGCTGGATCTGGAAGAACGCCTGTCGAAGCTTTGTTATCAGCTGCAAACACTGGAGCAACAAGGTGCGCATTACGGCTTATTGCTAGGCAGTCAAAGCATTACACCCGGCGAAGGGGCGCTGCATCAAACTCACTGTCTGACCGCGCTGGCGCTGTATGAAAACCACTGAACATCTCTCAGTCACACTCGGCCAACAGACGCTGAACTGGCTGAGTTTGAGTTATCTGCTGATGGTGCTGCCGCTGTATGGTGAATTGCACTTCGCCATTTATGCTTGTGCCCTGCTCACCATCGGCTGGCGTTACGCAATAGCGCATGAGCAGTTAAAACCGCCATCGCTATGGCTGAAAAACGCTCTGGCTTTGTTAGGCATGGGCTTTATCGCCTACCTCTGGCGCAGTAGCGGCTTTCTGCCTGCGATGTTTAATTTGCTGGTGCTGGGTTGTACGCTGAAATTTCTCGAATTTTCCAGTCGCCGTCACCTCAGCCTGCATGTGTTATCGCTCTATTTTCTGGTAGCGCTGGCGCTGATCTATCATCAGGGGCTGGCGTTTACCATTTACCTGCTACTGATGGCTGGCATTAACACCATAGCGCTGCTATCGATTTATCAGACCAATAACTACCGCGCACAATGGCGACTGGGGCTACGGCTGCTGTTGCAAAGTCTGCCGCTGATGGCAGTGCTGTTTTTACTGATCCCGCATTTAGGGCCGATGTGGCGCATCCCCGATCTCAAGAGTGCCACGACCGGTCTCAATGAAGAGGTAACGCCGGGCGATATCGCGCAGCTTTCCCGCTCCAGCGCACTGGCGTTTCGCGCCAGCTTTGACGGGCCACTACCGCCGGAAAACCAACGCTATTGGCGGGCACTGGTGCATGAAGAATTTGATGGCAAAACCTGGCGCGTGGCACCCTCTTTACGCCAGTGGTATCAGCAACAAACGAATCCGTTTACTGCCGCCACACCATTAAAACAACTGATACATTGGCAAGGGCCCAGCAGCACTTACCGCCTGATTGTTGAACCCAGCAATCAGCATTGGTTATACAGCCTCGATCTGTCGCGACCAAACAATGACGAAGCACTGCTCACCCCGGTGATGAGTCTGTATTCACCCAAATTGTTACAGCAGAAAAAACAGATCCCACTGAATTATTTTCCGCAAACCACGCTGCAAACGCAGTTAACCGGTTATCAGCGGCAACTTAACTTGCAATTACCGCAGGGAAACCCGCAGGTACGTGCCTTAGCTGCGGAATTACGTCTGAATAGTTCTGATGATCGGCAATTTGCGCAAGCCACGATGCGCTATTTTGCCAGCCACGGTTTCAGCTACACGTTAGAGCCGCCCACACTGCAAGGCAGCGATCAGATCGATGATTTTATGTTTGGTAGCCGCCGTGGTTTTTGCGCCCACTTTGCCAGCAGTTTTACCTTTCTAATGCGTGCGGCGGGCATTCCGGCGCGGATGGTAACCGGCTATTTAGGTGGGGAATATCATGCCGATGGCAACTATCTCAGCCTGTATCAGTTTGATGCCCATGCCTGGTCGGAAGTCTGGCTCGACCATCGTTGGCAGCGCTTTGACCCCACGCTGATGGTGGCACCCGATCGCCTCAGCCGCAGCATCGACGACATTCTGCCGGCGGAAGAAACCCGCCTGCGCGATCCGTTCAGTCTGACCAGTTACCGCAACCTGCTGTTTTTTGCCCAACTGCATCAATATCTGGCCGCTATCGACTATCGCTGGACATCGTGGGTGCTGAATTACAACAACCAGTCGCAGGAACAACTGCTACGCGATCTGTTTGGTAATAACATCTGGGGGCGTCTGTTCGCCATGCTCGGTGGGTTGTTTTTGGTGATCGGGTTGGCGCTCGGTATCAATTGGCTGGCAAGGCAGCGGATAAAACAAGATCCCTTGGTGATGGCCTATTTACAGGCCTGCCGACGCTTAACACAGCGTGGTTTTATGCGCCAAAATGATGAAACACCACAAGCATTTATGCAGCGGTTGCAGGCCGCCAATCATCCGGCTGCTGCCATCATGCAACAACTGACAACACACTATCTGGCCGCACGTTATGCCGGAATGGACACCAGACAGGCGATACGACAGATCAAAATCTTAACCCGGCAATTATGATTATTGCTGATAATAACAGCGCAGCAATTCACTGAAAGCATAATAAAAGCTACCGGCTTTTATGGGCTGACAATCGGTCTTAAAACGTGTTTCCCGCTCGTTATACAACATTTTTACCAAATAGTGCTGGTGCGCATCCCGGTAGACATCCCACTGAATATTGGCAGCCATCGGCGCGATAGTTTCACCCCGCCACGGATTGTTGTCATAACGATAAGGCTGCTCAGCGGTCACCGCCTGATTGCTACCGGGCAGCTGTAACAAAGTGACGAACGGGATCACCACTTCGGCATGGCTGAAGCGCAGTTTGGCCGCCAAAGGCGACACATTTCCCTGCAGCTGTTTGATGCTGTTAAAGAAATCATCCACCAGCACTTGTGCCATGCGATAGGTAATATCCTGCCCCTGAAAGGCGGGGCCTTTTTGATAAAAGTCTTCCGCATCATTGAGATACGCAAACCATTTCGCCGCCTCTGCCGGCATAAACTGGCTGAATTGCCACTGACCTTCATATTGCATACCGGGCGCAATCGCATACAGATCATACAGCCTTTGCGCAGCATCTAACGGCGTCGGTAACTCGCCGCTTCCTAACTGATCGATAAATTGCTCCGTGTAAATACGTTCTAATACCTGCCGGGCCATTTGCTGACTTTGTGCCTGCGCTTTGATCGCAGCCAGTGTTGCCTTGAGCTGAGCATCTTTTTTCAGATAGTCACGATAAGGTTTACTGCTGTCGTTTTTATGAAAATAGAGCTGTATCGGATTAGCCGCTGCGGGCAGCAATAACGACGTTAATGCGGGTTGCGTTTGCTTGAGACCGAGCACAAAGTTTTCCGCGCTATCGACTGCCCGCCCCTTGCCGGAACTTTGCACACTGATTTTCCGACCCTGAGCGATGGCTTGTTGAAATAACGACTGATCACGTAAAACGAGCCGGGACGCCAGCTGTTGCTGTTCTTCACGCCCTAATTGCGTCAGTTGACCATAACCTAACGCCTGATTGGCTTTGATCATCGCTGCCAGCTGCGGCCCCAGCGTTTTACCCAGCGCCGTTAACGCACCACTTTTTTGTGCCTGCTGCCAGAGCTGATAACTCCGCACATCACTTTTCCCCCCCGTCATCGTGCGTGCACCATGGCGCGCTAATAACTCGGTAAACACCAACTGATAACCGGTAGGCGGCGTTTGATAATCGACCAATGACTGCGGTGCCACATAAGGCATTTTAGAGCTGAGAAACTGAGGGAAATGACTCTCTGCGGCAAGAGCTGGTAACACCAGCAAACTCAATATCAATGTTTTTACAGGTACATGGGACAAACAAGACATGGTTGGCACCCCAATGATGATGCAATTGACATCATCGAATGATTTTTCATAGGAACGCCAGAATACCGCAGCCAAAACAAAGACTCATTACAAACCATCATAAAACTGCAACCAGACTGTAATTAACATTTTTTAACATTATTGAGATATTTTAATAACGGAGCTCAGAGCCATGGACAAAACGACTTCGCTGGCCATTTTTCTCACTGCCAGCTGTTTATTAACCGCCTGTAATCTCGACAGCGGCAGTAATTCCAACACCAGCACCACTGAAACAACGCCAAAACATGTATTGTTCTTTTTAGGTGATGGAATGGGTATCACCACCTTGACTGCAGCACGGATCTATTCGGTTGGGGAAGACGGCAATACCACCATCGATTCCTTACCAGAAACCGCGTTTATCAAAACTTATTCCAACGACTCACAAGTTACCGACTCAGCACCATCGATGTCTGCCTATATGACCGGCGTGAAAAGTAATAACGGCGTTATCTCGATGAACGCGAAAGCCACACAAGAAGCTGACTGTAGCACCAGTAAAGGCAGCGCGATGACCACCTTACTTGAACTGGCCAAAGCAAAAAGCTGGGGTACCGGTGTCGTCACGACCACTCGTGTCACTCATGCAACCCCTGCCGCGACTTATGCGCATATCTGTAACCGTGATCTGGAAAACGATATTGCCGCGCAAGCCGTACCCAAAGGAGCCGGCTTCAACAGTAAATTAAACGATGGCATTGATGTCATTCTCGGTGGTGGTCGTAAGCAATTTTTCTCAGCCGCTAACTTAAGTGGTGGCCGTAGTGATGGCCGCGACCTGATCGCCGAGTTAAAAACGCAGGGTTATACCTATGCTGGTACCAAAACTGAGCTAGCAGCCGCTGATAACAGCAAAAAATTGATCGGTTTATTCAACAATAGCCATCTGTCTTATGACTTAGATCGCCAGAAAGACAGCGCCTCCACGGAACCATCGCTGACCGAGATGACCGACAAAGCGATTGATGTGCTCAAGCAAAATAAAAATGGCTTTTTTCTGATGGTAGAAGGTGGCCGTATCGATCATGCGCTGCACGACACCAACGCCAAACGCGCGCTGCAAGACACCGTCGCATTTGACAATGCCATTGCGGCCGCAATTACAAAAATGAAAACCATCGACCCTGGCTTGAAAAACACCTTGATTGTAGTTACAGCCGATCATGATCACACCCTGGTATTAAACGGATATGCCCAGCGCACCGGCAAAACCACCGACTCACAAGCAGGTGTTTTAGGTTTAGTAAAAAACTATTCCGGTAGCGCGATGGGCGAAGCTACTTTGGATGCGGATGGCGTTCCGTATTCCATTATTGGCTTTGGTAATGGCTCAAATCGTGTCGATGGCGCACGTAACACCGTTGCAGCACTGACTGATGACACTGTCTCTGCGGATGATTATCGTCAGGAAGTGGTTGTGGAAGTCGGCACTCCTGGTAGTGAAACGCATGGCGGCACCGATGTCTTCCTTGGTGCCACAGGCATGGGTGCCAGCAATTTCCATGGTGTGATTGAAAACACTACCGTCTTCGACAAAGTCAAAACTATCGCCGGCCTGTAATCAGATCGTCAGGAGAGAATCATGTTAAAACCCGTATTATTAAGCTGTGCGATCGCAGCGGCTTTATCCAGCTCCATGACTTATGCAGCCCCCGCTAAAAACGTTATCTTCTTCTTAGGTGATGGTATGGGGCCAGCTACTCTGACCGCTGCGCGGATCTACAAATACGGTGAAGCAGGTAACTTGCAGATGCAGGAATTACCACACACCGCGCGTATCAAAACCTATTCCAACGATGCACAAACTACTGACTCCGCACCGTCTATGTCGGCTTACATGACAGGGGTGAAGATGAACAATGAAGTTATTTCCATGAGTTCAGACACGCAGGCGGTTGCACCAAGCAAAGACAGCAACGGTAATAAAACCGTTAACAACTGCACAACCGGTAATGGCACAGCAGCAACCACTTTGCTGGAGCTGGCTAAAGCACAAGGTAAAGGCACAGGATCGATCACCACGACCGAACTGACACATGCCACCCCTGCGGCAACCTATGCTCATATTTGTCATCGCGATACTCAATATGAGATTGCAGCTCAAGCCGTGCCTGGTGGTGTCGGCTTTAACAGCGCATTGGGTGATGGTGTGGATGTATTAATGGGCGGCGGGGCAAACCATTGGACCCCTTATTCACCAACCAACACCAAAGGCAGAGCAGACGGACGCGATCTGACCGCGGAATTGCAAACTGATGGTTATTCCTATGTCACCAATAAAACCGACCTCGCCGCCATTGACAGCAGTAAAATCAGTAAAATGATTGGTTTATTCACCCCAACATCACACATGGCTTATGAGCTCGATCGGGCTGCCGACAGCGCCACCACACAGCCCTCTTTGGCTGAGATGACCAGTAAAGCCATTGATGTATTATCAAAACACGACAAAGGCTATTTTTTGATGGTGGAAGGCGGACGCATCGACCACGCGCTGCATGGCACCAACGCCAAACGCGCACTGGAAGACACCATTGCGTTCGATAACGCCATCAAAGCAGCCCTCGCTAAAGTGGATTTAACCGACACATTAGTGGTTGTCACCGCTGACCATGATCACACCATGACCATTAACGGTTATTCCGCCAAAGGGAACCCGATTTTAGGTCTGGTCACTGACAAAAATGGCAATCAGAGCACTGATGTAAATGGTCGCCCGTTTACCACATTAGTATTTGGTAATGGCAGTAACCGTCAGGGTACGCGCCCTGACCTGACCAGTGATCAGGTGCAAGCCGATGATTACTTACAAGAAGCTGGTGTTCGTCTGGCATCAGAAACCCATGGTGGCGGCGATGTCATGCTGTTCGCTGATGGTCTCGGTGCGGATAAGTTCAAAGGCACCATGGAGAACACCGCCGTCTTCTCGTTAGTAAAAGACGCTGCCGGTTATTAATCCACTGCTGCTGTATCGAGGTGATGTGATACGCACATCACCTCGCATCGACAAAACAAGGACCTCAACATGCGTTTCCTTTTCCTGATTTTAGGATTAACCAGCGTCACCGCCATAGCACACGCCAGCGAACTGCCGCCGATTAATGCCATTATTCACTACACAGCAACAGAAACCACCGAAGAAGGGGTGATAAAAACCCTGAATTATCAAGACCGCTGGATCAGAAATGGTCAAAACATCTGGAGCGAACGATTAATTCCTGATGCCATGCGTGCGGCCACTGAACAACATGAACACGAAGAACGGCAAACACCACACGAACATTTTAGCTATCAAACGGCAGCCCAATGGGTCACTCACAACAATGACGGCTCATTGACGCTGAACTATGTTGACCCTGTGCATAAAGCCATAGTGTATTACCCACCGGTTGAATACGGACAAGTGAAGTTCGTCCCCGACTGGATGCTACATGCGCATATATTTAAACCGGCATCGCTGAAAAAAATGACCCCACTGACAAAAGCTGCACCCGCGGGCAGTCGCTGGTATAAGCAAGATAATGCTGACGACGAACTGACGCTGTTATGGTCAGACACCTTGCAGATACCGCTGGTGCTGGAGAAGAAAGCCAAAAATGGTTTCAGCTATTACAAGATGCAAATTGATATTGATAACACCACTACTACCCAGCCTTGGCAGGCATTGGCGCATTACGATAAAAAGCAGATAGATGATTTTCTAGATTAAGCATATTGGCCG
The DNA here is from genome assembly GCA_028683735.1 of Tolumonas sp. Taxonomy (GTDB): domain Bacteria; phylum Pseudomonadota; class Gammaproteobacteria; order Enterobacterales; family Aeromonadaceae; genus Tolumonas. The sequence goes on along the minus strand of JAQUHG010000067.1, from coordinate 2,501 downwards.
GTCTGGTGACAGACAGCGCTGTTATCGTTCAGCATGGTGCGCGCCCCCATCGTGCGCACCATGCCACTAGCACAGTAAACAGCAATGCTTGGACAGGCGACCAACAAGACGCCTAATCATGATGTCATTTACACCATCGACATAATTTTTTCACGGAAGATGAAAAATACCGCCCCCAACATACACAGGGCTGCCCAGAGATAATCGAGTTTGATCTCTTCTTTCAGGTACAACACCGAAAACGGCACAAACACTGCCAATGCGATCACTTCCTGCATGATTTTCAGCTGCCCCACACTCAGTGCGGTGTGGCCAATTCGGTTGGCTGGCACTTGCAGCAGATATTCAAACAGCGCAATGCCCCAACTAATGATGGCTGCAATGATCCATGGCTTACTACTCATATCTTTCAAATGACCGTACCAGGCGAAGGTCATAAATACGTTGCTGCACATCAGCAACAGCATACTGGTTAAAATGGGATTCACGTCACACTCCGGTAGTTACAACGGCGCATTTATAACGCCAGCTGATGGAAAAAGGAAGTGATTTGAAAATAGACAACATCACCGATATTTAGCTCGATTGACTACAGTTAATCGAATCAGTAGCTAATATATGTGTGTATTGCCGCCGTGGTGTAATCTGTATCTATTAACCTCATATTTCGGTACCAACCCCTCTGGATAGGGAAACATAGTGTTCGACATAAGCCGTTATCAACGTTGGATGAGCAAATCATATACAAGCATCGGGCTTGCCAGTCCGAGCGCTGTTTTGCGCATGCTCGTGCTCATTTGTACGGCAATCGTCATCACAGGACACGCGCATGCCGCCGATGTTGTCGACATGCAATTGCGCTGGCACCACCAATTCCAGTTTGCAGGTTACTATGCCGCCGTTGAAAAAGGGTTTTATAAGGAAGAGGGTTTAGCCGTTCGCATCCACGCCGGAGATCCGGCACATCAACCGGTGCCTGAAGTGCTGGCTGGTCACGCCCAATATGCGGAAGGCAATAGTGAAATTCTGTATCAACGTCTGTTAGGCAAACCACTCGTGGCGCTTGCCGCGATATTCCAACATTCACCTTCGGTATTATTGACACGTCAAGATTCGGGTATTGAGTCTGTGCACGACCTGATGGGCAAGAAAGTCATGCTGATGAACATGACGGAAGATGCTGATTTTCTGAGCATGTTCATGAGTGAGGGTGTCTCACTTTCGCAAGTCAACATTATACCCAGCAGCTATAATATCAACGACCTGATCTCCGGCAAGGTCGATGCCTTTAATTCCTACATCACGAATGAGCCTTATTTCCTCAAACAACATAATATCGCCTACAACATCATTGATCCCTCCACTTATCGTATCGATTTCTACAGCGATATTTTGTTCACCTCAGAAGCAGAATTGCGCGATCATCCCAAACGCGTCGCAGCGATGCGTCGCGCCACGCTCAAAGGCTGGCGCTACGCGATGGATCACCCGGACGAAATCATCACGCTGCTGATCGATAAATACCATGTCGAGAAGACGAGGAAACATCTGGAGTTTGAAGCCGCTGAGATGCGCAAACTGATTTTTCCCGATCTGATCGATATTGGTCATATGAACGTGGGACGCTGGCAGCACATGGCTGATACCTTTGCCAAAGCCGGGTTGATCAAGCCGGGTTATCAGCTGGATGGTTTCATTTATGATCCAAGCCCTAAGCGCGTTCCACAATGGGTCGTGCCGCTACTGATCGCCGTTTTGATCATATTGACTGTGGTTTCTGCCATCACCTATTCCCTGCAGCGCCTCAATCGCCGCCTGACGCATACTCAAGGCATTCTCAGAGAAAGCGAAGAACGGTTGCGACTGGCGCTGAGTGCGGCAAATCAGGGCTGGTTCGACATCAACGTCCAGACTGGCGTCGTTTCTGTCAGCCCTGAATATGCCAAAATCCTCGGTTATGAGCCTGATGAATTCAGCAGCGACTTACAAGTTTGGGAAACGGGCATTCATCCTGAAGATCGGCAGCTCGTGATGACGACTTACCATAAATCCATGGCAAATGGTGAGCCACTGATTATGGAATATCGGCGACAAAAAAAGGACGGTGAATGGGTTTGGATCCGTTCAATCGGCAAATTTACAGCATGGACGCCAGAACACCAACCGCTCAGAATGAGTGGTATTCACACCGATATTACCGCTCAAAAAGTGATTGAGTGTGAACTGGTGCGCCAGGCACACACAGACCACCTGACTGGTTTTAATAATCGTGGCCATTTTATGCAGCAGGCCGAACACGAACTAACGCGTGTGGTACGCTACGGCGGCGAACTATCTATCTTCATGCTGGATGTTGATCATTTCAAAAAAATCAACGATACCTATGGCCACAAGGTCGGTGATATTGTTCTTCAGAAGCTGGCGACCGTATGCCAAGACACGTTACGGGTCGTCGATATCATTGGTCGTGTGGGCGGCGAGGAATTTGCGATTCTATTGCC